>NZ_CP060711.1:3000000-3300000 GCF_014395425.1 Thermomonas brevis
CTGTTCATCAGCGGCGACGTGCGGGTGGTACCGGACGCGGAGGCGAAGGGCGTCATCGGCGTGTTCGCGCAGCCGACCGCCAAGCCCAAATGCGTACGCTGCTGGCACCACCGCGAGGACGTGGGTGCGCACGCGGCGCATCCTCTGCTGTGCGGGCGCTGCGTGTCGAACGTGGAAGGGCCGGGTGAGGAGCGTCAGTGGTTCTGAGTCCTCTTTGCTGTCATTCCCGCGAAGGCGGGAATCCAGCGACTTTTGATTTAGGGTCTGGAAGACACTGGATCCCCGCCTTCGCGGGGATGACGAGCAAAGAATGACCACATCCCCCAAACCCAACGCTCTCCCTTGGCTCGCCGCCTCGGCATTGATCCTCGCCCTCGACCAGTGGTCGAAGGCGTGGGTCCTGAAAGCATTGCCCGAATACACCGCCGTGCCGGTGATCGACGGCTTCTGGAACTGGTATCGCACCTACAACACCGGCGCGGCCTTCAGCTTCCTGGCCGACGCCGGCGGCTGGCAGAAGTACGTGTTCATGACGCTGGCGTTCGGCATCAGCGGGCTGATGGCGTGGATGCTTTCGCGCACGCCGCGCGGCGACTGGAAGCAGGCGCTGCCGCTGGCGATGGTGGTCGGCGGCGCGCTGGGCAACGTGATCGACCGTTTCGCCCACGGCCACGTGGTCGATTTCATCCAGTGGCACGTCGGCGAGCACTACTGGCCGGCGTTCAACGTCGCCGACTGCGCGGTAGTCGGCGGCGCCATCGGCATCGGCCTGTTCGGGCTGCTGGCGGGCAAGCCGCAGGCGAAGGGCGGATAATCGCGGCATGGATGTCCTGCTCGCCAACCCTCGCGGCTTCTGCGCCGGCGTCGATCGCGCCATCGAGATCGTCAAGCGCACGCTGGAAGTCTTCGGTGCGCCGATCTACGTGCGCCACGAGGTCGTGCACAACAAGTTCGTGGTCGACGACCTGAAGGCGCGCGGCGCGGTGTTCGTCGAGGAACTCGATGAAGTGCCGGATGGCGCCACCGTCATCTTCAGCGCCCACGGCGTCTCGCAGGCGGTGCGCGCCGAGGCCGAGCGGCGCGGCCTCAAGGTGTTCGACGCCACCTGCCCGCTGGTCACCAAGGTGCATCTGGAAGTCAGCCGGCAGAGCCGCCGCGGCCGCGACATGGTGCTGATCGGCCATGCCGGCCATCCCGAGGTGGAAGGCACGATGGGGCAGTGGCGCACCGACGGCGAAACCGGCGAGATCCACCTGGTCGAGGACATCGACGACGTTTCCGCGCTGGCGCTGAAGCAGCCGGACAACTGCGCCTACACCACCCAGACCACGCTCAGCGTGGACGACACCCGCGACGTCATCGCCGCGCTGAAGGCCAAGTACCCGGCCATCCAGGGGCCGAAGCACGACGACATCTGCTACGCCACCCAGAACCGTCAGGACGCCGTGCGCGAGCTGGTGCGCGGAGGCTGCGACGCGGTGCTGGTGGTCGGGTCGCCGAACAGCTCCAACTCCAACCGCCTGCGCGAGCTGGCCGAGCGCGAGGGCGCGGCGGCGTGGCTGATCGACAACGCCGGGCAGATCGACCCGGCCTGGATCGCCGGTCGCAAGCGGGTCGGCGTCACCGCCGGCGCCTCGGCCCCGGAAGTGCTGGTGCAGGGCGTGTTGGAGCGGCTGCACGCGCTGGGCGCGCCGGACGTGCGCGAACTGCACGGGGAACCGGAAAACATGATCTTCGCCCTGCCCAAGGAGCTGCGGCGGCTGGCGGATTGAGCCGGCACCCGCTAGAATTGCCCGCCTTGCCGGAGTAGCTCAGTTGGTAGAGCACGTCATTCGTAATGATGGGGTCGTAGGTTCGATTCCTATCTCCGGCACCAAGCACCAGCAAAAAGGCCGCCCGAAAGGGCGGCCTTTTTGTTTTCCGGTGCCGAGGGAGCCCGCCGGCTACACCACCAGGTCGAGCTGCTGCAGCGTGCCGGCGCCGCCGTCCTCGCGCAGGTAGAGGCCGCTGGCGCGCACCGCGCCCTGCAGCGCGTTGGCATTGTCCTTGAGGGAGAACGGCGTGTCCGCCTTGCCCAGGTACAGCGCGCCGACGCCCTGCTGTTGCAGGCCCACCAGCTGGTCCTTGCCGCTGCCGTCGCGGGTCCAGACCCGCAGGCGGGAGAACACCGCGTCGCGTTCGTCGATCCAGCCGTTGCCGTCGTCGTCGTACCGGGCGAGGTCGGCGAAGCCGTCGCCGCTGGCGGCGCCGAACAGCTCGCTGCCGTCGTCGATCCGGCCGTTGCCGTTGCGGTCGAGGGCGAGGAAGCCGCTGCCGGGCGCGACGAAGCGCATGTCGTCGGCCTTGCCGTCGACGTCGAGGTCGAACTTGAAGGTGGTCTGGGACAACTGCGCAGCGGTGCCGCCGAAATTGATCACCAGCGGGTCCTTCAGCGCGTCGCCGGCGCGCACCGACAGGCTGGTGCGGCTGGCGAACTCGCGGCTCATGTTCAGCTCCAGCGACAGCGCGATTTCCTTGCCGTCGGCGGTGCGCACGATGCCCTGCGCGGTGAACTGCGTGGTTTCGCTTTCGAAGCGGGTTTCATCGAGGGTGTAGGTCGCGCCCCAGCCGGCGTTGCCGCTGCCGGCGGCCGGCCGCTGCGTCGTGCCCAGCTTCGATGCGGCTTCGGACAGCTCCGGCGGCACCTGCGCGGCCGTTGCGTCCAGGTCGCCGGCGTCGAAGACCTCCATCGCGCGGCCGGTGATCTGCTCCACCAGCAGCCGGACCAGGGTGACTTTCAGGTCGGCGATGTCGTCCACGCTGGCGTCGGCATCGCCGGCGGGGGAGGTCGCGTTCGCCGCCGGCGCGGTCTGCACCGCGGTCGGCGCAGCGGAAACCGGCGGACGCAGCGCCTGCTGGCTGAGGGTCACCTGCATGCCGCCGGCCTTCATGCGCAGGCTTTCGCTGGTGGATTCGTACTGCAGGCGCTGGCGGCCGTTCGGGCCGTCGCGCCACGCGTTCAGCGATTCCTGCCGGCGCTGGTATTCCAGCGAGGCATGGCTGCCGGTCAGCTGCAGGGTGGAGCCGGAGACGATCATGGCGGGGGAAGGGAGGGAGGCCCATCGTCGTTAGCGTCCGCCCGCGCGGAAACTTGAGTCGCGTCGTCTCGGCAATTGCGACATCCGCCGGCTAAAGTGGCCGCAGTCCCGTTCCGCGAACCACCGATGGCCAAGCCCGCCGCAACCACATCCGCCCCGAAGCGCCGCACCGCCTACGTCTGCTCCGAGTGCGGCGCCGACTACGCCAAGTGGCAGGGCCAGTGCGAAGCCTGCGGCGCCTGGAACACGCTGGCGGAGATCGCGCTGGAAACCGCCGCGCAGGCGAAGTCGCCGGCCTCGCGCCGCGGCGGCTGGGCCGGCAAGGTGGACGCGCCGAAGATCACCGCGCTCGCCGACGTGCGCCTCGATGCGCAGGCGCGCGCATCCACTGGAATCGGCGAGTTCGACCGCGTGCTCGGCGGCGGCCTGGCCGAAGGCGCGGTGGTGCTGGTCGGCGGCGATCCCGGCATCGGCAAATCCACGCTGCTGCTGCAGGCGCTGGCGAAGATGGCGCCGGCGCTGCCGGGGCTGTACGTGACCGGCGAGGAATCGCTGGCACAGGTGGCCGGTCGCGCGCAGCGGCTCGGGCTGCCGCTGGAGGGCTTGCAGGCGCTGGCCGAAACCTGCGTCGAACGCATTCTGGAACACGCGGTGACGGCCAGGCCGCGCCTGCTGGTGGCCGACTCCATCCAGACGCTGTGGACGGAAACCCTGACCGCCGCGCCCGGCTCGGTGTCGCAGGTGCGCGAGGCGGCGGCGCGGCTGGTCCGCTACGCCAAGGAAACCGGCACCGCCGTGTTCCTGGTCGGCCACGTGACCAAGGAGGGCGGCATCGCCGGCCCGCGCGTGCTGGAGCACATGGTCGATGCGGTGCTGTATTTCGAGGGCGATTCCGGCAGCCGCTTCCGCGTGCTGCGCGCGTTCAAGAACCGCTTCGGCGCGGTCAACGAACTGGGCGTGTTCGCGATGTCCGATGGCGGCCTGCGCGAAGTGTCGAACCCGTCCGCGATCTTCCTGTCCGGCATGGGCGCGCCGCAGCCCGGCAGCTGCGTGATGGTGACGCGCGAGGGCACCCGGCCGCTGCTGGTGGAAGTGCAGGCGCTGGTCGATGCCTCGCCGCTGTCCAACCCGCGCCGCGTCGTCGTCGGGCTGGAAGGCAACCGGTTGGCGATGCTGCTGGCGGTGCTGCACCGCCACGGCGGGGTGATGGTGGGCGACCAGGACGTGTTCGTGAACGTGGTCGGCGGCATCCGCGTGCAGGAAACCGCCGCCGACCTGCCGGTGCTGCTGGCGGTGCTGTCCTCGCTGCGCGACGCGCCGCTGGCGGAGAAAACCATCGCATTCGGCGAAGTGGGCCTCAGCGGCGAAATCCGCCCGGTGCCGAACGGCGAGGAGCGTCTGAAGGAAGCGGCGACGCACGGCTTCAAGCGCGCCATCGTGCCGAAAGCCAACGCGCCGAAGTCCGGCAGCTACAAGGGCATGGAGGTCGTCGCGGTCGAGCGGCTGGCCGACGCGCTGGACGTGGCGGGCTGAACGGGCGAGCGGGGCGGACCCCGCTCAGTGCCCGCCACCCGCGGGCGCGCCGCCGGTCTTGGCCCCGAACGGCGGCTTCGCCAGCCACACGAACAGGATCACGCCGAGGAAGATGATTCCGAGCAGGTGGAAGATCTCGTTGAAGCCGATCTGCGCGGCCTGGTTGGAGATCATCCGTTCCAGCACCGCCGCGCCGCGCTGGAGGTCGCCGCCGCCGTACTGCGCCACGGCCTGCATCGCGTCGGGGTCGAGGCCGGACACCCGCTCGGTCATGTGCGCGTGGTGGACCGCGCCGCGCTCGCTCCAGGCGTAGGTGGTCAGCGAGGCGGCGAAGCTGCCGCCCAGCGTGCGCACGAAGGTGGCCAGGCCCGAGCCCGCCGCGATCTCGTGCGGCTCCAGATCGGACAGCAGGATCTGCAAGACCGGCATGAAGAACAGCGCCACGCCCAGCCCTTGGAACAGCTGCACCAGCGCCACGTGGTGGAAGTCCACGTCGAGGTTGAAGTGCGAGCGCGCGAAGCTGGTCAGCGACATCGCCACGAAGGCGAAGCTGGCGAGCAGGCGCAGGTCGAAGCGGTTGGCGTACTTGCCGACGAACGGGGTCAGGATCACCGGCAGGATGCCGATCGGCGCGGTGGCGAAGCCGGCCCAGATGGCGGTGTAGCCGAGGTTGCGCTGCAGCCACAGCGGCACCAGGATGCCGACGCTGAAGAACGCGCCGTAGGCCACGGTCATCGCGATGGTGCCGGAACGGAAGTTGCGGTGGCGGAACAGGCGCAGGTTGACGATGGGGTCCTTGTCGGTCAGCTCCCAGATCACGAACACCGCCAGTGCGATCGCCGACACGATGGCCAGCATCACGATGGTGGGCGAGGCGAACCAGTCCTCGTCGTTGCCGAGGTCCAGCAGCACCTGCAGCGCGCCCACGCCGAGCACCAGCGTGGCCAGGCCGACGTAGTCCATCTTCGGCTTCTCCAGCCGCTCGGGCCGGCCCTTCAGCTGCCGGCCGACCACGGTGCTGGCGAAGATGCCGATGGGAATGTTGATGAAGAAGATCCATTCCCAGCTGTAGTTGTCGGTGATCCAGCCGCCGAGGATCGGGCCGGCGATGGGCGCGACCACCGTGACCATCGCCAGCAGCGCGATGGCTTGGCCGCGCCGCGCGGGCGGATAGATCGACAGCAGCAGCGCCTGCGTCACCGGGTACATCGGCCCGGCCACGAAGCCCTGCAGCGCGCGCGCCACCACCAGCAGGCCCATGCTGTGGGCGATGCCGCACAGGAACGAGGCCATCACGAACGCCAGCGTCGACCACATGAACAGCTTGCGTTCGCCGAACTTGCGGGTCATCCAGCCGGTCAGCGGCAGGGCGATCGCGGTGCTGACCGCGAACGAGGTGATCACCCACGTCGCCTGGTTGGCGCTGCCGCCGAGGTTGCCGGAGATGGCCGGCAGCGAGACGTTGGCGATGGTGGTGTCCAGCACCTGCATGAAGCTGGCCAGCGCGAGCCCCAGCGTGGTCAGCGCGACGTTGGGCGGGCGGAAGTCGGACGGCGCGGCCGTGGCCTCGCGGCCGGGCGGCAGGCCCATCGATTCTTCTTCCTGGGCGATGGTGTTGGCCATGGGGGCTCGGTTGCTGGGGAAGGTGCAGGAGCGGCAATCGCTTGACTGCCGGCTTGGCGGCGCCCGTCACCACGAGGAGAGGGGAGGGAACGACGCGCTACCAGCGCGACTCCTGCGAAGGGGGATCAGGACTTGCGGTTCTGCGGCAGGTTGCCGGCGATGGTCTTTTCGATCAGCGCGTCGGCGTCGTGCAATTGCCGGGCGTAGGCGTCGGTGGTCAGCACCGGCTTGTCTGCGGGCGTGGCCGGCAGCACCGCGCCGCCCTGGTCGCGCACGCTGACGTCGGCCGACATGCTCATGCCCAGGCGCAGCGGATGCTCGCGCAGCTGCTTAGGATCGAGCTGGATGCGCACCGGGATGCGCTGGACGATCTTGATCCAGTTGCCGCTGGCGTTCTGCGCCGGCAGCAGGGCGAACGCGCTGCCGGTGCCGAGGCCCAGACTGACCAGCTTGCCGTCGAACTCCACGTCGCTGCCGTAGACGTCGGCGGTGAGCTTCACCGGCTGGCCCAGGCGCATGTTGTGCAGCTGGGTTTCCTTGAAGTTGGCGTCCACCCACACCTGCTCCAGCGGGATCACCGCCATCAGCGGGCCGCCCGGCTGCACGCGCTGGCCCAACTGCACGCTGCGCTTGGCGACGTAGCCGTCGATCGGAGCGACGACGGCGGCGCGCTGCAGATTCAGGTAGGCCTGCCGCAGCTGCGCGGCGGCGGCCTGCACCTGCGGCTGGCTGGCCACGGTGGTGGCATCGACCAGCGCGCGGCTGCGCGACAACTGCCCGCTGGAGGCCGACAGCGCGGCTTCCGCGGCCTTCAGCTGCGCCTGCGCGTGGGCCAGTTCCTCGGACGACACCGCGCCGCTGGCGACCAGCCCGCTGCGGCGGGCCACGTCGGCGCGCGCCTGCGCCACCGCCACTTCGCGCGCGGCGATGTCGGCCTGCGCGGCGTCCACGCTGCTGTACAGGCCGCGCACCTGGCGCACGGTGGCGGCGAGGTTGGCTTCGGCCTGCTCGAAGGCGACCTGGGCGTCGTTCGGGTCGAGCTGCACCAGCACCTGGCCGGCTTTCACCCGCATGCCGTCGTCGGCGTTGATCGCCACCACGGTGCCCGGCGTCTGCGCGGTGACGCTGACGATGTTGCCCTGCACATAGGCGTCGTCGGTGTCCTGGTGCCAGCGCGCCACCAGCAGGTAGTAGGCCAGCCAGGCGGCGCCCAGCACCAGCACGGCGACCAGCAGGATCAGCAGCGCGCGCTTGCGCTTGCCGTTGGCGGGCTTGAGCGAACTCTGCGAGGCGGGCAGCGGGGCGCCCTTGCCGGCGGACGTGTTCGGAGTGGTTTCGGTGGTCATGGGGACGCTCAGTTCGATGCGGTGGTGTTGGGGGATGCGACCTCGAGCCCGCCGCCGAGGGCGCGGTTCAGGTCGATGCCGGCGGCGTAGCGCTGCGCGCGCAGGCCGGCAGCTTGCTGTTCGATCTGCAACAGCGGCTTCTGCGCGGCGAGCACGTCGAGCTGGGTGCCCAGGCCCGCCTTGTAGCGCGCCTGCGCGAGGTCCAGCGCGGAGCTGGCGGCGGCCTGCGCCTGTTGCAGCGAGGCGCCCTGTTCGTCCAGCGAGCGGATCGCCTGCAGCGCGTCGACCACGTCGTGCAGGGCCTGCACGGCGGTGGCGTCGTAGTCGGCGACCGCGAGGTCGTAGTCGGCGTCGCGCGCGGCCAGGTTGTTGCGCAGGCGGCCGCCGTCGAAGATCGGCAGGCTGATCGCCGGGCCGCCGAAGCCGAGCAGGGAATCGCTGCGGAACAGATCGGAGAAGCCGGTCGAGGCGAGCCCGACCAGTCCGCTCAGGTCGATGCTCGGCTTGAAGCTGGCCTTGGCCGTCCTGATGCCCTGCGCGGCGGCTTCCACCCGCCAGCGCGCCGCCACCACGTCGGGGCGATGGCCCAGCAGTTCGCTGGGGAGCGCGGACGGCAGCGCGGGCGCGGGGGCCTTCAGCAGCTGCGGACGCGCGATCGCGAGGCCGCGATCCGGTCCTTGCCCCAGCAGCGCCGCCAACGCGTTGCGCAGCGCGTCGATCTGCTGCTGCGCGGCGCCGCCCTGCGCCTTGGCGGTGGCGATCATGGTTTCGGTGTTGCGCAGCGCGATGCGGTTGTCGAGGCCGGCATCGACGCGCTGCTTCGCCAATTGCAGCAGGCGCTCGCTGCGCGCCTGCTCGCGGTTGGCGACGTCCAGCGCATCGAACGCCTGCGCCAGCGCCACGTAGCCGCGCGCCACGTTGGCCGCCAGCGCCAGCCGCGCGGCCTGCGCCTCGACCTGCAGCGCGTGGGTCTGGTCGAGCGCGGCCTCGTACTCGGCGCGCTTGCCGCCCCAGACGTCCAGCGGCCAGTCGAAGTTCACCATCAGCACGGCGTTGTGCATCAGCTGACCGCCGATCTCGTCGCCGGCCAGGCCTTCCGGCAGCTGCGCCACCGCGTACTGCGCGCTGCCGCCGAGGGTCGGCTTGCGCGCGGCGTCTGCCAGCCCGGCCTGCGCCTGGGCCTTGCGCACGCGAGCGTCGGCCGCCGCCAGCGAGGGCGTGCCGCGCAGGGCTTCGTCGACCAGCGCGTCCAGCTGCGGGTCGCCCAGCGCGCGCCACCAGTCCCGGTTCGGGAAGGCTGCGTCGCTCAGCGGCGCACCGGCGAGGCTGCGCGCCAGCGCGTAGCCGGCGGGATCAACGGGGGCGGACGCCGGCTGCAAGTCGCCGGTACTGGCGCAGCCGGAAACCAGCAGAACGCCGGCGAGGGCGGCGGCGAGGGGGAGGGATCGGGACATCGGGGCTCAGTCCGTGGAAAGGAGGTTGTCGCGCACCTGCTCGAGCAGGCCGGTCAGCAGGGTACGCGTGGCGTCGTCCATGCCGTGCAACGCGCGTTCGCGCACGCGCCGGCCGCACTGGTCGACGTCGCCCCAGAGCTTGCGGCCGGCGTCGGTGAGGTGGATGTGCAGGGCGCGGCGGTCGCTGGGATCGGCCACGCGCACCAGCAGGCCGCGGGCTTCCAGCTTGTCCAGCAGGCGGGTCATCGCGCCGGGGTTGAGGTCGGCGGCGCGGGCGAGGTCGGTGACGCCGGCAGTGCCGGTGGCGAGCTTCTTGATCGCGATGAACTGGCTGAAGGTCAGGTCGTGGCCGGCGGCGGCCAGCTCCCGCTCCATCCGCGCCCACATGGCGTCGCGGACCTGGCGGAACAGCAGGCCCAGGGCGGAACCGCTGCAGGCTTCGGCGGGGGTGGCGTGTTCGTGCATGGGGCGGCATTTTGCTGGCCCATGCAATAGTTGTCAATGCAAATATTCAAGCTGCAAACGTATCCACAGCGTTCGCGCCGTGGAACGGTGGCAGGGGTTGAGGCGGGGCTCGGGGGATGAAATCGGGCGTCAGGCGGTGCGGTGCAGCACCAGCTCCAGCACGAACTTGCTGCCGAAGAAGGCCAGCACCAGCAGCGCCATCGCCGCCAGCGTCCAGCGCACCGCGATGGCGCCGCGCCAGCCGCGCCGCCAGCGGCCCAGCAGCAGCGCGCCGAACGCCAGCCAGGACAGCAGGCTGAGCACGGTCTTGTGCACCAGATGCTGGGCCAGCAGGTTCTCGACGAACAGCACGCCGGTCAGCAGGGTGGCGGTGAGCAGCACGAAGCCGACCGCAATGGTGCGGAACAGCAGGGTTTCCAGCTCGGTCAGCGGCGGCAGCGCGCGCAGCCATGCGTGGAATTCGCGCCGGCGCAGGGCGCGCTCCTGCAGCCACAGGAAGATCGCCAGCACCGCCGCCAGCGCCAGCGTGGCGTAGGCCAGCAGCGCCAGCCAGGCGTGCAGCAGCAAGCGCCAGTCCAGCGGTTCCGGCTGGGTGGCATGGCCGTACAGGCGGTAGGCCAGCAGGACGACGGCGGACAGCGGAAACACCACCACGCCCAGCGCGCGCATCCGCCCGCTGGCGCCGACCAGCGCGGTCAGGGCGGCCATGCCCAGCCCGACCAGCGACATCGCGGAGAAGAAGTGCAGGTCGGTGGCGCCGCTCTGGCGCCAGGCCAGGTAGTGGGTCAGCCCGTGCAGGAGCACGGCCGCATCGGCCGGCAGCAGCCAGCCGCGGCTGGCCGTGTCGCGGTCGGCGCGTTCGGACAGCACCAGCCAGCCGGCGGCGATCAGGTAGAGCGCGATGGCGAGGAAAGTGAGAGCCATTCGCGAAGTGTCGCAGTTTCCTTCTTCCCGCGCAGCGAGAGCGTGCCTGTTTTTCCTTCTCCCCGCCTGCGGGGAGAAGGTGCCGAAGGCGGATGAGGGGCCGCTTTCCACATCGACAACCCGCTTCCCCCGTCTTTCGTGGACGTGAAGCGGGGATTCATTCCGCCGAGCAGACCTCGGGCAGATCGGCGTAGCTGTTCCCGGCGCTGCCCTTGCCGCAGGCCGGGCACTCCGGATCGCGCCCCAGCGGGATGCGTTCGAACTGCATGCCGAGCGCATCGACGCAGAGCAGCGTCCCCAGCAGCGGCGCGCCGATGCCGAGCAGCAGCTTCAGCGTCTCGGTGGCCTGCAGCATGCCGACTAGGCCGGGCAGCACACCCAGCACGCCCGCTTCCGCGCAGTTCGGCGCGAGTTCGGGCGGCGGCGGCTGCGGGAACACGCAGCGATAGCAGCCGTGCGGCGTGTCCGGGCCCGGCCAGAACACGCTGGCCTGGCCGCGGAAGCGCTCGACCGCGCCGTAGACCAGCGGGAGATGCAGCCGCGCGCAGGCGTCGTTGGCGAGGTAGCGGGTGGAAAAATTGTCGCTGCCGTCCACCACCACGTCGTGCCCGGCCAGCAGCGGTTCGACGTTGCTGGCGGCCAGCCGGACCGGGCGTTCCTCGATGCGCAGGTCGGGGTTGAGCGCAAGCAGGCGGTCGCGCGCGGAGGCCACCTTGGGCCGGCCGATGTCGGCCTCGCTATGCAGCACCTGCCGCTGCAGGTTGCTGCGATCGACGTGGTCGTGGTCGATCAGGGTCAGCGTGCCGACGCCGGCGGCGGCGAGGTAAAGCGCCACCGGCGAACCGAGGCCGCCTGCGCCGATCAGCGCGACCCGCGCATCGCGCAGGCGTCGCTGCCCGGCCAGGCCGACGTCGGGCAGCAGCAGGTGGCGCGAATAGCGTTCGAGGAACCCGGGCGATTCCTGCGCTTCCGTCATCGGCAGCCCGGCCTGCGCCCACTGCCGGGTGCCGCCCGCGATCGACCAGACCCCGGCGTAGCCGAGCGCGCGCAGCCGCAGCACCGCATTGCGGGTGCGCACGCCGCTGGCGCAGATCAGTCCGGTTTCGACGCCGGGGTCCTCCAGCCAGCGGGCGGGATCGGCCAGCAACTGCGCGAGCCCGATGCCGACCGCACCTTCCGCCATGCCCGCCGCGCGCTCGCCGTCCCCGCGCACGTCCAGCAGCCGCACGCCGTCGCGCACGCGCCGCAGCGCGTCCTCCGGTTGCAGTTCCAGCGCGGGATCGGTCATGGCGAAATGCGACGGCGTCTCGATACGGAAGGATCGTAGCAGGGCGTTTCCGACCGGCGTCCTGCAACGCCATGGTGGCGGCGAAGCGGGAGACTTGCATGGACGCAGGTCAAGCGCAGTACCATGCGTGCGTCACACCTCCTTCGGGGTATCGCCATGCACGCATCGCACGCCATCCCGCTGCCCGAACGCAGCCCGCTGTGGAAGGTGTTCTGGCTGTACGGCGTCATCCCCAGCAACCTGGTGTGGCTGGCGGTGGCCTGGCTGGTGGATCACGGCCAGCTGCCGGGCGCGACGCTGGGCCTGCTGGTGTTCCTGCTCGGCTATACCGCCTGGATCGTCGCCGCGGTGTGGAAGGCCGCGCCGAAGGCGAAGGACCCGCGCTACGGCGTGATGGCGCAGGCGCTGACCGTGGTCTGGGCGCTCAACACCGTGCTGGTGGCGTTCTTCCTCGGCCTGCAGATGGTGCGGGCGATGGTGACGGGCTGAGCCGGCGAGCGTCGGTCAGCCGAACTGCAACGCATCCCCCTGGCGGTCGAAGGCGGCGAAGTCGCCGACACGGCCGTTGTTGATCGCATTGACCATGAAGCGCAGGGGCTGCGCCGCCTCGTCGGCGCTGGGCGCGACGCCGGCGCGGCCGGACAGGCTGCCCACGAACACGATGTCCCAAGCCTGGCCGGTGGTTTCGGATTCCGCGGCCAGCGCGTCGAAGCCGGCGATTTCGTCCGGCGCCTTGTCCACGCACAGGCAGGGCGAGATCGTGCCGCCCTCGCGCCGGTCGAAGCGCTCGCGCTGCGCATCCGTGGCGTGTTCCGGAAGCTCCACCCGCGCGAACACGAACAGCAGCCGCTGCGGCTCGGGCTGGCGTCGGGCTGCGTCGAGGAGATCGTGGAAGGTGGCGAGGTTCATGGTGATTCGCGGGCATGCGCTGCGGTGGGCGGCACGCTAGCACGGCGTCGCCAGGGCGCCTCTTGATCGCAATCAAGCGCGAAACGCGCGGCCGGCGCTAAGCTGTCGGCGCAACACCTCCAAGCCCTTCCGCCTGGGTGCGCCGCGGTCGCCGCGGCGGATATGGTGAAGGGGCCGTGGCGTCGGCTTCCGGGCCGCCGCCACTGGGCCGGACCGGAAACGGGCCGGCCTCCCTGCATCGGAATGGAGCCACAACATGTCCACCCTCGTCGACGGTTTCGGCCGCACGTTTCCCTACCTGCGCCTGTCCCTGACCGAGGCCTGCAATTTCCGTTGCAGTTACTGCCTGCCCGAAGGCTACCAGGCCGACGGCCGCCCGACCTTCCTCGCCCTCGACGAAATCCGCCGGCTGGTGCGCGCGTTCGTCGCGCTCGGCATGCGCAAGATTCGCCTGACCGGCGGCGAGCCGAGCTTGCGCAAGGACTTGCCAGAGATCATCGCGGCGGTGGCGGCGACGCCGGGCGTGCAGAAAATCGCCATCACCACCAACGGCTGCCTGCTGCCGCGCCACGTACGCATCTGGCGCGAGGCCGGCCTGACCGCGCTCAACGTCAGCGTGGACAGCCTCGACCCGGCGAGCTTCGCCGCGATCACCGGCCACGACCGCTTCGCCGAAGTGAGCGAGGGCCTGGAGATCGCGCAGACCCTGGGCTTCGACGCGGTCAAGCTCAACGCGGTGCTGTTGCGCGGCCTCAACGACGACGAACTGCCCGCGTGGTGCGACTACCTGCGCGAGCGCGACGTGAGCGTGCGCTTCATCGAACTGATGCGCACCGGCGACAACAAGGATTATTTCGAGCGCCACCACGTCCGCGCGGACGCGCTGGAAAAGCGGCTGCGCGACGCCGGCTGGCTGCTGCAGCCGCGCGCGGCGGACGCGGGGCCGGCGCGCGAATACGCGCATCCGCAGCATCGCGGGCGGATCGGCGTGATCGCGCCGTATTCCAAGGATTTCTGCGCCGGCTGCAACCGCCTGCGCGTGACCGCGCGCGGCGACCTGCGGCTGTGCCTGTTCGGCGAGTTCGGCGTCAGCCTGCGCCCGCTGCTGCAGTCGGACGACGACTTCGATGCGCTGGTGGCGCGCATCGCCATGCAACTCGGGCTGAAGGCGGCGGGGCACGGCCTGCACGAAGGCAATACCGGGATCACCCCGCATCTGGCCTCCATCGGTGGATAAGCACGACATGACGACGGAACCCAGCGCGGCCTTCCACATGGCCGACATCCGCGACAAACGCCCGACCCGCCGCCGCGCGGTGGCGGTGGGAGAACTGCTGGCCGGCCCGCTGGCCTACCCGATGATCGTGGAGCGCCGCCTGCCCAAGGGCGATGCGCTGATGATGGCCGAGGTGGCCGGCATGCAGGGCGCGAAGATGGCATCACAGCTGATGCCGCTATGCCATCCGCTGTCGCTGGAACTGGTGCGGGTGCGCTGCGAGCCGATCCCGGAGCGCCACGCCATCCGCGTCTATTGCGAATGCGCCACCGAGGCCCGCACCGGCGTGGAGATGGAGGCGCTGGCCGGCGTCAACGCTGCGCTGCTCACCCTGTACGACCTGACCAAGCCGGTGGAGCCGGTGCTGGCGATCGGCGGCATCCGCCTGCTGTTCAAGGAAGGCGGCAAGAAGGGGCTGTGGTTGCATCCCGACGGGATGCGCGAGGACGAGCGCGCGCATTACAAGCCGCGCGATCTGGCGCGCCTCGACGGCCTGCGCTGCGCCGTCATCACCCTCAGCGATCGTGCCAGCGACGGCGAATACGAAGACCGCTCCGGCCCGGAACTGGTGGACGGGCTGCGCAAGCTCGGCGCGGACGTGGCGAACATCGACATCCTGCCGGACGGCATCGAACCGCTGGCGCAGCGCCTGCGCGCGCTGTCGGCCGATGGCGTGCGTTTGTGCCTGTGCACCGGCGGCACCGGATTGTCGCCGCGCGACCTGACGCCGGAAGCGCTGCGCAGCGTCGCCGACCGGCGCGTCGATGGATTGGCGGAACTGCTCCGCAGCGAGAGCGCGAAGCACACGCCCTTGGCATGGTTGAGCCGCGCCGAAGCGGTGAAGGTCGGCGGCATGCTGGTGCTGGCATTGCCCGGCAGCCCGCGCGCGGCGCGGCAGGGCATGGACATCCTCGCGCCGCTGCTGGCGCATGCGCTGGCGATGATCGAAGGCGGGAAGCACGCATGATCGGCTACGACGAAGCGTTGGCGATCATCCAAACCGCCGCGCAACGCCTGCCGGCGCAGCGGCTCGCGCCGGAGCGGGGCTTGGTGCTGGCGGCGGACGTCATCAGCGGGGAGGATTTGCCGCCGTTCGATAATTCGGCGATGGATGGTTTCGCTTTGCGCGTGGGCGAGGCCGGCGTTGCCGCCGGCAGCGAGTTCGACGTGGCGGGCGCGCAGGCGGCCGGCGATGCGCAGGTGACGGCGACGCAGGGCGCGGCTTCAACTGGTGCATGGGAAATCATGACCGGTGCGCGCATTCCCGACGGATTGGACGCGGTGGTGCCGGTGGAGCAAACCGAAGTGCTGATGCGTGCAGCAGACGACCGCCCGCTGCGCATCCGCGTGCTGACCAACGTGCCGCAGGGCCAGCACGTGCGCCTGCACGGCGAGGACGTGGGGCGGGGCGTTTGCGTGCTCGCCGCCGGCACCCGGCTGGAAGCGCCGCAGCTGATGCTGCCGGCCGCGCTGGGCGTCTCCGAGGTGACGGCGCGGCGGCAGCCGCGGGTCGCCCTGCTCAACACCGGCCGCGAACTGGTGGATGACCCCGCGCAGCCATTGGCTTCCGGCGAAATCCGCAACAGCAACGGCCCCTATCTGGCCGCGCGCATCGCCGATGCCGGCGCGACGCTGGTTTGGCGCGAAACCGTCGGCGACGATGCCGATGCCTTCCTCGCCGCGCTCGAACGCGCGCTGGCGGCGGGCGCGGACGTGGTGCTCAGCACCGGCGCGGTGTCGATGGGACGCTACGATTTCGTCCCCGACGCGCTGCGCCGCCTCGGCGCGAGCTTCCACTTCCACAAGGTGCGTATCCGCCCCGGCAAGCCGCTGCTGTTCGCCACGCTGCCGGGCGGGCAATTGTTCTTCGGCCTGCCGGGCAACCCGGTGTCCGGCGCGGTCGGTCTGCGCTTCTTCGTCGAACCGGCGCTGCGCGCGATGACCGGGCTGCCGCCGGAGCGCCCGCTGCGCGCCCCGCTGGCCGCGCCCTATCGCAAGCGCCATGCGCTGCGCTTCCATCTCAAGGGGCGGCTGGCGGTGGACGCCGAGGGTCGCCTGCGTGCGCAGGTGCTGCACGGACAGGAATCGTTCCGCATCGCGCCGCTGGCGCAGGGCAATACGTGGATCGTCATCGATGAAGCAGCGCAGGATCTGGCGGAAGGTGCGCTGGTAAATGTGTATGGGCTCGGGCATCTGCTCGGTCTGCAACTGGATGGGTGTGAGGCATGAAGGTCGAAGTGAAACTGTTCGGTGCGTTCCGCGACCACCAGCCGGACGCGCGGGTCGCGCTGGAACTTGCCGAGGGCGCGACGGTCGCCGACCTGCGCCGTGCATTGGAGACCCATGCCGCCGCGCACTGGCCGGCGTTCAATCCGAAGCTGCTGGCGTATTCGGCCTTCGCCAGCGACAGGGCGGTGCTGCGCGAAGCCGATCCGATTCCAGCCGATGGCCAGATGGCGGTGCTGCCACCGGTGAGCGGAGGCTGACGTGAACGCAACGGAAGAAAGCAGGCATCACTGTGCTGTCGTCGATATCGCCGAGGGCAAGCTCGATCCGTCCGCCGCGCTGGAGTTCGTCTCCGATCCCGGCTTCGGCGGCATCGCGATGTTCGTCGGCCGCGTGCGCGATCTCAACCACGGGCGCGTGGTGACCGGCGTGAGCTACGACATGTTCGACGCGCTGGCGCTGAACGGCTTCGCCGACATCGCCGCGCGCTGCGATGCCGAGTTCGGCCCGAAGCTCAAGCTCTACATCGCCCATGCCAAGGGCCGCCTCGGCATCGGCGATCTGGCGGTGGTGGTGGCCGCCGGCACGCCGCACCGCGACGAGGCGTTCCGCGCCTGTCGGCAGGTGATCGAGGCGGTCAAGCACACCAGCCCGGTCTGGAAGCAGGAACACTACGAGGACGGCGACAGCGTGTGGAGCGAAGGCTGTTCGCTGTGCGGCCACGAACCCGAAGTCGCCCGGGACGCCCATGCCGGCCACGGTCACTGATCCGGCGTGGACGGGCGTGGTGCTGGCCGGCGGCCGGTCGAGCCGGATGGGCCGCGACAAGGCCGGCCTGCCCTGGCACGGCAAACCATTGCTGCATCACATGGCATACCTGTTGCGCGAAGCTGGCGCGTCGCATGTGGCGGTCAGCGGCGATTACCCGGAACTGGATGGCATTCCCGATACGGAGCGCGACCTTGGCCCGCTGGGCGGCATCGCCGGCGTGGCCGCTGCCTTGCCGGACGGGCCGCTGCTGATAGTGCCGGTGGACATGCCCATGATCGCTGCGCCGCTGCTCGCAACGCTGGCGACCAGCGACGCGCGCTGCGCCTGCTACCGCGACCACATGCTGCCGCTGCGCCTGCAACTGGACGCGCGCCTGCGCGACTGGCTGCCGGAGGCGCTGCGGCTCCCCCCCAACCGGCGCTCGCTGCGCGCCCTGCACGCGGCGCAGGACGGCGTCTTCCTGCCGCTGCCGGAACATGCCGCCGCACAACTCGACAATCTCAACACGCCCGAACAATGGCAGGAGGCGGCGCGATGAAAGTGCAGATGCAGGGCCAAAGCCTGCGGTTCCGCATCGACGAAGCGGAGCTGGCGGCATTGCAGGCGGGGCAGGCGGTGGACAACCTGACCCGCTTCCCCGGCGGCAGCCTGCGGCAGTCCGTCGTCCTCACCGATGCCGCCGAACCCATGCTGGAAGGCGGTGTGCGATTGCATCTGCCGCGTGCATTGCTGGAGCCCTATATGGCGCGCCTGCCGTGCCGGGACGGACTGACGATCCGCCTGCCGCTGGATGCCAATGGGGGCGATGAGGCAATCGAGATCGATTTCGAGGTGGACGTGCGCGACAGCGTGCGCAATCGCGGCGTGAGCAGGCGTTAGGCCGCTTTAAACAATATGGCAAACCCATACCTGTTATCCGGAGCTGCGCTGAGCGCGCTCGCGGCCCTACTACACCTCGGCTGCATCTTCTTTGGCCCACCTTGGTACCGCTTCTTCGGTGCAGGTGAGCGCATGGCTCAACTCTCTGCTGCCGGCCATATCGCCCCTACCCTCATCACGACGGGAATTGCTGCAGTGCTCGGCGTTTGGTCGCTCTACGCTCTGTCCGGCGCCGGCGTCATTCCAAGGCTCCCGCTTATTCGCACCGGGCTTTGCGTCATTACCGGCATTTACCTGCTGCGGGGTGTAGCAGGATTCGTCCTCGCAGCCGTTGCACCCGGTGAGCGCAGTGTGGCCTTCTGGTGCTGGAGTTCCCTGATTTGCCTTGGCATCGGCACGCTGTATCTTGTCGGTACTCGACAGGTCTGGCCCGAGCTTTCTCGCGGCGCGGCCTAACAATTCAATCAAGTCGAGACCGCTTCGCGGTCCGACTTATTTCAGGCGTTAGCTCACAACTCATCCCTCTCCCCACGCAGCGGGGAGAGGGGGCCGAAGGAGGGTGAGGGGCGCTCTTCGCGCAGAGCACGCCCCTCATCCGCCCTTCGGGCTGTCTCCCCGTGAACGGGGAGAAGGGAGTTCATGCGGGATGTCGGGTGCTTCGTGCCTCGCCAGCGCGGGACTTGATCTGAGTCAAGCGGCAGTCGGCCGCCGGCACAGGATTTGATTCCGATCAAATTGGGGAAGGGGCCGCGCGCCCATGCTGCCGCCATCGCGATAGCGCTGCGCCCAGCGGCGCGCCCATCGCCCAGCGGCTTCTCCCTGTACAGGCAAATCCCCATGAGCGCCCAACTGGCCAACAAGCCACGCAGCGTCGGTTTCCTGATCCACGATTGGCATCCGGAGGACGCCGCGTTCTGGGCGAAGACCGGCAACCGCATCGCCAACCGCAACCTGGCGATCTCGATCCCGGCGCTGCTGCTGGCGTTCGCGATCTGGCAGATGTTCTCTGCCGTCACCGTCAGCCTGCCGCAGGTGGGCTTCCAGTTCGACACCAACCAACTGTTCTGGCTGGCGGCGTTGCCCGCGCTGTCCGGGGCGACGTTGCGCATCTTCTACTCGTTCGTGGTGCCGCTGTTCGGCGGCCGGCGCTGGACGGCAATCGCGACAGCCTCGCTGCTGATCCCGGCGGTCTGGCTGGGCTTCGCGGTGCAGGACACGACGACGCCGTACTGGCACTTCGTCGCCATCGCCATCCTCTGCGGCTTCGGCGGCGGCAACTTCGCCTCGTCGATGTCCAACATCTCGTTCTTCTATCCGAAGGCGAAGCAGGGCTTCGCACTGGGGATGAACGCGGGGCTGGGCAACCTCGGCGTGTCGGCCACCCAGTTCGTGATTCCGCTGGTCATCACCTTCGGGCTGTTCGGCGCGGTCGCCGGCGCGCCGCAGCTGACCGCCGAGGGCAAGCAGCTGTTCCTGCAAAATGCGGGCTTCGTGTGGGTGCCGTTCCTGCTGGTCTGCGCGGTGGCCGCGTGGTTCGGCATGCACGACTTGGCCGCCGCGCGCTCCTCGTTCGCCGAGCAGGCGGTGATCTTCAAGCGCAAGCACAACTGGCTGATGTGCTGGCTGTACATCGGCACGTTCGGGTCGTTCATCGGCTTCTCGGCCGGCTTCCCGATGCTCATCAAGACGCAGTTCCCGGACGTGAACCCGATGGCCTACGCCTTCCTCGGGCCGCTGGTTGGCGCGCTGATGCGTTCGGTGGGCGGCTGGCTGTCGGACAAGCTGGGCGGCGCGCTGCTGACCTTCTGGGTGTTCGCGCTGATGATCGTCGGCGTGTTCGCGGTGCTGCATTTCCTGCCGGAGCACGGGCAGGGCGGCAATTTCCACGGCTTCCTCGGCAGCTTCATGGCGCTGTTCGTGCTCAGCGGCATCGGCAACGCCTCGACGTTCCGCATGATCCCGGTGATCTTCCGCACCCTGCACGAGCGCTGGTCGGCCAATGCCGACGCGGACGGCAAGGCGGCGGCGACGCGGCAGGCCGGCATCGAATCGGCGGCGGTGATCGGGTTCAGTTCGGCCATCGGCGCCTACGGCGGCTTCTTCATTCCCAAGAGCTACGGCTCGTCCATCGCATGGACGGGCGGGCCGGCGTTGGCGCTGTACGGCTTCGTCGTGTTCTACGCGACGTGTCTGGCGGTGACGTGGTGGTGGTACTTCCGGCGCGGTGCGGAGACGCCGTGCTGAGCTTCGACGAGGCAATCGCGGCGGCCATTCCCGCCATCAGCCAGATGCGTGCGCGCGGATCGCGAACGCCAGCCAAGAGGGTGTTTCCATGAGTTATTTCCTTGACCGCCTGCAGTTCTTCAAGCGCAACCCGGAGACGTTCGCGGACGGCCACGGCTTCACCAAGACCGAGAGCCGCGATTGGGAGAACAGCTACCGCGCGCGCTGGCAGTACGACAAGATCGTGCGCTCCACGCATGGCGTGAACTGCACCGGCTCGTGCAGCTGGAAGATCTACGTAAAGAACGGCTTGGTGACCTGGGAAACCCAGCAGACCGACTACCCGCGCACGCGGCCCGACCTGCCCAACCACGAGCCGCGCGGTTGCCCGCGCGGTGCCAGCTATTCCTGGTACCTGTACAGCGCCAACCGGCTGAAGTACCCGCTGGTGCGCGGCGCGCTGCTGCGGATGTGGCGGCAGGCGCGCAAGACGATGAGTCCGGTGGACGCATGGGCCAGCATCGTCGAAGACCCGGCGAAGGCGAAGGACTACAAGTCGCGGCGCGGCATGGGCGGCTTCGCGCGGGTGCGCTGGGACGAGGCGAACGAGATGATCGCCGCGTCCAACCTCTACACCGTGAAAACCTACGGCCCCGACCGCGTGATCGGCTTCTCGCCGATCCCGGCGATGTCGATGGTGTCCTATGCGTCCGGCGCGCGTTATCTGTCGCTGCTGGGCGGCGTGTGCCTGTCGTTCTACGACTGGTACTGCGACCTGCCGCCGGCCTCGCCGCAGATATGGGGCGAGCAGACCGACGTGCCGGAATCGGCGGATTGGTACAACAGCCGCTACATCATCGCGTGGGGCAGCAACGTCCCGCAGACGCGTACGCCGGACGCGCATTTCTTCACCGAGGCGCGCTACAACGGCACCAAGACGGTGGCGATCACCCCGGACTATTCCGAAGTCGCCAAGCTCACCGACCACTGGCTGCATCCCAAGCAGGGCACCGACGCCGCGCTGGCGTTCGCGTTCGGCCATGTGATCCTGAAGGAGTTCCACGTCGATGCACCGTCGCAGTACTTCACCGACTACTGCCGGCAGTACACCGACATGCCGTTGCTGGTGCGGCTGGAGCAGCGCGACGACGGGCGCATCGTGCCGGAGCGGTTCCTGCGCGCGTCCGATCTCGGCGGGCTGGGCGAGGCCAACAATCCCGAGTGGAAGACGCTGGCGTTCGACGAGCACACCGATGCGATCAGCATTCCCAACGGTTCAGTCGGTTTCCGCTGGGGGGAGAAAGGGCGCTGGAACATCGAGGAGAAGGACAGCGAAGGCCGCGAGACGCGCCTGCGGTTGTCCCTCAAGGACGGCTTCGATGCCATCGCGGCGGTGAGCTTCCCGTACTTCGGCGGCGTCGAGCACGAGAAGTGGACGGCATCGAAGTTCGAAGATGTGCTGGAGCGCAACATCCCCGTGCGCAAGCTGCAGCTCGCCGACGGCAAGGAATGGATGGTCGCCACCGTCTATGACCTGCTGCTGGCGCAGTACGGCGTGGATCGCGGCTTCGGCGGCGGCAACGTGGCGTCGAGCTTCGACGACAACGTGCCGGGTACGCCCGCATGGCAGGAAACGATCACCGGCGTGCCGCGTCTGGACGTGATCGAGATCGCGCGCGAGTTCGCCCGCACCGCCGACAAGACCCGTGGCCGCAGCATGATCATCGTCGGCGCGGCGATGAACCACTGGTACCACAACGACATGAACTACCGCGGCCTCATCAACATGCTGATGATGTGCGGCTGCGTGGGCCAGACGGGCGGCGGCTGGGCGCATTACGTGGGGCAGGAGAAGCTGCGCCCGCAGACCGGCTGGCAGCCGCTGGCGTTCGGGCTGGACTGGAGCCGCCCGCCGCGGCACATGAACGGCACGTCATTCTTCTATTTCAACTCAAGCCAGTACCGCTACGAAAAGCTGGACGTGAAGGAAATCCTGTCGCCGCTGGCCGACGCCTCGAAATACGGCGGCAGCATGGCCGACTTCAACCTGCGCGCGGTGCGGATGGGCTGGCTGCCGAGCGCGCCGCAGCTCGACCGCAATCCGTTCGAGGTGGTGCGCGAGGCGGAGAAGGCGGGCGTCGCCCCGGTCGATTACGCGGTGGCGCAGATGAAGTCCGGCGCGCTGGATTTCGCCTTCGCCGACCCGGACGCGCCGAAGAACTACCCGCGCAACCTGTTCATCTGGCGCTCCAACCTGCTCGGTTCCTCGGGCAAGGGCCACGAATACATGCTGCGCCACCTGCTCGGCACCCGCCACGGCGTGCAGGGCAAGGACTTGGGCGAGCGCGGCGCGACCAAACCCGACGAAGTGAAATGGCGCGACGAAGCGCCGGAAGGCAAGCTCGACCTGCTGGTCACGCTGGACTTCCGCATGTGCACCACCGCGCTGTACAGCGACATCGTGCTGCCCACCGCGACGTGGTACGAGAAGAACGACCTCAACACTTCCGACATGCACCCGTTCATCCATCCGCTGTCGAAGGCGGTGGATCCGGCGTGGGAAGCGCGCAGCGATTGGGACATCTTCAAGGGCATCGCCAAGACCGTCAGCGACATGGCCCCCGGCGTGCTGGAAGTGGAAAAGGATCTAGTGCTGGTGCCGACGCTGCACGACACGCCCAACGAACTGGCGATGCCGTTCGGCGTGGCCGACTGGAAGAAGGGCGAGTGCGAGCCGATCCCCGGCAAGACCATGCCCTCGATGGTGGTGGTGGAGCGCGATTACCGCGACATCTACAAGAAGTTCACCTCGCTCGGCCCGCTGCTGGACAAGCTCGGCAACGGCGGCAAGGGCATGCAGTGGGATACCAAGGACGAGGTGAAGTTCCTCGGCGATCTCAACCTGCGCGTGCGCGAGGAAGGCGTCAGCCACGGCCGGCCCAACATCGACACTGCCATCGACGCCGCCGAAGTCATCATGCACCTCGCGCCGGAAACCAACGGCCACGTGGCGGTGAAGGCGTGGGAATCGCTGGGTACGTTCACCGGCCGCGACCACACCCATCTGGCGGTCGGCAAGGAACACGAGGCGATCCGCTTCCGCGATATTCAAGCGCAGCCGCGCAAGATCATTTCCTCGCCGATCTGGTCGGGGCTGGAGGACGAGCACGTCAGCTACAACGCCGGCTACACCAACGTCCACGAGCTGATCCCGTGGCGCACGCTGACCGGCCGCCAGCAGTTCTATCAGGATCACGAATGGATGCTGGCCTTCGGCGAAGGCTTCATGCAGTACCGCCCGCCGGTGGACACCAAGACCATCGCGCCGATCCTCGGCAAGAAGCCGAACGGCCACAAGGAGATCGTGCTGAACTGGATCACCCCGCACCAGAAGTGGGGCATCCACAGCACCTATTCCGACAATCTGCTGATGCAGACGCTGTCGCGCGGCGGGCCCATCGTGTGGCTGTCCGAGGACGACGCGCGCGACGCCGGGATCGAGGACAACGACTGGATCGAGCTGTTCAACGTCAACGGCGCAATCGCCGCGCGCGCGGTGGTCAGCCAGCGGATGATGCCGGGCATCGCGATGATGTACCACGCGCAGGAACGCATCATCAACACGCCCGGCAGCGAGATCACCGGCACGCGCGGCGGCATCCACAACTCGGTGACGCGCGTGGTGCTCAAGCCCACCCACATGATCGGCGGCTATGCGCAGTACGCCTACGGCTTCAACTACTACGGCACCGTCGGCACCAACCGCGACGAGCTGGTGGTGGTGCGCAAGATGGACAAGGTCGATTGGCTGGACGGTGAGCCCGTGCCTGCCGCCAGCGCGCAGGAGGTGGCGTGATGAAAGTGCGTGCGCAAATCGCGATGGTGCTGAACCTCGACAAGTGCATCGGCTGCCACACCTGCTCGATCACCTGCAAGAACGTGTGGACGTCGCGCGAGGGCGTGGAATACGCGTGGTTCAACAACGTCGAAACCAAGCCCGGCGTGGGCTATCCCAAGGAATGGGAAAATCAGGACAAGTGGAACGGCGGCTGGGTGCGCAGCGCGTCCGGCAAGCTGGTGCCGCGCGCCGGCGGGCGCTGGCGGATGCTGTCGAAGATTTTCGCCAACCCCGACCTGCCGCAGATCGACGACTACTACGAGCCGTTCGATTTCGACTACCAGCACCTGCATCAGGCCCCGGACGGCAAGCATCAGCCGACCGCGCGCCCGCGCTCGCTGATCACCGGCCAGCGCATGCAGAAGATCCACTGGGGGCCGAACTGGGAGGAAATCCTCGGCACCGAGTTCGCCAAGCGGGCGAAGGACAAGAACTTCGACAACGTGCAGAAGGAAATCTACGGCGCGTTCGAGAAGACCTTCATGATGTACCTGCCGCGCCTGTGCGAGCACTGCCTCAATCCGGCCTGCGTCTCGGCCTGTCCGTCCGGCGCGATCTACAAGCGCGAGGAGGACGGCATCGTCCTGATCGATCAGGACAAGTGCCGGGGCTGGCGCATGTGCGTGTCGGCCTGTCCGTACAAGAAGATCTACTACAACTGGAAGTCGGGCAAATCCGAGAAGTGCATCTTCTGCTACCCGCGCATCGAGATGGGCGAGCCGACGGTGTGTTCGGAAACCTGCGTGGGCCGCATCCGCTATCTCGGCGTGCTGCTGTACGACGCCGACCGCATCCAGGAAGCGGCATCGACGCCGGCAGAGAAAGACCTGTATCAGGCCCACCTCGACATCTTCCTCGATCCGTTTGATCCGGCGGTGATCGAAGCCGCGCGCAAGGAAGGCATCCCCGACAGCTGGCTGGACGCGGCCAAGCAGTCGCCGACCTACAAGCTCGCCATCGACTGGAAGCTGGCGCTGCCGCTGCACCCGGAATACCGCACGCTGCCGATGGTCTGGTACGTGCCGCCGCTGTCGCCGATCCAGTCCGCCGCCGAGCGCGGCCGCGTCGGCATGAACGGCGAGCTGCCGGACGTGGGCTCGCTGCGCATCCCCGTGCGCTACCTCGCCAACATGCTGACGGCGGGCGACGAAGCGCCGGTGGTGCGCGCGCTGGAACGGATGATGGCGATGCGCGCGTGGCGGCGTTCGCTGAACGTCGACGGCGTCGAGGATCTGGCGGTGCTGAAGCAGGCCGGGCTGACCGTGGCGCAGGCCGAGGACATGTACCGCTATCTGGCGATCGCCAATTACGAGGACCGCTTCGTGATCCCCAGCGCGCACCGCGAATACGCCAACGACGCCTTCGGCGAGCGCGGCGGCTGCGGCTTCAGCTGGGGCAACGGTTGCAGCGGCGATTCGCCGGCCGACCTGTTCGGCCAGCGCAAGACCACCACCTATGCGGTGCATCCGAACCGGCAGGAAGCGCCGCTGGAGGTGGTCGAATGAGCCTGCTCAAACTGGTCGGCGTGCTGCTGGACTATCCGCAGGACGCGCTGTGGCAGCACGGCGAGGAATTGCTGGAAGCGGCCAACGATCCGGGCCTGCCGTTGCCGCGCCGGCAGGCGCTGGTGCAGCTCGTGCGCGAGCTGCTGGACACCGACGCGCTGGACGCGCAGGAGCGCTGGCTGATGCTGTTCGACCGCGGCCGCTCGATGAGCCTGCTGCTGTTCGAGCACATCCACGGCGAATCGCGCGACCGCGGGCAGGCGATGGTCGATCTGGTCGAGGCCTATCGGAAAAACGGCTTCGAGCTGAGCGCCAAGGAACTGCCGGACTACCTGCCGCTGCTGCTGGAATACCTCAGCCAGCGTCCGCAGGCCGAAGCCCGCGACTGGCTGCGCCACGTCAGCCACATCATCGGCCTGCTGGCCGCGCGCGCAGGCGAGCGCAGCAGCCCCTACGCGGTGCTGCTGGAACTGCTGGTCGAATACGCCGAAGGCCGGCTCGAACTCGACGCCTTGCGCAAGCGCGCCAGCGAAGAACCGCGCGACGACACGCCGGAAGCGATGGATCGGCTGTGGGAGGAGGAAGCGGTGCGCTTCGGTGCGGAAGCGCCGGGCGAGGACTGCACGCCGCCCACCCGCATGCCCGCCCGCACGTCCACGCCGCCCGCCGCCGCCCGACAGGTGCAGCCATGAACTACCTCAATACCTTCGCGTTCCAGTTCTATCCCTACATCGCGCTGGCGGTGTTCCTGATCGGCAGCTGGGTGCGCTTCGACAAGTCGATGTACACTTGGCGCACCGGTTCCAGCCAACTGCTGTCCGACAAGGGCATGCGCATCGGCAGCAACCTGTTCCACCTCGGCATCCTCGCCATCCTCGGCGGCCACCTGGTCGGCCTGCTGACGCCGCACGCGCTGTACGAGCAGTTCATCACCGCGCCGCAGAAGCAGCTGCTGGCGATGGTGGCCGGCGGCGTATTCGGCGCGGTCTGCCTGGTCGGCATCGTCATCCTGACCGTGCGCCGGCTGTCCAACCCGCGCGTGCGCGCCACCGGCACCGCCGGCGACACCGTGATCCTGCTGCTGCTGTTCGCGCAGTTGCTGCTGGGCCTGTACACCATCGTGGCGTCCACCCACCACATGGACGGCGGCGTGATGATGGCGCTGGCCGAATGGGCGCAGCACATCGTCACCTTCCGCGGCGGCGCGGCGGAGTTCGTGGTGGGCGTGCACTGGGTGTACAAGGCGCACATCTTCCTCGGCCTGACGCTGATCCTGCTCACGCCGTTCACCCGCCTGGTGCACGTGTGGAGCATCCCGCTCGGCTACCTGTGGCGGCCGTACCAGGTGGTGCGTCGCCGCCAGCCGACCCTGCGCTACGGGCCGAGGAGCTGAGTCATGGGGGCCAGCAAGCCACGCCTGCGCGAACTGCCGATCACCGTCATCGATTCGGGGAAACCGGCCGCGCAGGAAGCCAGCGAGCACCAGCACGACCATGCCGATGATGGCCCGCGCACGCTGGGCCAGCCGGCGCCGGCCTTCCTGTTCGTCGGCGATGTCGCGATCAGCGAGGCCGAGATCGCCCGCGAGATGCAGTTCCATCGCGCGATGACGCCGGAGAAATCGCGCGCCGATGCCGCCCGCGCGCTGGTGGTGCGCGAGCTGCTGCGGTGCGAAGTGGCGCGGCTGGGGCTGCAAGCCGCCGTGCAGGCGCAGGCCGGCGAGCCTGAGGAAGAAGCCTGCATCCGCGCGCTGCTGGAGCGCGAGGTGGACAACCGGGTGCCGTCCGAGGACGACTGCCGGCGCTACTTCGAGCAGAACCCGGAGCGCTTCCACGCGCCGGATCGCATCCGCGTGCGCCACATCCTGCTGGGCGCGGCGGCCGATGACGTGACGGGCCGTTTCAACGCGCGCGAACAGGCGGAAAAACTCGTTGCCGAACTGAAGGCGCAGCCGCACCTGTTCGCCGACTTCGCGCTGCGCCATTCCGATTGCCCCTCGAAGGAGGCAGGCGGCGACCTCGGCTGGCTGGAACGCGGCCAGACCGTGCCGGAGTTCGACCGGCAGGTGTTCCGCCTGCGCGAAGGACTGGCGGCATTCCCGGTGGAGTCGCGCTGGGGCTATCACGTGGTTTGCGTGGACGCGCTGGAAAGCGGCGAACGGCTTGCGTTCGATCAAGTCCACCAGCGGATCTCCGACTACCTTGAACTACAGGTTCGGCAACGCGAACTCCAGCAGTACCTGCACGGGTTGCAGGAACGCTTCGAGGTTCGCGGGCTGGACGCCATCGAGGCCGAAGCGGCCTGACGCCCGAGCGGGCGCGCCGACGGCCACAGGTTTCCCAAGACTGGAAGCACGTCCATGCAGGACATTTCACACATCAGCCCGGCCCGCCAGCAGCGGGCGCTATGGCTCAGTACCTTCGCCTTCACCACCTGCTTCGCGGTGTGGATGATCTTTTCGATCATCGGCATCCAGATCAAGCAGCAGCTTTCGCTCAATGACACCGAGTTCGGGTTGCTGATCGCGACGCCGGTCTTGAGCGGCTCGCTGCTGCGCATCTTCCTCGGCGTCTGGGCCGATCAGATCGGCGGGCGCAAGGTGCTGACCGGGGTGATGCTGGCCGGCGCGGGCGCGACGTGGCTGCTGACGCATGCGCACACCTATCCGCAGTTCCTGCTGGCGGCGCTGGGCGTGGGCATCGCCGGCAGTTCGTTCTCGGTCGGCGTGGCCTACGTGTCGAAGTGGTATCCGCCGGAGAAGCAGGGCACCGCGCTGGGCATCTTCGGCGCGGGCAATATCGGTTCCGCCGTCACCAAGCTGCTCGCGCCGATGGTGATGGTGGCTGCCGGCTGGACGATGGTTGCCAAGGTCTGGGCAGTGGGGCTGGCGGTGGTGGCGGTGCTGTATTTCCTGCTCTCGCAGGAAGACCCGTCGCTGGAGCAGCGCCGCAAGGCCGGGGTCAAGCCGATGCCGTTCCGCGAGCAGATGGCGCCGCTGAAGAACCTGCAGGTGTGGCGCTTCGCGCTGTACTACTTCTTCGTGTTCGGCGGCTTCGTCGCGCTGGCGCTGTGGCTGCCGCGCTACCTGATCGGCGCCTACGGCATGGACGTGAAGACCGCCGGCGTGCTGGCCGCCTGCTATTCGATCCCGGCCAGCCTGTTCCGCGTGGTCGGCGGCTGGCTGTCGGACAAGTGGGGCGCGCGCCGGGTGATGTACTGGACGTTCGGCGTCTCGGTGGTCTGCTGCTTCCTGCTGGCCTACCCGGACACGCGCTACATCGTGGCGGGCATCAATGGCGACATCGTGTTCCACCTCGCCATCGGCATCGTGCCGTTCACCGTGCTGGTGTTCGTGCTGGGCTTCTTCATGTCGCTGGGCAAGGCGGCGGTGTACAAGCACATCCCGGTCTATTACCCGCAGTACGTGGGCTCGGTGGGCGGCGTGGTCGGCATGATCGGCGGGCTGGGCGGCTTCCTGCTGCCGATCGCCTTCGGCGCGCTCAACGACCTGACCGGTGTGTGGACGAGCTGCTTCATGCTGCTGTTCGTGGTCGTGGCCAGCGCGCTGGCGTGGATGCACTTCGCCATCCGCCGCATGGAGCGCCGCCGCTTCCCGCAGATCGACCGCGAAACCGACCTGCCGGAAATCATCGACGCGCAGGCTGTGCGCGGATGAGCCGGAAGACCACTTCGACCCGGCAGCCGCGCAAGCGCGGCTGCCGCACCCGGACGACGAGGCTGCGTTCCGTGGCCTCGACGATTGCCGTCGTCGCCGTCGCCAGGGCCAAGCGCCGCTTCCTTTCCCTATGACCTGAATCCGCGGGCGTGAGAGCGCCCGATGACTGATGGAAATCGCTATATACATGAGTGCATATCGAAGCGAGTCCGCGGCGCGCAGGCCGTGCCGGGCCCGCTTCGCCGCCGCTGCGCGCTGACCTAGCCGCCCCCGACCACCACTGCCTTCGCGCACATGTCCCGCCGTCCCTGCGACGGGCGGGCTGGACACCTGCGTCCTTTTTTTCCAAGCCAGAGAGAGTTCCACGCCATGAGCAATCGACTTCACCCCCTGCCTCTTCCCCGGATCGCCGCGCTTGCGTCGGCGCTGGGCATCGTGCTGGCCGCGACCATGCCGGCGCGCGCCGCCGACGACGGCAAGGCCAAGACCCTCGACGCGGTGGTGGTCACCGCCTCGCGCTTCGAGCAGAAGTTGACCGCCGCGCCGGCCAGCATTTCCATCGTCACCAGCGAGGAAATCGCGCAGCGTCCCTATGCCAGCCTGACCGACATCCTGCGCGACATCGAAGGCGTCGATGTCGATATGGAGGGCAGCAACGACAAGAACGGCATGGGCTACGTCAGCATGCGCGGGATGCCGGCCGACTACACGCTGGTGCTGGTGGACGGACGCCGGCAGAGCAACATCGGCGACATCTATCCGAACTACTACGGCAGCGGCCAGTCCGGCTTCATACCGCCGGTGGACGCGATCGAGCGGGTCGAAGTGGTGCGCGGGCCGATGTCCACGCTGTACGGCTCTGACGCGATGGGCGGCGTGATCAACATCATCACCCGCAAGTCGTTCGACGCCTGGAGCGGCTCGGTAGCGTATTCGCACACCTTCCAGCAGGAAGACCGCTTCGGCGACAACGACAAGCTCGACCTGTACCTGACCGGGCCGCTGCTCAAGGATCGGCTGGGGCTGACCCTGCGCGCGGGCGGCTACGACCGCGACGCGGCCAGCCGCAAGCTGCCGGCGCTGCCGTTGCCGTCGCCGCCGAATCCGGCCGGCAGCGTCTGGGATCGCACGATCAGCGAAGGCCGTTCCAGCGCGGCGGCGACCAATTGGAACGCGGGCCTGCGGCTGTCGTTCACGCCCAACGTCGACCACGACTTCCTGCTCGACTACGACACCTCCAAGCAGGACTACGACAATTCCGGCACCCAGGACACCCTGGCCAGCCTGTGGCGGGTGGGCAACAACACGATTCCCAACCCGGCCTACGACCCCGCGAAGCCGGAGAGTTCCGCCAATCCCAAGACCATCACCCGCCGCACCGTGATGCCGCGCGGCGGCTATGCCACCAAGCAGCGCTACGAGCGCGACCAGCTGGCGCTCACCCACATCGGGCGCTGGTCGTTCGGCACCACCACCACCAGCCTGATGCACAACACCAACCGCAACCTCGGTCGCACCATGCCGCTGATGGTGGACGAGCGGCTGGTGCTGCAGGACCTGTGGAACGCGGCCTGCGTGGCCGGCGGCGCCGCGCCGTATTGCGCCGGCGCGAAGATGGACAAGCTCACCCCGGCGCAGCGCGCGCAGCTGGAAGCGTTCCTGCCGCGACCGCTGCGCACGCTGGAGATCCGTTCGTGGGTGCTGGACACGATGCTGGACATGCAGATCGGCGACCACAAGCTCGCCGTCGGCGGGCAGTACCAGGACGCGCAGATGGAGGACAGCGTGTTCGGCATGTACGGCGACGGCTTCGTCGCCGGCACCTACCAGCCGCACCGGCAATGGGCGGTGTTCGCCGAGGACAATTGGCAATTGGTCGATGGCCTGACCTTCACCTACGGGCTGCGCTACGACCACCACAACATGTTCGGCCAGCACCTGAGCCCGCGCGGCTACCTGGTGTGGAATCCCGGCGAGCGCTGGACGCTGAAGGGCGGCGTCAGCACCGGTTACAAGACGCCCAAGCCCAACCAGTTGTTCGAGGGCATCAACGGCTTCTGGGGACAGGGTGACACGCCGGTGGTGGGCAATCCGCAGCTGACGCCGGAGACCAGCACCAACTTCGAGCTGGCCGCCTATTACGACAATCAGGATGGCTTCAACGCCAACGCCACGGTGTTCCTCAACCGCTTCAAGGACAAGATCGCCACCGCCGACACCGTGCGCAACTGCGAGATCGCCGCGCCTGGCGAGCACTGCGTGGAGATCGGCGCGGGCTGGGCCGATCTCGGTTTCCTGATCTTCAATCAGGACGTGAACGTGGATCGGGCGCAGTCGCACGGCGTCGAGCTGGCGGCGCAGTGGCAGCCGTCCGCGCGTTGGTCGCTGCGTGGCAACTACACCTACACCGTGTCGGAGAACAAGACCGGCGCGTCGAAGGGGTTGCCGATCGCCGGACTGGTGACGTCCTCGACCTCGACACCCGCCCGCCACATGGCCAACGCCAGCCTGGAATGGAAGGCCAGCGAGCGCATCAGTCTGTCGCTGACCGCCGAGGGCCGCTACCACCGCTATCGCGGCGTCAGCGCCACCACCGGCGAGCACCTGTACTACGCCGACCACACCCTGCTGCATCTGGGCGGCAACTGGCGCATCACCGACCGGCTCAGCTTCAGCGCGCGGATCAACAACCTGCTGGATCAGGACTACACCAGCCAGACCTGCGAGCTGACGGTGGCGCAAAACGCCTACAGCTGCGTCGATGACTACCTAGTCAAGGATCAGCGCCGCAGTCTGTGGACGTCGCTGGTCTATCGTTTCTGATCCGGCGAACGGCGGCGGCCCGTGGATGCCGGGCTGCCGTCGCGTCGTTGCAGGCAGCCGAAGGGACGGTGCCGGCGCCGGCATCGTCCTTTCCGCCGCGGGTGGAAGGCATGCGTGATGTAAGCTGAAATGCCTTCCATCCCGCACAGATCGCATGGCCGATGCCGCCGTCCTCGAACCCTTGATCGACCTGCGCGGCGCGGGCACCAGCCTGACCCCGCAGCGGGCGAAACTGCTGCATGCGCTGGATGCGCACGGTTCGATCAGCGCGGCCGCGCGCGCGGTCGGCATGAGCTACAAAGGGGCATGGGATGCCATCGCCGCGCTCAATGTATTCGTTGGCGAACCGCTGGTCAGCGCGGAAACCGGCGGCAGCGGCGGTGGCGGCGCGCGCCTGACCGAGATGGGCCGGCGCGTGCTGGCCTTCCATCAGGCGCTGACCGCGCTGCAACAGCGGCTGCTGGCGGGGCAGGGCGAATCTGCCAGCGCCGGCAACCTCGACCAACTGCTCAAGAGGCTGGGAAATCTCATGCTCAGAACCAGTGCGCGCAATCAGTACGAAGGCACCGTGCAGGCCATCCAGCGCGGCGCGGTGAACAGCGAGGTGATCCTCGATCTCGACGGCGGCGACCGACTGGTCGCCATCATCACCAACCGCAGCGTCGATGACCTCGGCCTGCGCGAAGGCGGCAGCGCGATCGCGCTGGTCAAATCCTCGTTCGTGGTGCTGGGCGAGCCGGGCGTGCGCACCAGCGCGCGCAATGCACTGGCCGGCACGGTGCTGTCCTGTCAGGAAGGCGCGGTCAACGCCGAGGTGGAACTGCAGCTGGGCGGCGGGCGGCGGATGGTCGCCACCGTCACCAACGAAAGCGTCAAGGAACTCGGTATCCATGCAGGCATGCCGATGCTGGCGCTGATCAAATCCTCGCACGTGATCCTGGCGGTTGCGGTCTGACCGATCCGCCGCGCGGCATCAGTCCCGCGCCGTTTCCCAGCGGATGAAGGCCCAGCGCCGCGGCAGCATCCGCAGCGGTGGCTGGCGCTCGTGCCAGCGCCGCAGTCGTGCCTGTTGGTCGGCATCCAGCGGGCCCAGCGCACGCACCGTTCGCCGCAGCAGGTCGTCGAACTCAGTGACGAGTGCCGCGCCGCCGCCGTCCAGATAGTCCACGCGCGGCTGGAGGCCCATGCCGTGCAGGAGGTTGAGGACGTAGAGGTGATCCGGCGGCGGCGGACGCCGGTGTTCCAGCGCCTGCACGATGTCCAAGGGAACACCGTAGCCGCCGGTGCGGTGGGTCAGGTAGACGCGCCTGCGCGCCTTCGCATGCAGCTTGGCGAGCGCGTCGGCCATGTCCGCCACGTGCATCGAGCGCGAGGCGATGGCGATGTCGCAGGCCGGGATCGCGCTCCAGTCGTCTTCCCAGGCGCACAGGCGGGCGTCGATGTTGTCCGCGCCCTGTGCGTGCGCATCGGCGCGCAGCGCGTCCAGCATCGCCGGGCTGTAGTCCAGCGCGACGATCCGGCGCAGCCGCGCCGCCAGCGGCAGGCACAGCGCGCCGTTGCCGCAGCCGACGTCGAGCAGGCTGTCGCAGTCGGTCAGATCCATCCGGGCGATGAAGGCGTCGGCGTAGCCGCCGTGGGTCAGGCGCTTGCCCGCCTGCGCGGCGCGCGCGTCCCAGTCGTCCGCGCGCATCGGCGTGCGTCCGGCGGCGGCCATGTGCTCGCGGTAGAGGCGGGCGAAGTCGATGCCGGCGAGAGTCATGCGGCGCACGCCGGGCAGGGCGGCCGTTCGATTTCCGGGCGGGCCAATCCGGCGAACCACGCCTGCAGCGCTTCGATGCGCGGCGGCAGTTCCGCGCCGATGCCGCCGGTGAAGTCGCGCCACGCTTCCAAGTAGCGCGGGTTGAGCACGATCAGCAGCGGCACCGGCTCGGCCATCAGCGCCAGCATCTCCGCCGCCAGTCCGCGGCCGGATGCTTCCAGCGTGCCGAAGCGGTTGGCCAGCACCAAGTCCGCGCCTTCGGCCAGCGCCCGCCGCAGCACCGCGCTGGCGGCGGCTACGCCGGCCGGGTCGAGGCTGCAGCCGCAGGCGCCGGGGCCGAGCGGCTGGGAGATGTCGTAGCGCGCGTCGGCATCGTCCAGATCCAGCAGCAGCATCTGTTTTTCCTGACCGGGCGCGCGCGGCGGCTGTACCAGCCCACGCACCCGCCAGCCCGTCGCGCGCAGGTCGGTGGCGAAGCGGATCAGCAGGGCGTCGGTGTCCTCGCCGTCGTCGTGGATGACGGCGGCCATCGGCGGCGAGGGCGGGACGATTCGGAGGGAAGCGGACATGGTGGCCCCGGCGTGGTCAGGCGGCGCGGGTCGGCAGGCGCAGGGTGACGCGCTGCACGGTCTTGCCGAAGAAGTGGTAGCCCGAGCCGCCCTCGGCCAGCAATTCCAGCAGCTCGTCGATGGCGAGCACGCGGGTGCCGCCGACGATGGCGACGCCGCGCCGCGCGTAGGGTTCCGGAATCAGCGTGGCGGTCGGGCCGATCACCGCCGCGCGCGCGCCGGGGCGCAGCAGCTTGAGCAATCCGTCCAGACTGCCGTTGAGCAGGGTGGTGCCGGTGGTCACCAGCACGTCGGCCTGCGGCACCACCTGCGGCGCGCGGTCGGCGGGCTGGTAGTACGGCAGTTCGTCGGGCTTGAGCGTGCTGGGATCCATCTCCAGCACGTGGAAGGGCTGGCCGTGCTTGCGCAGGAAGCGCATATAGGGCGGGAACGCGCCGACCAGCGCGACCTGTTCGCCCGGCTGCAGGCCGATCGCGTCGAAGGCGTCGCCATCGCCGTCGAGCGCGGAGGCCGGCGCGCCGTCGCGCTGCCACAGCGTTTCCACCAGCGCGTTGAGCACGGCAATTGCCAGCGCGCGGCGCAGGTCTTGCGGGCGATACAGATCGTCTAGCAACTGCGTCGCCAAGCGGCCGCGAATCTTGCCGGGCACCGGCATCGCCCGCGCCGAGCTGGGGCAGCAGACCGCCTCGGGCACGCTCTTGACCGGGGTGGCGCACAGGCCGCCCGCGCCGTTGTCCAGCTTGACGCCGGTGAAGAAGATGCCGAGCACGGCGCGTTCGATGTGCAGGCTGTGGGCGTCGTCGCCGAGGCGCTGCAGCACGGTGTCGTGCAGTTCACGCAGCAGCGTGGGCGCAGGGGAATCGGGAAGGGGGGGAACGGCGTTCATCGGAAGTGTCTCCAGTCCGGGCCGCTGCGCGCCGGCAAGCGGCGCGCGACGGCTGCGCGCGCATCAGGCGGCGGGTTTGCGGGCGAAGTGCAGCTTGGTGTTGCCGTATTCGCCGCTGGCGTCCTGACGGTCGGCGAAGGTCAGGCCGGCCTGTTCCAGCCGCTGGCCGAAGCGTTCGATGCCGCACAGCGGGTGGCTGTCGGTCAGCACCGCCTTGTCGAGGTCGCGCAGGCCGCCGGGTGCGGTCTCGCAGGCTTCCAGGCAGAACCAGTGGGCGAGGCAGACCTCGCCGCCGGAGGCGAGGCGCTCGGCGACCTGTGCCAGCGCCGCGTCGGTGGATTTGCGCACCGGGTACAGCGCGTGGAAGACGATGGCGTAGTCGCAGGGTTCGCCCATCGGCGGCTCCAGCGGCGTGCCGGCGTGGAGCGCGTGCGGGCGGCCTTCCAGGAACGCGAGGTCGCGCAGCCGCACCGCCGCGTTGGCGAACTGCGCCGGCGGAACGACGACGGTGATTTCCAACTGCGGGAACCGCTGGCCGATCGCCGCCGCCAGCAGGCCGCCGCTGCCGTCGAAGCACAGCAGCGTGCGCGCCCGCGCCAGCGCCTGCCGCGAGGCGTCCCGGCCGGCCAGCGCGTCGAGCAGGCGGCGCACCTCGCCCAGGAACGGCGCATGCGCCGGCGGCGTGACCGCCAGCGCGGACTGCGTCCAGTCCTGCCGCAGGAAGCGCTGCAGGTCGCTCCAGCCGTTGCCGGCGTCCTCCAGATCGGCCAGCGCGCCGGCGCGGCACCATGCGCTGTCGGTACACAGCACGGGTGCCGCGTCGGCGGCCAGCCGGTAGCGCGCGCCTTCGCGTTCCAGCAGGCCAAGATCCTGCAGCGACTGCAGGAACGCGCCCAGATGCGCGCCGCGCAGATCCAGCGCCTCGGCGATGGCCGAGCGCTCGACGCCGTCGGGCTGCGCCTGCAGCCAGTCGAACAGGCCGCTGCGGTAGCCGGCGCGCAGCGCCTGGTAGTGCTTGTAGCCGTCGATGACGCCGGTGATGGCGGCGGCCGCGGGCGGCGGCGTCAGCGCGGCGATGTCGGTAGGCAGTGCGGCGATGCTCATGGCGAATGTCCTTGCAGGGATGGAGAAGACGTGCCGGCGTCGCGGCGTTTTGGGCCGCCCGCCAGGATTTCCGCCACCTGCGCGCGCGACAGCCGCGCGCCGAACAGGTCGCGATAGAAGGACTGGGTGCGTTCGACCAGGTCGATGCCGGCGAACGCCTGCGGGTGGAACTGCTTGGCCGCCCACAGCACCGTCAGCGGCTGCTCGGCGGTGCGGTTGCCCCAGAGGTGCGCGCCGCAGGGCGTCACCAGCACGCGCCGCGCACGCACCGCCTTGAGCGGGGCGAAGCGCGGGTCGGCCAGCACGCTGGCCGCTTCGTCGGGGTTGGACACGATCAGGATGTCCGGATCCCAAGCCAGCAGCTGTTCCAGATTGAACGCGCCGTTGCCGGGCAGGCCGGCGGTGACGCTGATGCCGCCGGCGGCCTGAATCCACCAGTCGGCGATCGGGTGCGGCCGGCTCAGCGTGCGCGGGCCGAAGTACAGCACGCGCGGGCGCGGCGGCTGCGCCTGACGCAGCAGGCGTTCGACCTCGCCGATCGTACCGTCGAAGCGCGCGGCATAGCGTTGCGCCGCCGCCGGGTTGTCGAACAGTTCGCCGAGCAGCGCGATCGCGGTCTTGACGTCGCCGGGTTCGGCCCAGGACAACTGGAACGCCGGCAGCCCGACTCGCCGCAGCGTCTGTGCCGAACTGCGATCCATCGTCAGGATCAGATCGGGCGCAGCGGCCAGCAGCGCTTCCAGATTGGCCGTGCGATCGACGTTGGCCAGCGAGGGTTTCCCGGCCAGATGCGGCGCGAACAGGTACTGGTAGCCCCAGCGCGGCTGCATGGCGAATTCGGGCAGGCCGTTGATGATGCGGCGGCCGCCGCCGACCGTGAACACCAGGCTGTTGAGCACCGGCGTCGCGCCCAGCGTGACCACTCGTTCGATCCGCGCCGGCACCTCCACCGGCGCGCCGGACATGTCGCGCACGATCCGCGCCGCCGCTTGCGCCGGCAGCAACAGGAGCAGGCACAGCAGCAGCCACAAGGAGTGCGGGAAACGGGGCATCTTCATCGGGCTTGGCTCCTCAAGCGCGGCACGCAGGCGGCCGGCGCGCCGTTGCGCGCCAGCACGTCGATGGGGGTGTCGTACAGCGCCGACAGGGTGTGCGCTTGCAGCACCTCGGTGGCGTGGCCGGCGGTATGGATGCGGCCGTCGCGCAGCGCCGCCACCCGCGCGTCCAGCAGCAGCGCGTGGTCGGGCTGGTGGCTGGTCACCAGCAGCGCCAGCCCGTCGTCGGCCAGCGCGCGCAGGGTGGACAGCACCCGCGCCTGGTTGCCGAGGTCGAGGCTGGCGGTGGGCTCGTCCATCAGGAACAGCCGCGGCTGCTGCGCCAGCGCGCGCGCGATCAGCGCCAGTTGCCGCTCGCCGCCGCTGACGCGGTCGAACGGACGCTGCGCCAGATGGGCGATGCCGACCCGTTCCAGCGCCTCCAATGCCAATCGACGGTCGCGCGCGCCGGGCATCGCCAGCGGGCGCAGATGCGGGGTGCGGCCCATCAGCGCGACGTCGAGCAGGCTCAGGCTGCCGCCGACGCCGGCCTGCGGCACGTAGGCCAGCGTGAGCGCTCGCCGCCGCGCCGGCACGTCGCGCTCGCCGTCGATGCGGATGCTGCCGCTTTCGGGCTGCAGGCTGCCGATCAGGCAGCGCAGCAGGGTGGTCTTGCCGGTGCCGTTGGGGCCGAGCAGGCACAGGATCTCGCCGGCATCCAGCGCCAGGCTGACGTCGTCCAGCACCGGTGGTGCGCCGGGCGCGTGGCGATACACCAACTGCTCGGCGTGCAGGATCATGCGCGTTGCCTCGTCCTGGCCAGCAGCAACACGAACACCGGCGCGCCGAGGATCGCCGTCACCACGCCCAGCGGCAGTTCGGCGGCGAACGCGGCGCGGCACAGGTCATCGACCAGGAGCAGGAACAGCGCGCCCAGCAGCGCCGAGGCCGGCAGCAGCCGCGCATAGGCCGGCCCGACCAGCAGCCGCGCCAGATGCGGCACCAGCAGGCCGATCCAGCCGATCACGCCGGAGATGCTCACCGCCGCGGCGGTCATCAGCGTGGCCGCCGCGATCAGCATCAGCCGCAGCCGGCGCACCGGCACGCCGAGCGTGGCCGCCTCGTCGTCGCCGGCTTCCAGCACCTGCGTCGGCCAGCGCAGCAGGAACAGCGCGGCCATCCCCAGCAGCGAGAACGGCAGCGCGAAGCCGAGATCGGGCAGGGTGACGCGGGTCAGGCTGCCGAGCAGCCAGAACACGATCGCCGGCAGGGTGTCGAGCGGATCGGCCAGATATTTCAATGCCGAAGTCAGCGCCTGGAACAGCGCCGACACCACCAGCCCGGCCAGCACCAGCACCAGCGTCGAATGCCGGCCGAGATGGCCGGAGACGAAGATCGCCGCGGCCACCGCCAGCACCCCGCCGGCGAAGGCCGCGCCTTGCAGCGCCAGCGCGCCGCCGCCCAGCAGGATCGCCAGCGCCGCGCCGAAGCCTGCGCCGGAGGACACGCCGAGGATGCCCGGCGACGCCAGCGGATTGCGGAACAGCGTCTGGTAGGCCGCGCCGGCCGCCGCCAGGTTGGCACCGACCAGCATCGCCGCCAGCACCCGCGGCAGCCGCACCGACAGCAGCACGTGCGCGGCCATCGGCGGCTGCGCCGATGGCGCGCCGGTCGCCATCGACCACAGCGTTTCCAGCACCGCCCACGGCGACAGCGGATAGCTGCCCAGCCCCATCGACACGACCGCCGCAACTGCCACCAGCACGAGCAGCAGCGCGATGACCGTGCGCGCCCGCAGCGCCCCGGCCGCCGATGGCGACACCACGCCCACGGCGCTCATGTAGGCATTCCGGTGGGCGAGGTGCGCATGGGCATGGCGGCGGCGCTTGTCGTCGTGCGCCGGCTAGAACCGGTAGCTGACGTTGGCGAACCACGTGCGGCCCGGCATCGGATAGCCCTCGGCCAGTTCGTACCACTTGTCGCCGAGGTTGCGCCCGCCGGCTTCGATGTCGAGGCCGTCCAGCGGCGACCACACCAGCTTCGCGCCGAAGCTGGCGTAGCCGTCCAGGCGCAGGAAGCCGCCCTGGTTGCCGGGGCCGGCGTAGGTGACGATGCGGCCTTGCTCCGCTTCCGCCGTCACCAGCGCCTTCCACTGCGGCGAGAACGTCCACTGCACATGCGCGAATAGGCGCTGGCGCGGGCTGTTGGTCAGCAGCACGGCGGGATTGCCGAGGTTGTCGCGATCCATCCACGTATAGGCCGCGCCCACTTCGCCGCGTTCGGCGAAGCGCTGTTGCAGCGACAGTTCAACGCCGCGGTTGCGCGCCTTGCCGATGTTCTGCGCCTGATTGCAGACGGTGCTGCCGCACTGGTTGGAGGCGACGATGGCGTCCTGAATCAGATCGTCGATGCGGCTCTGGAACAGCGACGTTTCCACCTGCGCGCCGCTCCACGGCTGCCCGCGCCAGCCCAGCTCGAAGTGACGCGCGGTTTCCGGCTTCAGGTCGGGATTGGGCAGGGCCGCGCCCATGCGCGCGGAGTAGCGATCCTTGATGGTGGGGAAGCGGGTCTTGTGCGAGACGCTGGCGAACAACTGGCCGTGATCGCCGAGGTCGCGCTGCAATTCGATCAGCGCGTTGTTGGCGCTGGTCTTGCCGGTCGGCCAGTAATAGACCTCTTTCGCGTCGCGCTGCTCGTGGCTCGCGCCCAGCCGCAGGGTGTAGTCGCCGCCCAGCGTGATGGTGTCTTCCAGCGCCAGCGAGGTGGTGACGTCGCGGTAGTCCTTGGTCGGCGACTTCGGATTGGTGTCCTGGTGGCGGTCGTCCTTGTAGTGCAGCGCCAGGTGCAGGTCGTGGTTGGCGATCGCCTGCGTGGACAGTTCGACGCTGACGCCGCGCGTCTTGTCGGTATAGACGCTGGGGAAGCTGGTGTTGAGAAGTTGGGTGGCGTAGGTGCCGTCGGCATAGGCTTCCAACCCGTTGCCATAGCGGTCTTCGTACGCGCGCAGCTTCAGGCCGCTGCTCTCGCCAAGGCCAATGTTGCCGATGAAGTACAGGCTTTCCTTGTCCCACCACGGCCAGCGCCAGTAGCGGATGCCGCTGCTGGCGCGGCCGGCATAGACCGGATTGCCCTTCTCGCCGTCCTGCTTCACGTAGCCGATGGCGAATTCGCTGCGCTCGCTGGGCGCATAGCCGATCTTGATCGAGGCGCGGCGGTCGCTGCGGTAGGCGTTTTCGCGTTCGTCGCCGGTATCGGTCGGTTTGACCTTGTAGTCCTTGAAACCATCCGGCAGCGGGAAGCTGTCGGCATCCAGCCACGACCAGCCCGCTTGCAGATACCAGTCGCCCCGGCGCATGCCGAGATTGGCCGCCGCCTTGCGCTCGCCGCCGCTGCCCACGCCGAGGCGCACGTCGCCTTCCAGCGGCTGGGTGGGCTTGCGCGAGACCAGGTTGATCGCGCCGCCCAGCGTATTGGGGCCGTACAGCAGCGAGGCCGCGCCCTTGGCGATGCGGATCTCGCCGAGGTCGAAGGTGGTGAAGCGGCCGAAGTCGATGTAGCCATCGTAGGGGACGTACTGCGGGATGCCGTCGAGGAACACCGGCACCTGGCGCGGATCGAAGCCGCGCACATACACCAGCGATTCGTTGCGGCTGTTGTTGGACAGCGCCACGCCGGGGGCAATGGCGACGGCTTCGCCGACGGTTTCGCGGTTGAGCGCATCGAGCTGTTCGCGGGTGATGGCGGATTCGCCGGTCGGCGGCGGCGCGGTTTTCTGGCCCTGCACCACCACGCGGCCGAGTTCGAAGGGTTTGCCGGTCTTGTCAGCGTCTTCGGCGTGGGCGGTGGCGAGGCAGGCGAGGCCGAGCAGCAGGGCGGTGGACAGCGCGTGGCGCGGCAGGCGTGTGCGTGCGGGTTGCATGGTGGGGGACTCGATGGTGGGGAAAGGGGAGTTGCAGGCACGACGCGCCGTTGCCGTCCTCCGCGCGTTCGGGAGGACGGGGCGTTGTGTCGTGGCTGGCCGGCGGCGGACGGATGCACCGCCCGCCGCAGGGAACGTCACTTCATGCGGACGACTTCGATGTTGCTCAGCCAACGCACGTGGCGCGGGCCGGTCTTGATGTCCTGGCCGGAGATCAGCAGCAGCTGGCCTTCATGCGCGTCCAGCGGCTTGCCGTCCTTCTCCCAGGCGACCAGCACGTCCTTGCCGATCGGCGTGTTGTACAGCTCGCTCCACGAGAAGGTGACCACGTAGCCGTCGGTGGCGCGCGCCACGATCACCATGCGGCGGTCGTCCTTGTGCTCCTTCAGGTCGATGCCGACGCGGTCGAGCACGTCGGTCAGACGCACGCCGCGGAAGTTCTGCACCTTGCCGACCACGGCTCCGGAGGCGCAGACCACGTCCACCGGGCCGCTGTTGCGCGGCAGCAGCTTCTTGAGCGCGGCCACGTCGAACTCGGCCGGCGCCTTGACCGCGCCGGTGATGCGGACGGAATGGCTGGGCGTGCCGGTCGCCGGGTGCGCGGCGGGCGTGGCGGGCGTGGCGGGCGCCGCCGAGACGGCGGGGGCCAACAGCAGGGCGAGCAGGAATGCGTGGAATTTCATGGCGGTTCCTTCGATGTGTATTCGGCTATATAGCGGACAGCATAGCGATGCCGGGCGCCCCGGATTTTGATCGGGATCAAGCCTGCGGAAAGTCGTGCGTCTCCGGGACGGCGCGCCAGTGCCGGCGCAGCGCGCGCAGCTGGCCGACGAACAGCAGCGTCCACGCCGCCATGCCGACGGCGAACGCCGCGTGCGGCAGCCGCCCGAGGAAGGGCAGTTGCAGCGCTTCCATCATCCGCAGCGTGCTGGCGGCGTACATGCCGAGCGGGAACACCGCGCCCCAGTACATCGGGTCGTAGGCGAACGGAAAACGGCGGATGCCGTGCCGCCACACCGCCAGCACCGCGAGCATCGGAATCCACCACGTCCCGGTGGCCCAGTAGAACACCGTGAAGCCCTTGAGGAAGGGCAGCATCGAATGCAGGAACGGCGCGTGCGGCGCGTTGAGGATCAGCAGCGAGCCGGCCAGCGTCGAAATGGCCATCGCGCCCATGTTGATCCAGTACGGCGGCGACAGGTCGGCCGGCGAGAACGCGAAGAAGGTGTAGCGGTAGAAGATCAGGGACATCATCCAGATGTAGAGCATGCCGCCCCACAGCCACATCGACAGGGCGAAGAAGTTCAGCTCCATGCGCAGCGGCTGCGGCGCTTCCGGCGCGAGCAGCGCGGCCAGCACCGCCATCGACTGGGTGGCGACCACCGCCAGCAGCCAGCCGCCGTTGATGCCGCGATCCAGGCCGGGCTTGTCGCGCTTGACCGTGAGCACGGTGAAGATCGCGTAGGTGAAGCCGATCCACCCCAGCAGGCCGGCGACGCCCAGCGCGATGGCGGTGCGCAGGCTGCCGCCGATCAGGACGCTCTGGCTGCCGAGGATCGAGCAGGCGGCAACGAAGGTGAAGAAGCCGGGTGCGTTGAGGTGATCGAACAGGTCGCCGAGCACGGCGCGCGGATGCCAGTAGAGCCGCAACAGCGCCAATGCGCCGATGACCACGAACAGGCACCAGTTCAGCGCCAGCAGCGCCTCCGGCAGCATCGGTATGCCGAGCAGGTGCGCGGCCAGCGACAGGATGCCGGTGGCCATTACCATGCTGAAGTAGCCGGGCGACATCGTTTCCACCGGGGCGCGGATGCGCTGGAGCAGGGTGGGCATGGCGGTTCTCCCGTGGAAGCCGGACGCGGAGATGCAACGCCGTGGGGAGGCGATGGGGCGAGCCTAAAGGCGGGGGTGCGTGCGGCGTTTGACCGGGATCAAGCGGGGCAGCATCGGCGAATCCGGATGCTGGAAGGCAGCTGGATTGCGCTCGCGGCTATTTTCCTCTGTGGGACTCTCCGGCCTTTTCGGGTGTGCGTGGCCTTTTCGCCTGACCGCTTTGAAGCCCCTCTCCCGCCGGGAGCGGGGTCGGGGTGAGGATTCGGCGGCGCCATGCAGTTCCTCCGGCTCGCCGAACCTTCATCCGCCCTGCGGGCACCTCGCTCCGCGCCCCGACACCGCGCAACGCGCAGGGCGTTCGGTCGTGTGCGCGTCAATGGCACGTAGGCAACACGCCCTCACTCCGGAGGGGGAAGGAAAAGCTTCACACCAGCAGGGCGACCGCCTTCACCTGCGCCCACAGCGCCATGCCGGGCCGCAGCTCCAGCCGCTCCACCGAACGGTGCGAGATGCGCGCCAGCAGCGGCGCGCCGGTGGCATCCAGCCGCGCCTGCACCTGCCCGCCGGGCAGCGGGTCGAGGCCGAGCAGGGTGGCGGGCAAGAGATTCAGCAGGCTGGAATCGTCGTGGCGATGCAGCGCCAGGCTGACGTCGCGCGCCTGCACCCGCAGCCGCAGCGGCGTCCCCGGCGCGTGCGCGGGGCCGTGCGCATGCAGTGCGCCGGCGGCGGTGTGCAAGGTCAGCAGGCCGTGCGCGTCGCGCGCCTCGACCCGTGCTTCCAGCACCACGCCGGCATCCTCGCGCAGCGCCAGCGGCAAATCGGCGCGGTTGAGTACGTCGAGCGCGGGGCCGGCGGCGACCACCTTGCCGGCGTCCATCAAGACCAGGTGATCGGCGAGCCGCGCCGCTTCTTCCATCGCGTGGGTGACGTGGAGGATGGGAATGCCGGCCTCGCGCCGCACCGCTTCCAGATACGGCAGGATTTCCGCGCGGCGCTCGCCGTCCAGCGCGCTCAGCGGTTCGTCCAGCAGCAGCCAGCGCGGATCGCAGGCCAGCGCGCGCGCCAGCGCCACCCGTTGGCGTTCGCCGCCGGACAGCGTGTCGGGGCGGCGCGCCAGCAGCGGCACCAGCGCCAACCGTTCGATCCAGCCATCCAGCAGGGCCTGCGGCGCGCCGGCGCGCTTCCAGCCGTAGCGCAGGTTGCCGTCCACGCTCAGGTGCGGCAACAGCGCCGTGTGCTGGAACACCACGCCGGTGGCGCGGCGGTGCGCGGGCAGCCGTTGCGCCGCGTCCTGCCAGACCTCGCCGCCGATGCGCACTTCGCCCGCCGCATCCGGTTCCAGTCCGGCGATGGCGCGCAGCAGCGTGCTCTTGCCGCTGCCCGACGGGCCGAACACGGCGGTGACGCCGCGCGCCGGCAACGCCAAGTCCACGTCCAGCCGGAACTCCCCGCGCGCCACCCGCAGGGCGATGCGGATGCCGTCAGTCATGCCCCACCGCCGTGCGCCTGCCCAGCCACTGCATCAGCAGCAACAGGCCGAACGAGAACAGCAGCAGCCCCGCCGCCAGCTTGTGCGCGTCGGCATAGGCCATCGATTCCACCTGGTCGTAGAGCAGCACCGACAGCACCCGCGTTTCGCCCTCGATGTTGCCGCCCACCATCAGCACCACGCCGAACTCGCCCACCGTATGCGCGAAGCCGAGCAGCGCCGCCGTCACCAGCGAAGGCCGCGCCAGCGGCAGGGTGACGCTGACGAAACGATCCAGCGGCGAAGCGCGCAGGGTCGCCGCCGCGTCCAGCACCGTCGGTGGGATGGCAGCGAAGCCGGCCTGCAGCGGATGCACCACGAACGGCAGCGAATACAGCACCGAGGCCAGCAGCAGGCCGTTGAAGGTGAACGCCAGCGTGCCCAGCCCCAATGCGTTGGTGAGCTGGCCGATGGGGCCTTGCGGGGCGAGCCCGATCAGCAGGTAGAAGCCCAGCACCGTCGGCGGCAGCACCATCGGCAGCGCCACCACCGCGCCGATGGGAATGCGCCAGCCGGAGCGCGTGCGCGCCAGCCACCACGCCAGCGGCATGCCGAGCAGCAGCAGGATCAGCGTGGTCAGGCCGGCCAGCTTCAGCGTGACCCAGACGGCGGTCAGCCAAGCGGGTGTCGTGGCATCCATCATGTTGAATCGGGTCGTGATCCGGGATTTCGTGATTCCGTGGAAGCGCACCGCAGGGGCGCGATGCTCTCGGCATGATCCGGCGAAAAAGCATCGCGTCCCTGCGGTGCGCTCCTGCGATTCGTGAACGGCAACGAACGAATATCGGCGATGCGGCGTCAGTCGTAGCCGAAGGCGCGGATGCGCTTCTGCGCCGCCGGGCTTTGCAGGTATTTCAGGAAGCCGCGAGCAGCGGGATTGGCCGCGCCGCGCTTGAGCAGCACGGAGCTCTGCACGATCGGCGCATGCCATGCCGCCGGTACTTCCCAGCCCGACCCCGGCGTGGTCTTGCGCGCTTCCAGCACCAGCGAGCGCGGCAGCAGGCCCAGCGGCGCAGCGCCACTGACCACGAACTGGGTGGCCTGGCCGACGTTCTCGCCCATCACCAGCCTGGGTTGCAGTTCTTCCCAGCGGCGCACGTAGTCCAGCGCCTCGCGCGCCGCCGCGCCGTAGGGGGCGAGATCGGGGTTGGCGATGGCGAGCCGGTCGATCGCGCCCTTGCGCAGCAGCGCCTCGCCGTCCGTCACCCGCGCCGGATCGCGGCTCCACAGCACCAGCCGGCCGATGGCGTAATCGTGCAGGGTGGCGGCGTCGGCCAGCCCTTCGTCCGCCAGCCTGCGCGGGGTGTCCGCATCGGCGGACAGCAGCGCGTCGAACGGCGCGCCGTTGACGATCTGCGCGTACAGCTTGCCGGTGGAGGCCGAGCTGATCTCGATCTTCTGCCCGCTCTGCTTCGTGTAGTCCGCCGCCAGCTTGCGCGCGGCGTCGGCGAAATTGGCGGCCACCGCGATCCGCGCCTGCGCGGGTTTCGCGGTCTGGGCCACGGACGCGGCCGGCAGCCCGCCCGCCAGCAACAACAGCAGACCGACGATCCAGTTGCGCATCATCTCCATCATCCGGTTCCCGAGGTCGCGCCAGTCTATCGGGTCGTCCGGGTGCCGGAGCGACCTGGATCAAGCAGCCGCTATAATTCCCGGTTCCGTTTTCCCCGCCTCACTACAAGGTCACGCCCGCGTGTTCGAATCCCTGACCCAGCGCCTGTCCGGCACCATGGAGCGCCTGCGCGGCCGCGGCCGCCTGACCGAATCCAACATCAGCGAAGCCGTGCGCGAAGTGCGCATCGCCCTGCTGGAAGCCGACGTGGCGCTGCCGGTGGTGCAGGCGCTCATCCAGCGCATCAAGGTGCGCGCGGTCGGGCAGGAAGTGATGCGCTCGCTGACGCCGGGCCAGGTGCTGGTGCGCATCGTCCGCGACGAACTGGCGGCGGTGATGGGCGCGCAGGCGTCCGACCTCAACCTCAACGTGCCGGCCCCGGCGGTGATCCTGATGGCCGGCCTGCAGGGCGCGGGCAAGACCACCACCGTCGCCAAGCTCGCCAAGCATCTGAAGGACAAGCGCAAGAAGAAAGTGATGGTGGTCAGTGCGGACGTTTATCGTCCCGCCGCCATCGAGCAATTGCAGACGCTGGCGGGGCAGGTCGGCGCGGTGTTCTTCCCGTCGGAGGCGTCGCAGAAGCCCGAGGCCATCGTCAAGGCCGCCATCGACGAGGCCCGCAAGACCTTCGCCGACGTGCTGATCGTCGATACCGCCGGCCGCACCAGCATCGACGACGCCATGATGGCCGAGATCAAGGCGCTGCACGGCGCGGTGAGCCCGGTCGAAACCCTGTTCGTGGTCGATTCGATGACCGGCCAGGACGCCGCCGTCACCGCCAAGCACTTCGGCGAAGCGCTGCCGCTGACCGGCGTGGTGCTGACCAAGACGGACGGCGACGCGCGCGGCGGCGCGGCCCTGAGCGTGCGCTACATCACCGGCAAGCCGATCAAGTTCGTCGGCGTCGGCGAAAAGCCCGACGGCCTCGACGTGTTCCACCCCGACCGCGCCGCCGGCCGCATCCTCGACATGGGCGACGTGCTGTCGCTGGTCGAGCAGGTCGAAGCGCAGGTCGACCAGGACAAGGCCAAGAAGCTCGCCGAGAAGGTCGCCAAGGGCAAGAAGTTCGACCTCAACGACATGCGCGACCAGCTCGAACAGATGCAGAACATGGGCGGCCTGCACGGCCTCATGGACAAGCTGCCGGGCGTCGGCCAGCTGCCCGATGCGGTGAAGCAGCAGGTCACCGGCAAGGAAGTGCCGCGCATGATCGCCATCATCAGTTCGATGACGAAGAAAGAGCGCCGCAATCCCGATCTGCTCAACGGCTCGCGCCGCGCCCGCGTCGCCCGCGGCGCCGGCCTGACCCCGGCCGACGTCAACCGCGTGCTCAAGCAGTACCAGCAGATGGAAAAGATGATGGGCAAGCTGGGCCGCGGCGGCATGAAGGGCATGATGCGCGGCCTGTCCGGGATGATGGGCGGGCGCGGCGGGCTGCCGTTCCGCTGATCCAACCCAGGCGCCGCCGGCGCCGCTGGCGCTTCACGCGATCCCGTATATGCTGGGGACAACGGGAGGCTTTCGATGGCACAGCGTCTGTCCCTGCCGCCGGTCCGGCGCAAGGCGCATCGCCTTGGCGGGCGTTCGCTGGTTTGGCTTGGGGTAATGCCGGTCCGCGTGCAGAACGTTTTCGTTTCCGGCGCGGCGCGTCCGGAAGCCTCCGGGCATTTCGACAAAAAGACCGCGATGGATTCGATTCCGGCGGTCGCCGCACTCAATGGCTGGAGCGGGATGAATATCGCCCTTCGCACCTGGGCAGGCGGTAACGTCCGCCCGTGTACGGCAACGGGCTGACCAATCGGCGAACCGGGAGGCAGCGTGACGATCGACGGAATCCGTTTCAACGCTGTGGTGGTCCGGAGTTTCATCGTGTTTTCGCAGGCGGTCGGCTGGCTGCTGGTGCTGGTGTCGCTGGCGATGCTATTGGCCTGGGGCTCGGGTGTGGAGCCGCTGCGCGGGGTGCTGCGCCAGGACGACTGCATGCGCGCGGGCGCGGCGGTGGGCTTCCTGCTCGCCGGCGCCGCGCTGCTGCTGGGCAGGACGAGGCCGCGCGCCGGCTTCCTCCTGTCGCTGCTGCTGGCGTTGTTCGGCGCCGTCGAACTGCTCCAGTACGCGCTCGGCATGGACGGGCCGGGCTGGCGCTGGCTGGAAGGCCGGCTGCCGGAATGGGCGGATCGGCCGTCCGGGCGGACCACGGAACTGGCGGCGCTGGCCTTCGTCCTGCTCGGCGCGGTTGGCATGGCGGTGGCGCTGAAGCGAGCGGTCTGGTTGCGCGAGGCCTGCGCGATCGCGGTGATCGTGATCGCGATGGCCGCCAGCGCTTCCTACGGGCTGGTGCTGGCCGGCGACAGCGCCAACCTGCTGCGCCGGCTGCCAGTCATGACCGCGGGGGCGCTGCTGCTGCTGGTGCTGGGATGGATGGCCTCGGCGCCGACCACCGGCCTGACCCGGATCGCCGTCGCCGACAGCCCCGGCGGGGCGTTCGCGCGGCGCCTGATCCTGCCGGCGCTGCTGTTGCCGGTGCTGCTGACCTTCTTCTTCAAGATGGTGCAGTCGCAGCTGGGCATGTCCGAATCGCTGGCCCTGTCGCTGGCGGCGGTCACCGACGGCGGCGTGGTGGCGGCGATGATCCTGTGGGTAGCTTTCCTGCTGGACCGCAGCGAGCGCCAGCGGCGCGTCGTGCTGGCGCTCAGCAGGGACGCCAACGCCGACGGCCTGACCGGGCTGGCCAACCGGCGCGCGTTCGATGCGGCGCTGGCCGGCATCCTGCGGGACCGCGGGGCGGTGGCGCTGCTGATGATCGATCTCGACCGGTTCAAGAGTTTCAACGACGAGTTCGGCCACCTGGTCGGGGACGGAATCCTTCGGGAAACCGGGCAGTTGCTGCGCGCCGAGGTGCGGCCGCGCGACCTGGTGGCACGCTACGGCGGCGAGGAATTCGCGATCCTGCTGCCGGACAGCGACGCATTGCGCGCGGAACGCGTGGGGCAGCGCATCGTGGCCGCGTTCCGGGGGTACGGCTGGGTGCAGCGGCCGGTGACCGTGAGCGTCGGGGGCGCCGTCGCGCGGCCGGGCGATACCCCGGAAACGCTGCTGCGCCGGGCCGACGCGGCGCTGTACCGCAGCAAGGAGGCGGGGCGCGACCGCTGCACGTTCGACGACTGGCTTCCTGATTTCCCGAGCGCCTCCGCCTAGCGGACGGCGCGGCTTTGCCGGAATGCGGAATCCCGCTATACTTGGCGGCTTACCCGGCCATCCCGGCCGCTGGGCAACACCGAGAGAGCACCATGGTCAAGATCCGCCTCACCCGCGGCGGCGCCAAGAAGCGCCCCTTCTACCACATCATCGTTACCGACAGCCGTAGCGCCCGCGACGGCCGCAACATCGAGCGCGTCGGTTTCTACAACCCGGTCGCGCAGGGCCAGGAAAAGCGCGTCGAGCTGGATCTCGACCGCATGAAGTTCTGGGTCGACAACGGCGCCCAGCTGACCGACAAGGTCGCCGACCTGTACAAGCAGGCCGCCAAGGCCGCCTGACGCCTTCGGGCCGCGCCTCCGCGGCCCGTCGCATCGAACGCATGAACGCACCGGACGCCGGCCAGCGGATGACTCCCGAAAGGATGATCCCGATGGGCCGGTTGCACGGTGCGTTCGGCGTGCGCGGCGAGGTGAAGCTGGAAAGCTATGCCGACCCGCAGCGCGCCATCGCCCGCTACCTGCCGTGGACGCTGCGCGACGCGCGCGGCAACGAGCGCCTGTGCGAGGGCGCGAAGGTGCGCGAAGGCGGCAAGGGGCTGATCGCCACGCTGCCCGGCATCGAGGATCGCGACGCCGCCGACGCGCTGCGCGGCACCGAGATCCTGGTGCCGCGCTCCGCGCTGCCGCCGCCCGCGCCGGGCGAGTACTACTGGGTCGACCTGGAAGGGCTGCGCGTGGCCAACCTCGAAGGCGCGGATTTCGGCGTCGTCTCGCACCTGTTCGACAACGGCGCCAATCTCGTGCTGGTGGCGCGGGGCGAGCGCGAGCGCATGATCCCGTTCGTGCAGCCGGACTTCGTCCGCGGCGTGGATTTCGACGCCGGCCTCGTCACCGTCGACTGGGACGCCGAGTTCTAGGGCGGTGAAGGGAGGGCGGCGGCCGTTTGTTTTAGGCTTCCACCCGATCCCCCGTTCCGCGCCAGTGCGCTTCCGACCCATGCGCTTCGACGTCATCAGCCTGTTCCCCGAATTCGTCGCCCAGCTCGCCGCGCACGGTGTGGTGGGGCGCGCGGGTGAGCGCGGGTTGCTATCGATCCACGGCTGGAACCCGCGCGACCACGCCGAAGGCAACTACCGCCGCGTCGACGACCGCCCGTTCGGCGGCGGTCCCGGCATGGTGATGCTGATCGAGCCGCTGCGCGCCGCGATCCGCGCGATCCGCGCCGCCGCCCCCGACGTGCCGACGAAAGTCGTCTATCTCAGCCCGCAGGGCCGCCGGCTGGACCAGCGCAAGGTGCGCGAACTGGCCGGCGAGGCGCGGCTGATCCTGCTGTGCGGCCGCTATGAAGGCGTTGACGAGCGCCTGCTGCAGGCCGAGGTGGACGAGGAGATTTCCATCGGCGACTACGTGCTGTCCGGCGGCGAACTGGCGGCGGCGGTGCTGATCGATGCGGTGGCGCGCTTGCAGGACGGCGCCCTGAACGACGCCGAATCTGCGTTGCAGGACAGCTTTGAGGGCGACGGCCTGCTGGACTGCCCGCATTACACCCGCCCGGTCGAGCACGAGCTGGGCCCGGTGCCGGAGGTGCTGCTGTCCGGCAACCATGCGCAGATCGCGCGCTGGCGGCGCCAGCAGTCGCTCGGCCGCACCTGGCTGCGCCGGCCCGACCTGCTGGACGAATCGATGCTGTCGAAGGCGGACCGGGTGCTGCTGGACGAATTCCGCGCGCGCTGGCTGCAGGCGGTCGGCGAGCCCCCGGCCGGGGACGCGTAGGCCGCTGGCGCGGAAGGAAAAATTGCCGCTATAATGCGCGGCTGGGCTATGCCCACGTTCGACAGCTGTCCGTTCCACCGAGCCATGACGCGGGTCCACGTGCACTCGCGCAACAACGACACCAACAGGCGCGTGCCAAAGCACGCAACACGAATCCACAGGTTGAACCCAATGAACAAGCCCTCGATCCACACCCTCGTCCAGGACTTCGAAACCGCGCAGGCTTCGCGCAAGTTGCCCGACTTCGGCCCCGGCGACACCGTCATCGTCAACGTCAAGGTGAAGGAAGGCAACCGCGAGCGCGTGCAGGCCTACGAAGGCGTGGTCATCGGCAAGAAGAATGCCGGCCTGAACTCCGCGTTCACCGTGCGCAAGATTTCCCACGGCTTCGGCGTGGAGCGCGTGTTCCAGACCCACAGCGCCACCATCGATTCGGTGGAAGTGAAGCGTCGCGGCGCGGTGCGCGCGAGCAAGCTGTACTACCTGCGTGGCTTGGAAGGCAAGAAGGCGCGCATCAAGGAAGACCTGGCCGGCAACGCCAAGGCCAAGGCCGCCGCGGCTGCGGCCGCCGAAGCCGCCGCCGAGTAAGGCGCTTTCGCGATCCGCACGACGGCCACCTCCGGGTGGCCGTTTGCGTTTCGGGAACCGGGAACCGACCGTATGCCGATGCCAGACGACACCGCCAGCGTCCGTCTCGACCTGTGGCTGTGGGCGGCGCGCTTCTACAAGACCCGCGCCTTGGCGAAGCAGGCCATCGAGACCGGCAAGGTCGAGATCGGCGGGCAGCGCGCCAAGCCCTCGCGTAGCGTGCGCGTGGGCGACGCGTTGCGCGTCGCGCGCATGGAGGAACGCTTCGAGGTCGAAGTCCTCGCGCTCAGCGACGTGCGCGGCCCGGCCAGCGTGGCGCAGACCCTCTATCGCGAATCCGAAGCGTCGAAGCTCGCCCGCGAACAGGCCCGCGCACAGCGCGCCGCCGAACGCGCCGGCTATCACCCGCCGGAGACGAAGCCCGACAAGCGCGCGCGCCGGCTGATCCGCGCGCTGGGAGACATCGACGCGCTCTGAGCCGCGTCGCCGGCGTGGCGTTTCCCGCGCGCGCCGCTATCCTGCATCGCCCCCGCCCGGGAACTCCCCGCATGACGACGCGCGCCGCCCGCCTGCTGCAGCTGCTGGACGAACTCCGCCGCCGCCGCAAGCCGGTGCAGGGCGCGCGGCTGGCCGAGCAGCTCGGCGTCAGCCTGCGCACGCTGTACCGCGACATCGACGCGCTGCGCGGGCAGGGCGCGGAGATCGCCGGCGATCCCGGCGTCGGCTACCAGCTGCGGCCCGGCTTCCTGCTGCCGCCGATGATGTTCTCGGAGGACGAACTGGAAGCGATGGTGCTGGGCACGCGCTGGGTGGCCTCGCATGCCGACCCGGAGCTCGCGGCGGCGGCGCGCGGCGCGATGGACCGCATCCTCGGCATCCTGCCCGACAGCCTGCGCCTGCAGGTGGAAACCGGCGGCCTGTTCGCGCCGGACTGGTGCCCCGCGCCGCCGGAGCCGTGGCTGCTCACGCTGCGCCACGCCATCCGCGGCCAGCGCGCGCTGCACCTGGCCTATGCCGATGCCGGCAACCGGGTGTCGCAGCGCACGATCTGGCCGTTCGCGATGGCCTTCCTCGACGACCGCCGCCTGCTGGCGGCCTGGTGCGAGCTGCGCGGCGACTTCCGCCATTTCCGAGCCGACCGCGTGCTGGGGCTGGAGGACGCGGGGCGGTGCTATCCGCAGACGCGGCATGCGCTGCTGCGGCGCTGGCGCGAGCAGGAGCGGGCGCGCCAGCGGGAATGAAGACTGCTGACAGGAGTTGTCAGCAGGCCCGCCGCAGACTGCGCGTCCACCCAACGCAGGAACGGCCATGAGCACGCAGTTGCGCTTCTATACCAACCCGATGTCGCGCGCCCGCATCACCCGCTGGATGCTGGAGGAAACCGGCCTGCCCTACGAAGAGGTGCGGCTGGAGTTCGGCACCAGCATGAAGGCGCCGGAGTTCCTCGCCGTCAATCCGATGGGCAAGGTGCCGGCGCTGCTGCACGACGGCGTGGCGATCACCGAGAACGCCGCCATCTGCCTGCACCTGGCCGACCTGGTGCCGGAGCTGGGCCTGCTGCCGCCGCCGGGCACGCCGGAGCGCGGCGCCTGCTACCGCTGGATGCTGTTCGCCAGCCCGCTGGAATTCTTCATCACCGCGCGCCGCCACGGCACGATCGCGCCGTCGATGGAGGCCGGCTACGGCAACGAAGCCGACCTGCTGCGCACGCTGGAAAGCGCGGTGGCGGGCAAGCGCCACGTGGTCGGCGACCGCTTCACCGTGACCGACCTCTACCTGGCCGCGTTCATCGGCTACTACATCCAGATCGGCGAACTGGAGCCCAAGCCGGTGTTCCAGGACTATGCGATGCCGCATCTGCAGCGCCCCGCGGCCCAGCGCGCGAATGCGCGCGACGACGCGCTGGCCAGGCCCGCACCGAAGCTGGAGCCGGCCGAAGCGCACTGACGATCGCCGGGCAACGATGCCGGGTTCTCCGCAACAGTGGGGAGCCCGGCATGCATGCGCCTGCGGGCTATGCCGGCAGGTCGCCGTGCGCCGGCAATTCCACGTTGCGCTGGAACTCGAAGATCAGGCGCGTCTCGATGTGCGCCACTTCCTCGCGCTCGGTCAGCGCACTCAGCGTGAACTGGCGCAGATGCTCGCTGTCGCGCACGCCGACGTGGGCGAGGAAATCGTCCGCCCCGGCCACGTGGTAGCAGGCCAGCACTTCCGGCAGGCCCAGCAGGTGGCGATGGAAGCCGTCGACCAGTGCGCGCGAATGCCGCGCCAGCCGCACCGACACCATCGCCTGCAAGCCCACGCCGATGGCTTCGGGCGCGATCTCCGCGTGGTAGCCCAGCAGGATCTTCGCCTCGCGCATCCGCCGCACCCGTTCCAGCGCGGTGGACGGCGCGATGCCGGTTTTCTCGGCCAGATCCTTGTTGGGCAGGCGCGCATTCTTCCGCAGCAGGCGGAGCAGGGCGTAGTCGATTCGGTCGAGCATGGCGGTAGGCGGCGTTGGCGAAATATCGTTCGGTACGACGGTTTCGTGCCGAACGGGGTTCTAGGATAGCCGCATCCCACCGCATCCGAGGCCGCCATGCACCGTTTCCAGACCACCGCCGTCCACGCCGGCCGCGAGGATTTCGGCGACCTCTGCGTGCACGCGCCGCCGCTGGACCTGTCCACTACCTATCCCATCGCCGATCTCGACGTCGGCAGCGCCAGCTTCGATGCGCTGGTCGGCGGCCACGCCAGCGCCGCCAACCCGATCTACGCGCGCCTGCACAACCCCACCGTGGCCCGCGCCGAGAACGCCATCGCCTCGCTGGAAAGCACCCGGGCCTGCGTGGCCTACGCCTCCGGCATGGCCGCGATGACCGCGGTGCTGCTGGATCGCGCCCAGCACGGCAAGCACGTGCTGGTGGTGCGCCCGCTGTACGGCACCGCCGACCATCTGCTGGCGACCGGCATGTGCGGGCTGGAAGCCGAGTTCGTGCAGGCCGATGAAATCGCCGCGCGCCGCCGCCCGGACACCGCGCTGGTAGTGATCGAAACCCCGGCCAATCCCACCCTCAACCTGGTGGACATCAAGGCGGTGGTCGAAGCGGCCGGCGACGTGCCGGTGCTGGTGGATTCCACCTTCGCCACCCCGGTGCTGCAGCGTCCGGCCGAACTCGGCGCGACCTACGTCCTGCACAGCGCCACCAAGTTCCTCGGCGGCCACGGCGACGTGATCGCCGGCGTGGTCTGCTGCGACGAAGCCCGCGCCGCGCCGCTGCGCACCGTTCGCGCCGCCACCGGCGCGCTGCTGCACCCGCTGGCCGCCTACCTGCTGCACCGCGGCCTGCCGACGCTGAAGCTGCGCGTGGAAGCGGCACAGGCCAATGCGCAGGTGCTGGCCCGGCGCCTGCAGGAGCATCCGGCGGTGGCGAAGGTCTTCTATCCGGGGTTGGCGGGCGCGCATGGCGCGCACCTCGTCGGCACGCAGATGTGCGGGCCGGGCTGCCTGATGGCGTTCGAGCTGCGCGGCGGCCACGAGGCGGCGGCCAAGGCGATGGCCTCGGTGAAGGTGATGACCGCGGCGGTGAGCTTGGGCTCGGTGGACACCCTGATCCAGCATCCCGCCGGCCTGACCCACCGCATGGTGGACGACAAGGTGAAGGCCGCGACCGGCATCACGCCGGGGCTGCTGCGGCTGTCGGTGGGCATCGAGGACGTGGAAGACCTTTGGGCAGATCTCGCGCAGGCGCTGGAGGCCGCGGCGAAGGCGTGATGCCAATATAGACAGGCCGCCCCTGAGGGCGGCCTGCATCGGACGTCAGACCATCCGGTTCGGAACCGCCGGCAGCGCGACGATCAGAAGCGTCGCCAGCGGTCCGACGAACAGCGAGCCGAACCACCAGCCCAGGCCGCTGCGGCCCTTCGACTGGGCCAGGCCGGCGTTGATGAGGGACAGCGTGCCCCAGCCGACGAAGAATTCGGAACTTGCGTGCATGGTGTCTCCAGTGAGGATTGCCGAGCGTCGTATCGGGTGAAGCGCCGAAGCCGCGCCGGTTTGGCGGCGGCTTCAAACGAGCGTTCTGCGGCGTAGGGCGTTTTATTAGCTGCTATTGCTCAGCGCCCGCCGCCCAGCAACCCGCCGCCGATCTTCAACAGATCGCCCAGCCCCAGCTCCCCGTCGCCGTCCTGGTCCAGCACCGCGCCCAGCAGCCCGCCGCCGGGGCCGCCGGCCTGCCGTACCTGCGCGTGCTCCTGCCCGAGGATGTCGCCCAGCACCTGCGGCGAGGCCGCCTGCGGCTGGCCGCCGAACATCCGCTTCGCCAGGTAGGCCATCACGATGGGGGCGAGGATCTTCAGCAGCATCTGCGCCTTGTCGCTGCCGAGGCCGGTGGCCTGGCCGAGGCCGCTCTCCGCGCGCGGCAGCTGGCCGCCGAAGATGTGGCCGAGCTGGCCGAGGCCGTCGGTCTGCCGGTCCTGCTGGCCGCCCAACACCGCGCCGAGAAGGTCGCCGAGACCGCCGCCGGTGTTGTGGTCGCGGCCGAGCGCGCCGAACAGCGCTTCCGCGCCGCCGGGCTGAGCGGTGTTGCGGCCCATCGCGCCGAGGATCATCGGCAGGGCGGCGGCGATGGCGCCGGAGGTCTGCGCGGGGCTGGCGCCGAGCTGCTGGCTGATCTGCTGGAGGGCGGGGCCGGACAGCTGGGAAACGAGATCGTCGGTCAGGGACGGCATGCTGGGCTCCTGCGCGGTGCGGGATGGATGGTGCGGCTAGGGTAACCCGCAACGAAAACGCCGGCAGGGGCGAGCCTGCCGGCGTTCTTTCCCAACCGGGCTGCCCGTTACGCCGCCGGCGGCGTTTCCTCGCCCAGACTGTTCGGCGAGGTGGCGCCCGCGAGCCAGCCGAGCTTGCGCAGCGCGGCGGCCACGCCCGCGCCGTAGGCCGGATCGGCCTTCGTGCAGTTATCGACATGGCGCTGCTTGATGAAGTCCGGCGCATCGCCCATCGCGCGGGCGGTGTTGTCGAACAACGCCTGCTGCTGCGCCGGCGTCATCAGGCGGAACAGGTCGCCGGGCTGCTTGTAGTAGTCGGCGTCGTCCTGACGGAAATCCCAGTGGTCGGCGTTGCCGTCGATCTTCAGCGGCGGCTCGCGGTACTGCGGCTGCTGCTGCCACTGGTGGAAGCTGTTGGGCTCGTAGTGTGGCCGGCTGCCGTAGTTGCCGTCGACGCGGCCGATGCCGTCGCGGTGGTTGCTGTGCACCGGGCAGCGCGCGGCGTTGACCGGGATCTGCTGGTAGTTGGTGCCGAGGCGGTAGCGCTGCGCGTCGGCATAGTTGAACAGGCGCGCCTGCAGCATCCTGTCGGGCGAGACGCCGATGCCCGGCACGAGGTTGCCCGGCGCGAACGCGCTCTGCTCCACGTCGGCGAAGAAGTTCTCCGGGTTGCGGTTCAGCTCGAACTCGCCGACTTCGATCAGCGGGTAGTCCGCGTGCGGCCACACCTTGGTCAGGTCGAACGGGTGATAGGGCACTTTCTCGGCGTCGGCCTCCGGCATCACCTGCACGTACATCGTCCACTTCGGGAAGTCGCCGCGCTCGATGGCGTCGAACAGGTCGCGCTGGTGGGTTTCGCGGTCATGGCCGATCAGTTCGGCGGCTTCGGCGTCGGTGAGGTTCCTGATGCCCTGCCGGGTGCGGAAATGGAACTTCACCCAGAAGCGCTCGCCGGCGTCGTTCCAGAAGCTGTAGGTGTGCGAGCCGAAGCCGTGCATGTGGCGGTAGCTTGCGGGGATGCCGCGGTCGCTCATCACCACGGTGACCTGGTGCAACGCTTCGGGCAGCAGCGTCCAGTAGTCCCAGTTGTAGGTGGCGCTGCGCAGGTTGGTGTGCGGGCAGCGCTTCACCGCCTTGTTGAGGTCGGGGAACTTGAGCGGGTCGCGGATGAAGAACACCGGCGTGTTGTTGCCCACCATGTCCCAGTTGCCTTCCTCGGTGTAGAACTTCAGCGCGAAGCCGCGAATGTCGCGCTCGGCGTCGGCCGCGCCGCGTTCGCCGGCGACGGTGGTGAAGCGGGCGAACAGTTCGGTCTTCTTGCCGACTGCGCTGAAAATCTTGGCGCGCGTGTATTTCGTGATGTCGTTCGTGACGGTGAAGGTGCCGAACGCGCCGGAGCCCTTGGCGTGCATGCGCCGCTCCGGGATCACTTCGCGCACGAAGTTGGCCAGCTTTTCGTTGAGCCATACGTCCTGCGCCAGCAGCGGGCCGCGCGGGCCCGCGGTCATGCTGTTCTGGTTGTCCGGCACGGGCGCGCCGAAGTCGGTGGTCAGGTGGGTCGGCGTGTCGGTCGGCTTGCTCATGGCGGGCTCCGGTGGCGGGTGATGCACCCACATTAGGAGCTGCGATCGATCAATGGAAATCGATTGATGGGATCGAACCGATCATGTCCGGCTATCGATGCCGCGCCGTCGATCAATCCGATGCCGGCCCGTCGATCCGGCGGCTCCAGTCCTCGACCGCGCCCTGTTGCAGGCGGCGTTCGATCAGCTTGCGCCACGAGGGCACCAGCGGCAGGCGCAGCGCGGGTTCCAGCAGGGCGGGATCGAGCGTGCGCCCGTACAGCAGCGCGGCCAGGCGTTGCAGCGTCCAGCCAGGATACGGGCGCTCCGCCAGCGCCAGCGCATCGCCGGCGCGCGCGCTGCCGGGGCGCAGCACGCGGTAGTACCAGCCGGTGCGGCCGGTGGCCTGCACGCGGCGGGCCATGTCCGGCACGTCGAAGCGGTCGTTGAGCTTCCAGCACGGCTGCCGGCCCTGGCTGATTTCCAGCAGCGCATCGCCCAGCGCGAAGCGGTCGCCGAGGCAGACGTCGGCTTCGGTCAGCCCCTGCGTGCTGATGTTCTCGCCGAACGCGCCCGGTGTTTGCAGCAATGGCAGCGCGCCGAGGTCGTCGCGCCAGGCCGCGTAATGGTCGAAGGCGTAGTGGTGCACGGCCTTGTCCGGGCCGCCGTGGACGCGCGGATCGCCCTGTTCGTCGCCGGCGATCCCGAGTTCGCCGATGCGCACCTCGCCGGCCAGCGGCCGCTTGTCGATCCCGCTCAGCGTGCCGGGCCGCGTGTAGGCGCGCGCCTTGCCGGCGAGCAGCGCATCCACCCGCACGGCCGGCGTGCTGCTCACGTCAGCGTCTTCAGCCGGTACAGCGCTTCCAGCGCCTGCTTGGGCGTGAGCTCGTCCGGGTCGATGCCGGCCAGCGCGTCCAGCGCGGCCGACTGCGGCGCGAACAGGCCGAACTGCTGCGGCTGGTCGAGGGCCGGCGCGCTCATCGGCGTGGCGGGTGCATCGCGATTCTGTGATTCCAGTTCGGCCAGCCGCGCGCGCGCCTGTTGCAGCGCGGCTTTCGGCAGGCCGGCCAGCGCCGCGACTTGCAGGCCGAAGCTGCGGTTGGCGGGGCCGGGACGCACCGCGTGCATGAACACCAGCGCGTCGCCGTGCTCGACCGCATCCAGATGCAGGTTGGCGATGCCGCTGCCTGGTTCGGCCAGCGCGGTCAGCTCGAAGTAGTGCGTGGCGAACAGCGTGTAGCTGCGATTGCTTGCCGCCAACTGCCGCGCCACTGCATCGGCCAATGCCAGGCCGTCGTAGGTCGACGTGCCGCGCCCGATCTCGTCCATCAGCACCAGCGACTGCGCGGTGGCGTGGTGCAGGATGTAGGCGGTCTCGCTCATCTCGACCATGAAGGTCGATTGCCCGCGCGCCAGGTCGTCGCCCGCGCCGATGCGGGTCAGGATGCGGTCGATCGGGCCGAGCGTCGCCTTGGCTGCAGGCACGAAGCTGCCGATGCAGGCCAGCAGCACGATCAGCGCGTTCTGGCGCATGAAGGTGCTCTTGCCGCCCATGTTCGGGCCGGTGATGACGTACATCCGCGTCGCGTCGTCGAAGACAAGATCGTTCGGCTCGAACGGCGCGTCGCGCAGCGCTTCTACCACCGGATGCCGGCCGCGCTCGATGGCGATGCCGGGTTCCTCGCGCAGCGCAGGCATGCTCCAGTCCAGCGCCAGCGCGCGTTCGGCGAAGCAGGCCAGCACGTCGAGTTCGCTCAGCGCCAGCGCGCAGCGGCGCAGCGATTCCAGCACCTCGTTGAGCAGGTCGAGCACGCCGTCGTACAGCAGCTTCTCGCGCGCCAGCGAACGTTCGCGCGCGGACAGCACCTTGTCCTCGAAGCTCTTCAGCTCCTCGGTGATGTAGCGCTCAGCGCCGGTCAGGGTCTGGCGGCGGGTGTAGTGCACGGGCGCCTTGTCGCTCTGGCCCTTGCTGATCTCGATGAAGTAGCCGTGCACGCGGTTGTAGCCGACCTTGAGGTTGGCGATGCCGGTGGCCTCGCGCTCGCGCGCCTCGAGGTCGATCAGGAACTGGTCGGCGTGGGTGGACAGCCGGCGCAGCTCGTCGAGTTCGACGTCGTAGCCTTCCGCGATCACGCCGCCGTCGCGCGCCAGCAGCGGCGGCTGGGCGACGATGGCGGAACGCAGGGCATGCGCGGTGGCGTCGTGTTCGCCGAGCTCGGCATGCAGCGCCTGCAGGCGCGGGGAGTCCAGCGGCGCCAGGATCTCGCGCACGGCGGGCAGCAGCGAAAGGCCGTCGCGCAGGGTGGAAAGATCGCGCGGACGCGCGCTGCGCAGGGCCACGCGCGAGAGGATGCGCTCCATGTCGCCGAGGCTGCGGAAGGATTCGCGCAGCAGCTCGTCGGCGCGGTGCTCGATCAGCGTCTGCACCGCGTGGTGGCGCTCGCCGACCGTGCGGCGGTCGCGCAGCGGGCGGTGCAGCCAGCGCCGCAGCAGGCGGCCGCCCATCGGGCTGACGGTGGAATCCAGCACGCCCAGCAGGGTGGCCTTGACGTCGCCGTCGATGCGCGAATCCAGCTCCAGGTGGCGGCGCGTGGCTGCGTTCATGGCGATGGCCTCGTCGCTGGTTTCCAGCGCGATCGCGCGCAGGTGCGGCAGGCGCTGCTTCTGGGTTTCCTCGACGTAGCCCAGCAGCGCGGCGGCGGCGGCGATCGCCAGCGGGCGCTCGTCGATGCCGAAGGCGGTGAGGTCGTGCACGCCGAAGAACTGCAGCAACTGGCGGCGGCCGGAATCGGCGTCGAACAGCCACGGCGCGCGCCGGCGCAGGCCGCGCGCTTCCAGTACGCAGGCGGGCCAGTTTTCTTCGTCGGGCACCAGCGTTTCCGCCGGTTGCAGGCGGGCCAGCTCGGCTTCCAGCGCGTCCTCGCCGCTCACTTCGTTCGCCCGCAGCCGGCCGCTGGCGAGGTCGGCCCAAGCCAGCCCGTAGCCGTGCCTGCCGCGCGAGATCGCCAGCAGCAGGGTGTCGCGGCGCTCGTCCAGCAGCGCCTCGTCGGTGACCGTGCCGGGGGTGACGATGCGCACCACCTTGCGTTCCACCAGCCCCTTGGACGCGGCCGGATCGCCGATCTGCTCGCAGATCGCCACCGATTCGCCCAGCGCCACCAGCCGCGCCAGATAGCTTTCGTAGGCGTGGTGCGGCACCCCGGCCATCGGGATCGGCTGGCCGGCGGAGTTGCCGCGCTGGGTCAGGGTGATGTCGAGCAGCCGCGCCGCCTTGCGGGCGTCGTCGTAGAACAGCTCGTAGAAGTCGCCCATGCGGAAGAACAGCAGCACGTCCGGATGCTCCGCCTTGGCGGCGAAGAACTGCTTCATCAGGGGCGTGTGTTCTGCGGTCATCCGGCGGTCTGACTGGTGTGGGCCGGATAGTTTGCCCGAAGCGGCCGGCCGGCTGGTTGCCGCGGCGCCGGCCGGGTATGCTGGCGGCGACCTCGCGCGGCCATTCCCCCACGTGGCCGACGGCGCAGGTGCCTTGGGCGTCCACAAAAAATTTCGGTCTCGTCGCAGCCACGAGTGGGGGAAGGTCATGCTTCGCAAGCAAGCGCAACGCAGTTCGCTGTCCGCGGCCGTCGTCGCCGGACTGGTTTCCATGTTCGCCCTGCCTGCGCTGGCGCAGGATGCGGCGCCGTTCGCCCCGCAGAAGGAGGCGAAGACGCTCGATACGCTGGTGGTCACCGCGCAGAAGCGCGAGGAGGTCATGCAGGACGTGCCGGTGGCGGTCACCGCGCTGTCGCAGCAGACCCTGCAGGACACCGGCGTGCGCGACATCAAGGATCTGCAGGTGCTGGTGCCGGGCCTGACCGTGACCAGCACGCAGAGCGAGGCGATCACCACCGCGCGCATCCGCGGCATCGGCACGGTGGGCGACAACGTCGGGCTGGAGTCGTCGGTCGGCGTGGTCATCGACGGCGTGTACCGCCCGCGCAATTCGGTGGGCTTCGGCGACCTGGGCGAGTTGGAGCGCGTCGAGGTGCTGAAGGGCCCGCAGGGCACGCTGTTCGGCAAGAACACCTCGTCCGGCGTCATCAACGTGATCACCCGCAAGCCGGGCTTCGAGCGCGAGGCCGAGGGCGAGGTGACGTTCGGCAACTACGGCGCGCTGGGGCTGGCGGGTTCGTTCAACACGCCGCTGGGCGACTACGCCGCGCTGCGCGTGTACGCCGCGCACCGCAACCGCGACGGCTGGATGAGGGTGGTCACCGGCGCCGGCCCGCGCACGGAAGACCGCGACTACGACCAGGATTTCGACACCTTCCGGCTCAAATTCCTGCTCGCGCCCGCGGACAACGTGGAGATCGTGCTGTCGGCGGACTCCACCCGCCGCGACGAGAACTGCTGCACGGCGGTGCAGTTGGTCAGCGGCGAAACCTCGGCGCTGATCGACAAGCTGGGCGGCGGCAACGCCATCGCCCGGCCTGCCGATCCGTGGGCGCGCACGGCCTACAGCAACCGCAGCACCGCGCAGAAGATCAGCGACAGGGGCGTGCAGGGCGAAGTCAACGTCGACCTGGACGCGCTGGGCGGCGCCCGTTTCTCCTCGATCACCGCCGGCCGCGACTGGGACGCCGTCAACGGCCGCGACTTCGACTTCAGCACCGCCGACCTGATCTACATGAACCCGGAGGAGGGCGAGTCCTACAGCCGGTTCAAGACCTTCAGCCAGGAGTTCCATCTGGCCGGCGCCACCGACAAGGTGGACTGGCTGTTCGGCGCGTTCTACAGCAAGGAAACCATCGAGCGCACCGAAAGCTACCGGATCGGCGCGGCCTACGAGCCCTACCTGTCGATCGGCCTGCTGTCGATGATCAACCCGGCGCTGGCGTCGCTGCCGAACGCCGCGACCTTCATGGCCGACGCCACCGGCCGGCCGTTCGGCACCGTCTTCGCCGGGCTGGGCGCGCTGGACCACTACATGCAGGAGGCCAAGAGCACCGCGCTGTTCACCAACAACACCTGGCACGCCAGCGACGCGCTCGACGTCACCCTGGGCCTGCGCTACACCCGCGAGACCAAGGACCTGCATTCGGCCTACAGCAATCCCAACGGCAGCGCGGGCTGCGCGTCGTTCTTCGGCCCGAACGGCGTCAGCCCCGCCGCCATCGGCCGCATCGCCGCCGCGCTGACCGCCCGCGGCGTGCCGTTCGCGTCGCTGCCCTCGGCCAACCAGCAGGCCCTGCTCAACAACATCGTCGGCTACGGCTGCTTGCCGTGGGCCAACGTGATGCACGCGGGCCGCGTCACCGACCAGTCCCGCAGCGAGAACGAATGGTCGGGCACGCTGAAGGCGGCGTACCGCTGGAACGAGCATGCGATGACCTACCTGTCGTACGCGCGCGGCTACAAGGCCGGCGGCTTCAACCTGGATCGTGTGCAGTCTTCCAACGGCCTGTCCAGCGGAGGCTCCGGCATCACGCCGGTCGACGACACCTCGTTCCCCGGCGAATTCGTCGACAGTTGGGAGCTGGGCGCCAAGACCACCTGGGCCGGCGGCAACCTGCTGCTCAACGCGGCGCTATTCCACCAGACCTACAGCGACTTCCAGCTCAACAGCTTCCTCGGCACCAGCTTCGTGGTGCGCTCGATCCCCGAGGTGGTGTCGAAGGGCCTGGACGCCGAACTGCTGTGGCAGGCCACGCCCGCGCTGATGCTGCAGGCCGGCATGATGTACGCCGACACCAAGTACGGCGACGACATCCCGGGCTGCGATTTCGTCGGACCAGGCGCAACTACGGCCCAGTGCCCGTCCATCGGCGCGCTGTACAAGTTGCCGGGCGCGCAGATGAGCTTCGCGCCGAAGTTCTCCGGCTCGTTGTCGGCGACCTACGAGTGGGACATCGGATCGAGCCTGGAAGGCCGCTTCAACATCGGCGGCAAGTATATGTCCAAGTACAACACCGGCTCCGACCTCGACGTCGAGAAGATGCAGGACGCCTACACGGTGGTGAACGCGCGCCTCGGCATCGGCGCCCGCGACCGCAAGTGGCAGCTGGAACTGTGGGCGCTGAACCTGTTCGACCAGGACTACGTGCAGGTCGGCTTCGACGGCCCTCTGCAGGCGCTGGGCACGCCCGAGCCGGGCAACCCCAAGAACACCTACAACGCCTTCCTCGGCGCGCCGCGCATGTACGGAGCGACGCTGCGGTTCCGCTTCTGATTTTTTCGGCTGAAAGCCCGTGCTTCCGACCGGCCCACTCGCGGGCCGGTTTTGTTTTCCGCGCCGGATGCGCTACAACGCGCACACGTCCACGCCGGGTCCGCCGATGAACGCCCCCACCGATGCCGAGCTCGATGCGCTGTCCGCGGCCACCGGGCAGCGCCTGCTGGCGCTGCGGCACATGCTGGTCACCGCCGAGAGCTGCACCGGCGGCTGGATCGCCAAGTGCATGACCGACGTACCCGGCTCCTCGGCCTGGTTCGACTGCGGCATGGTCGCCTACAGCTACGAGGCCAAGCAGGCGCTGCTGGGCGTGCGCCCGCAGACGCTGGAGCAGTTCGGCGCGGTCAGCCGCGAGACCGTGGTGGAAATGGTGTCCGGCGCGCTGGTGCATTCCGGCGCGACGATCGCCGTCGCGGTGACCGGCATCGCCGGCCCCGGCGGCGGCAACGAGGACAAGCCGGTCGGCACGGTCTGGGTCGGCTGGAAGCGGCGCGGCGGCTACGCCCGCGCCGAGGTGTTCCATTTCGAGGGCGACCGCGACGCGGTGCGTCGGCAGACCGTCGCGGCGGCGCTGCGCGGGCTGGAGTGGCAGCTGGGCTGATTTCCGCTGTTGACGGACAGGGTTGTTAGTAGTATTACTACTAACCATGGATCTGACCGATACCCAGCGCGCCATCCACGCCTTCATCGCCGAGCGCATCGAGGCCGAAGGCTTCGCTCCCTCGCAGGCGGAAATCGCCCGCGCCTTCGGCTTCAAGGGCGTGCGTGCCGCGCAATACCATCTGGAGGCGCTGGAGGCGGCCGGCGTGGTCGAGCGCAGCCCCGGCCGCGCCCGCAGCCTGCGCCTGCTGCAACTGCCGGACGGCCCGCGCCAACTCGACCTGCCCGCCAACGACGACACCCTGCAACTGCCGGTGCTGGGCCAGGTGGCCGCCGGCGTGCCGATCGGCGCCGACATCGGCAGCGACCGCATGGTGCTGATGGACCGCGCCCTGTTCTCGCCCACGCCCGACTACCTGCTCAAGGTGAAGGGCGATTCCATGCGCGACGAGGGCATCTTCGACGGCGACCTGATCGGCGTGCATCGCACCTCCGAGGCGCGCAACGGCCAGGTCGTGATCGCCCGCATCGACGACGAGATCACCGTCAAGCTGCTGAAGATCGGGCAGGGCCGGGTTCGCCTGCTGCCGCGCAACCCGGACTACGCGCCGATCGAGGTGCAGCCGGGGCAGGACTTCGCCATCGAAGGGTTGTACTGCGGCCTGGTGCGTCCGAATGCGTAAGCCGCCGAGGCCCGGCCGGGCGGTTTCCCGATGCCGCGGCCGGGCATCCCGTGCGATTTTTTCGATGCCGGCCTGCGCTGTCGCAGCCTGTGCGACCCACCCCGTCTAGCCTGACCCCATTCCAGAGATCACCGACTTGAGGAGCACCACGATGGACGAGAACAAGAAGCGCGCGCTTGCGGCCGCCCTGGGCCAGATCGAGAAGCAGTTCGGCAAGGGCTCGGTGATGCGCATGGGCGACCGCACCGTGGAAGCGGTGGAAACCGTCGGCACCGGTTCGCTGATGCTGGACATCGCGCTGGGCATCGGCGGCTTGCCCAAGGGCCGCGTGGTGGAAATCTACGGGCCGGAATCCTCCGGCAAGACCACCCTGACCCTGCAGGCCATCGCCGAATGCCAGAAGCAGGGCGGCACCTGCGCCTTCATCGACGCCGAGCACGCGCTCGACCCGATCTACGCGCAGAAGCTGGGCGTGAACCTCGACGACCTCTACCTGTCGCAGCCGGATACCGGCGAACAGGCGCTGGAAATCGCCGACATGCTGGTGCGCTCCAACGCCGTGGACATGGTGGTGGTGGACTCGGTGGCCGCGCTGACCCCGAAGGCCGAAATCGAAGGCGAGATGGGCGACCAGCTCCCCGGCCTGCAGGCCCGCCTGATGAGCCAAGCCCTGCGCAAGCTGACCGGCAACATCAAGCGCAGCAATACCCTGGTCATCTTCATCAACCAGCTGCGCCAGAAGATCGGAATCATGATGCCTGGCCAGAGCAATGAAGTGACCACCGGCGGCAACGCGCTGAAGTTCTACGCCTCGGTGCGCCTGGACATCCGTCGCATCGGCAGCATCAAGAAGGGCGACGAGGTCATCGGCAACCAGACCCGCATCAAGGTGGTCAAGAACAAGCTGGCGCCCCCGTTCAAGCAGGTCATCACCGAAATCCTGTACGGCGAAGGCATCAGCCGCGAAGGCGAACTGATCGACATGGGCGTGGACGCCAAGCTGGTCGAAAAAGCCGGTGCCTGGTACAGCTACGACGGCGAGCGCATCGGCCAGGGCAAGGAAAACGCCCGCCAGTACCTCAAGGAAAACCCGGCCTCTGCGCAGAAGCTGGAAGCCGCGCTGCGCGAGAAGTTCGTGCCCGAGGACGCCGGCCGCGACGAAGGCGCCGGCGACGACGAGTGAGCGAATCCGGCGGCGGCGACGATGCGGTGTCCTCGTCAGCGCCGAAGCGTCGCCGCCGCCCGGAACCTACGCCCGTCCAGCGCGCGCTGGGCCTGCTGACCCGGCGCGAGCATTCCCGGCTGGAGCTTGCTCGCAAGCTCCAGCAGCGGGGAGTGGAGCGCGAGGAAGCTGCTTCCGTCATCGACAAGCTGGCCGATGCCGGCTGGCAGGATGACGCCCGGTTCGCGGAATCGCTGGTGCGCAGCCGCGCCGGCAGCGGCTACGGTCCGGCCTATATCCGTGCCGAACTGGGCACGCACGGCCTCGGCAGCGAGGTCGTATCTGCCGCGATGGACGGCTTCGAGGGCGACTGGACGGAAAGCGCTCGCGACCTGCTGCGCCGTCGCCATCCGCAGGCGCTGGCCGGAGATCGCGATGCCCAACGCAAGGCGGCGGATTTCCTGCTGCGGCGCGGCTTCGGAATGGAGCAGGTGCGCGCGGCATTGGACGCCGAATAAGTTCCACCCACTGAAACTAAGCCGGGCCGCCGGATGAAACTCGTCGAAATCCGCACCTACAAGCTGAAAGCCGGTTCCGCCGGGCGGTTCGTGGCGGCATTCCGGGATGCGCTGCCGCTGGTGCGGGAAAGCGGCATGGATGTCGTGGCGTTCGGTCGCTCGGACCACGAGCACGAAAGCTTCTACCTGATCCGGGCCTACAACGACAGGGCCCACCTGGAAGCGCAGCAGAATGCGTTCTATTCGTCGGATGCCTGGCGGAAGGGACCGCGCGCGCCGCTCCTCGCCTGTCTTGACGACTACCTCAACACGCTGGTCTGGCTCTCGGAGCAGAGCGTCGAGGACCTGCGCGCCAACAATGGTCTCGCCCCGCAGGCTGGCGTCGTTTCGTAAACGCCCTGATTAGGTGCTGCCGCCTGGGCGTAACGGGCGTTGGTCAGTCGCTGCCCTGTCGCCAGCTCATTCGAATGAGCCACAGGTGAGCATGAGCCTGCGGACACGGTCGTACCGTCTGAGCGGAAACATGGATGTGAGCCCCGAGGTCAGAGTCGGGTGCAGGCTTGAAGCAGCGAGCGCGTCAGGTGCGGGGTAGGCGCCATACCGTCGACTTGCCGCTTTGGGGCACCCATCTCCGGACAGCCTCCCGCCATCGCCTGTAAACTGGCCCGATTGGGTTGCCAACTCGGTTTCGCGGCCGCATCTTCAGCGGTTCGCGGGCGCAGCGCTGCCCGCCACTCCCGATGCCCGCATGCATATGATCGCCCAAAGCCCGCCAGCCAAGACCACCTCCGACATCCGCCGCGACTTCCTCGATTTCTTCGCCTCCAAGGGCCACACCATCGTCCCGTCCGCGCCATTGGTGCCGGGCAACGATCCGACCCTGCTGTTCACCAACTCCGGCATGGTGCAGTTCAAGGACGTGTTCCTCGGCGCGGAAAAGCGCAGCTACGTGCGCGCGGCGGACGTGCAGCGCTGCCTGCGCGCGGGCGGCAAGCACAACGACCTCGATTCGGTGGGCTACACCGCGCGCCACCACACCTTCTTCGAGATGCTCGGCAACTGGTCGTTCGGCGACTACTTCAAGAAGGAAGCCATCGCCTGGGCTTGGGAATTGCTCACCGAGGTCTGGAAGCTGCCGAAGGAGCGCCTGCTCGCCACCGTCTATCACACCGACGACGAGGCCTACGACATCTGGCTGAACCAGATCGGCCTGCCGCCGGAGCGCATCATCCGCATCGGCGACAACAAGGGCGCGCCGTTCGCCTCCGACAACTTTTGGCAGATGGCCGACACCGGCCCCTGCGGCCCCTGCTCGGAAATCTTCTACGACCACGGCCCGGAGCACTTCGGCGGCCCCCCGGCTCGCCGGACGAGGACGGCGACCGCTACATCGAAATCTGGAACAACGTGTTCATGCAGTTCGACCGCGCCGCGGACGGCACCCTGACGCCGCTGCCCGCGCCCTGCGTGGACACCGGCATGGGGCTGGAGCGCATCACCGCGATCCTGCAGCACGTCCATTCCAATTACGAAATCGACCTGTTCCAGACGCTCATCCAGCGCGCCGCCGAGCTGACCGGCACCGCCGACCTGGAAAACAAGTCGCTGCGCGTGATCGCCGACCACATCCGCGCCTGCGCCTTCCTGATCGTGGACGGCGTGCTGCCCTCGAACGAAGGCCGCGGCTACGTGCTGCGCCGGATCATCCGCCGCGCCCTGCGCCACGGCTGGATGCTGGGCGTGCGCGAGCCGTTCTTCCACAAGCTGGTGGCGACGCTGGACGCGCTGATGGGCGACGCCTACCCGGTGCTGCGCGAAGGCCGCGCCACCGCCGAGCGCGCGCTCAAGGCTGAAGAGGAGCGCTTCGCAGAAACGCTCGACTCGGGCATGAAGATTTTCGACGACGTGGCCGCTCGCGTCAGCGACAAGACCATCCCCGGCGCCGACGCCTTCCGCCTGTACGACACCTACGGCTTCCCGCTCGACCTCACCCAGGATATGGCGCGCGAGCGCGGCATGTCGGTGGATGTGGCCGGCTTCGACGCCGCCATGGAGCACCAGAAGGAAACCGCCCGCGCCGCCGGCAAGTTCGGCGGCGGCGTGCAGCTGCCGGCGGAACTCGTATCGCAGCTCGCGCCGACCCAGTTCCTCGGCTACGAAACACTGGCCGCCGACGGCCTGACCGTGGTCGCGCTGCTCAAGGACGGCAAGCCGGTCGATGCCATCGCCGCCGGCGACGAGGCCATCGTCCTGCTCGACCGCACCCCGTTCTACGGCGAATCCGGTGGCCAGGTCGGCGATACCGGCACGCTGTCGGCGAACGGTGGGCAGTTCGCGGTGGCCGACACGCTCAAGCTGGCCGGCCAGTTCCACGGCCACCTCGGCAAGCTGCAGTCCGGCTCGCTCGGGAAGGGCGACGTGCTGGCCGGCGCTGTGGACGCCGCCCGTCGCGGCGCGGTGGTGCTCAACCACAGCGCCACCCACCTGCTGCACGCGGCCCTGCGCGACGTGCTGGGCACCCACGTCCAGCAGAAGGGCTCGCTGGTCGCGCCGGATCGTCTGCGCTTCGACTTCTCTCACTTCCAACCGATGACGGCGGAAGAGCTGGCCGAGGTCGAGCGCCGCGTCAACGCCGAGGTGCGCGCCAACCACGAGGGCGAAGTGCGCCACATGGGCATGCAGGAAGCGCTGGATTTCGGCGCGATGGCGCTGTTCGGCGAGAAGTACGGCGAGCGCGTGCGCGTGCTGCGCTTCGGCCCGACTTCCACCGAACTCTGCGGCGGCACCCACGTCGGCCGCACCGGCGACATCGGCCTGTTCAAGATCGTCTCCGAGGGCGGCGTGTCCGCCGGCGTGCGCCGCATCGAGGCGGTGACCGGGCAGGGCGCGTTGGACTACGTGGCCGAGGAAGAACAGCGCCTGCACGAGGCCGCGCATCTGCTCGGCGGCAACCCCGCCGACCTGGCCGGCAAGCTGCATGCATTGCTGGATCGCCAGAAGAAGCTGGAGCGCGAAGTCGAGGCGCTCAAGGCCAAGGCCGCGTCCAGCGCCACCGGCGACCTCGCCGGGCAGGCGCAGGACGTCGCCGGCATCAAGGTGCTCGCGGCGCGGCTGGAAGGCTTCGATGCCAAGGCCCTGCGCGACGCGATGGACCGGCTCAAGCAGCAGCTGGGCGATGCCGTTGTCGTGCTCGCGGGCACCGACGCCGGCAAGGCCGCGCTGGTCGCCGGCGTCAGCGGCGCGGCGCTGGGCAAGGTCAAGGCCGGCGACGTGCTGGGCGACGTCGCCCGCCAGACCAACGGCAAGGGCGGCGGCCGTCCGGACATGGCGCAGGGCGGTGGCGAGGACGGGCCGGCGCTGCTGGCCGCCTTGGACAACGTGCCGGCCTGGGTGCGGCAGAAATTGCAGGCTTGAGCATCGACCGGGCCGTTGTGCCTGAAGTTGGCTTGTGGAATGCGAAGTCCGGCAAGTATGATCGGGCCGACTGTTCGGAAAATCCGCACCTGCGACCGGCAGGTACACATATGGCTGCAGCGACAGGGGAGTTGCGATGTTGATCTTGACCAGGCGAGTAGGTGAAACCCTGATGATCGGCGATGCGATCACCGTCACCGTGCTCGGCGTGAAGGGCAACCAGGTGCGGATCGGCATCACCGCGCCCAAGGACGTGGCCGTGCACCGCGAGGAGATCTACCAGCGCATCCAGGGCGGCGAGGAGCCGAGGGACGAAGAAAAAACCTCCTGAGGTTTGCCGGATCGCCTTTCGTTCTGTATCCTTGCCGGCTCGCGTTTCGCCTCACGGAGACTTGCCCGAGAGGCCGAAGGGGCTCCCCTGCTAAGGGAGTATGGGGTCAAAAGCTCCATCGAGGGTTCGAATCCCTCAGTCTCCGCCATCGCGGCGAAACGCGAAACACCCGCACCGAACCGGAAATTTTCCGTTGACGTGCACCAAGCGGTTCTGCATAATTCCGCTTCTGCGCCCGTAGCTCAGTTGGATAGAGCACCAGGCTACGAACTTGGGGGTCGGAGGTTCGAATCCTTCCGGGCGCGCCACCATAAAAGCTGAAAGAAGGGCCAACGGATTTTTCCGGTTGGCCCTTTTGTTTGCGCGATTTCGTGCGTGTCAATTCCGCACCCAGTCTGGCTGTTCATCGATATCGGCTTACACCCTCGCGGTCATGGAACATCGATCCGTGAACTGCGCGAGTGTGCAGGCTGCTTGATCATTTGCTGATGTTGGGCGTGCCCGCTTTGGTTGGTATGTCCCTGGTCTAGTTGCTGGTTGCGATGCGGGGGTTCTTGTTCGCCTAAACCTTTTTGCCCGTACCGGGATTGACGTGGAGATGGCCACGGAATGGTCCGGGGCGAGCAGAAGGGGTTGTCATGGTTGCAGTCGTCTCGGGCAATGGTCTGGGCTTGTTCACGACGTCGCTGGCGCAGCTGGGGTTGGCCGGCGGTGGCCCGTCGATCGGCGGCAGCCGGACGGACCAGTACGTCAACCTGGCGACCGGCAACCTGGTTCTGACCGGTTGGGACGAGAGCCTGTTCGGCCACGGCTTCGCAACCGGGTTGGTGCGCACCTACAACAGCCAGGGCAGCTTCGCCCAGACGGGCACGGATGGCTGGCAGACGGGCTACGAGCGCACCGTGCGCCTGGCATCCGGGACCAAGAACACCGTGGGCAGCACGGTGGAGCGGGCCACGGCGGATGGCAGCGTGGTGACCTACACGTGGGATGCGGCGCGGAGCGCCTACGTCTCGTCGCAGGGCGAGGGCGCCCACGACACGATCGTGCTGTCGGGGTCGGGATCGTCGGCGAAGTGGCTGTGGACGGAAGGCGGCACGCAGGTGCAGGAAACCTACACCGCAAGCAGTCTGGCGGTGGCCGGGAAGCTGGAGAAGATCGTCGACCTGGCGACGAAGGCGACCTATACGCTGAGCTACAGCGGCACGCTGTTGCAGAGCGTCACCGGCACGAACGGCGAGACGCTGACGTTCGGCTACGACGACCAGAACCGGCTGATCAGCCTGGGCACGTCCGAGCGCGATGTCGGTGGCGTGCTGGTGACCAAGGGCCAGGTGAGCTACGGCTACGACGCGGCCGGGCGGCTGAGCTGGGTGCAGACCGACCTGACGCCCGAGAGCGCGCTGGACAATACCTGGGATGCCGGCGCTCCGGCGAACAACGACGGCAAGTCGTATCGGGTCGCGTACACCTACGCCGACGCCAGTTCGTTGCGGATCACCGGCGTCGCCACCAGCGACGGCATCACGGTGGCCTATACCTACGATGCCTCCGGACGCATCGCCAGCGTCACCCAGGGCGGGGTGGCCGATGGGTCCGCCCAGTCGCTGACCTATGCGTACTCGGCGGGGGCCACGACCGTCACCGATGCCGCCGGCCGGAGCTGGACCTACCAGTACGATGCGGCGGGCCAGTTGACCGCGGTGCTGGAGCCGGCGGTCGGCGGCCAGCGTGCCGTGACCGACTACAGCTACGACGCCGCCGGCAACGTGGTGCGCATCCGCCAGGCCGCGTATGCGGGGGCGATGTCCACGCTGGACACGGTGTACCAATACGACGCCAACGGCAACGTGATCCTGCAGCGCGACCTGCTCGGCAACACGGTCGTGCGCACGTACAGCAGCGAGAATCGAGTCCTGACCGAAGCGCGCTACACGGTGCCGGATGCGGACGGGTTGGACCCGACTCACGCCGGCACCGTCAACGTGCCGGGCGACGCGTTGGTCACGCGGTACGTTTACGACACCACCAATCCGCGTCTGCTGCGCTTCGTGATCGATGCCGCCGGTCGGGTGACGGAAACCCAGTACAACGCCTCGGGCGTGGCGCAGGGCCTGGCGTCGATGACGCGCAGCTTCGTGGGCGCGATGTACGACACCAGCGGGCTGCCGGTGTCCGGCGTGCCGACGTTGACCGAGATGACGGACTGGGCGACGGCCGGGCGTGGGCAGACCGCCCGGACCGACTTCAGCTATGACGCACAGGGGCGGCTGTCCCAGCGCACGGACTACGCGACCGTCTCCTCCTCGAGCGGTGCAGGCGTCCTGGACGATGCCACCTCGATCACGCGCTACACGTACGACGCCCAGGGCTTGCTGCGCCAGCAGGTGGCGGTGCATGGCGTGGGACGCACGGTGGCGGGCGTGGCGCCGGGCGGCAGCGAGGTCGTGGATTACGTGTACGACGGACTGGGGCGGCTGCTGAGCACGATCCGCCGCAGCAGCGAGACCGCGGCCAACGACGACGCCAACACCGTCACGACCACCGTTGCCTACGTGGACTCGTCGCGTCGGGTGGTCACGACGCTCGACAGCGGCTTGGTGCGCACTGAGGTGCGCAATGCCGCGGGCCTGCTGCTGTCGCTGAGCGAGGCGGGGACGGTTGCGGGCGCGCAGGTGACGCGAACGGCGCAAAGCGTCTACGACGCGACCGGGCGTCTGCGTGCCGTGCAGGACGCAACCGGCGGACTTACCTACTTCTTCTACGATGCCGCCGGCCGCCTGAGCGCGGCGGTGGATGCGACCGGCGCGGTCACGAAGACGCTCTACGACGCCATCGGCCGCGTCAGCGGCAGCGTGTCCTATGCCAACCGGGTGGCGACGACGGGGTGGTATTCCGCAGGGGCGGTGGTCAAGGACGAACTGGTCTATGCGGCCGGGGCACCGGCGCTGTCGGGGACCCAGGCCTGGGTTCAGACCGACGCGGCGAACGATCGCACGGCGACGCGCGCGTACGATGCGGCGGGCCGCCTGGCGAGCGAGACCGATGCCGCCGGGCTGGTGACGAGCTACGCCTATGATGGCGCGGGCCGGTTGCTGTCGAGCACGGAAAGCGGAGACGGCGCCTCGCGGGTGAAGCGGTTCTTCTACGACGTCACCGACCGACTGGTGGCGACGCTGGATGCGGGCGGCTTCCTGGTCGAGATGATCTACGATGCGGCCGGCCGTCTGGCGCTGACGAAGCGCTACGCCACCCGCACCAACAATGCGTACTGGCAAAACGGCACCTTGGACCAGTTGCGTCCGCTCGCGGATGCGGCCAACGACCAGGTCGAACACCTGCTCTACGACGGGCGCGGCAACCAGGTCGGCCTGGTGGATGCCGAAGGGTATCTGACCGAGTTCCTCTACGACGAGAAGAACAACCAGCGCGTCGTCAAGGCCTACGCCAAGAAGCTGACGGGGCTGACGGGCAGCGAGACGCTGGCGACCCTGCGGACCAGCGCAATGAAGAGCCCGCCGGCCGAACCGTACCGGTTGACCCAGCGCAGCTTCAATGGGTTGGGCCAGGTGGTCGTCGAGCTCAATCCCGAAGGCACGGTGACCCGCTACAGCTACGACGAGGCGGGCCGGCTCGTGCGGACGGAGGCGGGGCAGGGCACGAGCGAAGTGCGGGAGAATTATCTCCGCTACGACGTGTTCGGCCAGGTGACCGGCGAGATGAGCGGCCAGCAGGCGGCCGACGCGGCGGCGATGCTCGGCAAGAGCCTGGATGATCCAAGCCTGAGCGAGGCGCAGCGCGAGAGCGCCTATGCCCAGTATGGCCTGCGGCATAGCTACGACCTGCTGGGCCGGCGTACCGAAACCGTCGACGCCAGCGGCGCCAAGACCTTCTATTTTTACGATGCGCAGGGGCGGCAGACCTTCGTCGTGCGCGGCGTCAAGGCCAATGGCATCGCCAACGCGCAGGGCGAGGTGACCGAAACCCGCTACACGGCCTTCGGCCAGGTCGGCGAGGTGCTGGTCTACACCGGGCGCATCGCCATCGCCCAGCCGGGCGTCCGGGCCAGCGTCCAGAGCGCGATCTCCACCCTGAGCTTCGTGGCGGCGACCGATGCCCGCCGCCAGTACGCGTACGACCGACGCGGCCTGCTGACGCGGCTGACCGACGCCGAGGGCGTGCAGACGGCGATGAGCTACAACGCCTTCGGCGAACTGGCGGAACAGACCACGGCCTACGGTACTGGCCAGGCCAGCACGACGCGGTACGCCTACAACCCGCGTGGCCAGATGAACTCCCGCACCGAGGCCGATGGCACCGCGCTGGCGCGCACCACGACCCAGACGTTCGACGCGTTCGGCCGCGTGGCGACCGTCACCGACGCGCTTGGCAGCGTCACCACGCTGACCTACGACAGGCGGGGGCGCCAGGTCGGCATGAGCCGAACCGTGTCCGGGCAGCTGGAAAGCACGAGTACGGTCTACGACGCCTTCGACCGCGTGGTGAGCCAGGCCGATGCGCGGGGTTACGTCACGACCTATGCCCATAGCGACAGTGCGCGCAGCCTGGTGGTGACCACGCCGGAGGGCGTGTCCGTCACCACCGTGCACAACCGGTTCGGGCAGACCGTGACCGTGAGCCAGGCATTGCCGGGCGGCGGCACGGCCACGGCCACCACGACCTACGACAGGAACGGTGCGGTCGTCTCGGTTCTCGATCCGCTGGGCAACAGCACGGGCAACGTCTACGACGTTCGCGGATTGCTGACGGAGGCGACGGACGCCAGCGGCCGCAAGGTGCAATACACCTACGATGCGATCGGTCGCCAGCTGACCCGGGTGGAGGATCCGGGGGCCGGCAAGCTCAATCTGACCACGACGTATACCTACGACGGACAGGGGCGGCGGCTGGACGTGACCGACGCCAGCGGCCGGCTCACCCGGATGAGCTACGACCGCGAGGGGCGCCTGACCCAGGTCGCCCGGGATCCGAACGGGTTGAACCTGCGCACGGTGACGTCCTACGACGCCGCCGGTCGAGTGCTGACGGTCACCGAAGGCTATGGCACCAGCGCGGCCACGACGGTGCAGTACGCCTACGACGCGCTGAACCGTCGCGTCGCCGAAACCGTCGATCCGGGCACCGGCAAGCTCAATCTCATCACCCGCTACGCGTACGACGCGAACGACAATCTGGTCACCCGCACGGACGCGCTGGGCAACCTGACGCGGTACGCCTACGACGAGGCGGGCCGGTTGCGCTTCGTGGTGGATGCCGCCGGCGCGCTCGTCGAGACGGTTTACGACAAGAACGGCAATGCGGTCCTGACCCGCGAATACGCCAAGGCGCTCAGCGCCGGCGCGCTGGCGGCCCTTGCCGCGGCGCCGACGACCGGTGCGCTGCAGGCGCTGGTGACGAGCGAGTCGCTCCTGAACAATGCGGCGGATCGCCTCGGCTACCAGGTGTTCGACCGCGACAACCGGGTGCGCTTCACGCTGGACGCAGCGGGCAGCCTGACCGAAACCCGCTACGACAGCGCCGGACGGGTGCAGCAGAGCTTGGCGTATGGGGCGGCGTTTACCACGTCGACGGTCCTGACCAAGCTGCGCGCCGGCACGGCGGCCGTGAGCGACTTCACCGGCTTTGCCAGCGCCAACGAGAGCGCCGCGCGGGCGAGCCAGTACGTCTACGACGCCGCGGGGCGCGTGGTCTATGCGCTGACCCGAAGCGATGCGGGCGCGGTGGTCAGCGAGCGCCGCTATGACGCCTCCGGCCTGAAGACCGCCGACGTCGCCTATGCGGTGACGATCCCCTACGTGGCCGGACAGATGGCCGCGCAGGTCGCCAGTGCGCTCGCGACGGCAGGCGGCAATGCCGCCGACCAGCAGCGCCTGACCCGCTATGCCTACGACGGGGCGGGGCGGCTGCGGTTCTCGGTGGACGATGCCGGCGCGGTGACCGAGCAGCGCTACGATGGTGCGGACCGGGTCGTCTCGACGCATGCCTATGCCACGCCGGTGACGATCGCCACGGTGACGGAGGCGGCGGTGGCCGCCCTGGTGGCCGGGCAGGCCAACGTCCAGCGCACCGGTTACGCCTACGACAATGCCGGTCGCCTGACCGGCACGACGGACGCGCTGAACAAGACCGAGTCCTACGGCTACGACGCGGCCGGCCGCCGCACCAGCGTCACCAACAAGCTGGGCGCGGTCTGGACCTACGAATACGATGCGGCCGGCAGGATGACGGCGGAGCGCTCGCCCGCCGTCGCCGTCGCCCGCTACGACGCGAGCGGCAACGTCGTGGTGAGCACGACGTCCATCGTGACCCGGCGCACCTACGACGCGCTGGGCCAGGTGCTGACGGTGACGGAGAACGCCGGGACGGCGGAAGAACGCACCGTCACTTACGAGTACGACGTGCGCGGCCGGCAGAGCCGGACGCTCTTCCCGGATGCCTGGCAGCTGGACGACAACGGCGTCCTGGCGGCCACCGGTGTCCAGCCCGACGTGCGCGTGGCCTACGATGCGCTTGATCGCGCGGTGGTCCAGAAGGACGTGCGCGGCAACTACAGCTACAAGGTGTACGACAGCCTGGGCCGGCTGGCCTACGACATCGACGAAGCCGGCTACGTGACCGCGTATGCCTACGACGCCTACGGCGAGCAGACCGGGCTGACGCGTTATGCCAACAAGCTCAATACCGCCAAGTTGACGGGCTGGACGGCGGGCCAGGCGATCACGCGGGCGCAGATGGCGGGATCGGGCGTGTTGACCGCCAGCGCCGACGACCGCACGCTGACCACCACCTACGACCGGCTGGGCCGCAAGAGCGCGATCACCCAGCCGTCCGTCGCCTATTACATGGCCGATGGCACGCTGGCGACGGGCACGCCGACGACGCGGTTCGAGTACGACGCCTACGGCAACCTGGTCAAGGAGCGGCAGCTGCTGGAAGGCACGCCCGACCAGGCCGATGCGATCTGGGCGGACACCTTCCACTACTACGACGAGCTGGGGCGGCGGATCCGCACCGTCGATGCCGAAGGCTACGTCACCGCCTGGCAATACGATGCGTTGGGCCGGGTGGAACTCCAGATCGAGTTCGCGCGGAAGATCGAGACGGCCGGGTTGACGACCGGCACCCTGCCGCCGCTGCCCGCGGTGGGCAATGCGGCCACCGGCTACGATCGCAGCACGCTCTGGAGCTACGACCTGCTCGGACGCAAGGTCAAGGAAAGCGCGTCGCACCTGTACCAGACCGCTGCGGGCGCCAACGAGCGGCGCATGGTCGATACGGCGTTCGGCTATGACGCCGAGGGGCGCCTGCTCACCACCACGGTCGATGGCGTGAAGGTCAGCGGCATCGCCTACGATGCGCTCGGCCGCACCCTCTCGACGACCGAAACCGAACACAAGGTGCTGCGCAGCGACTGGCAGAGCCTGCTCGCGGGCAACGCGAACCTGGATCTGTCCAGCGCGGCCCTGTACGTCGACGCCGCGCCCTATACCACGATGGACTACGACGCCTTCGGCAACGCGCTGCGGGTGGTGCGCTATGCCGGCGGCGACCCGGCCAGCGGTGCGCCGAACGCGGGCGATGCGGCGAACGCCGTGACCACCGTGCGCTACGACCGGCAGGGGCGCGCGGTCGCCACCCGGGATGCCGTCGGTACGTTCTGGTACAGCCGCTACGACGCCGCGGACAACGTCGTGGATGCCTGGTACACGCTGACCGGCGCCAGCGGCAACATGACGGTGCATACCGTCGCCAGCTACGACGCCATCGGCCGGCAGCTCACGTCCGTCACCACGCGCACGCCGGCGGGCGGCGGCGCAGCGCTCACCGATGCGCAGAGCGCGGTGGCCTACAACGCCTTCGGCGAAATCACCGCGCAGGGCGCGACCGCCGCCGCCCTGGCGTCGGCCGCGACCTCGGCGCGCTACGTCTACGACAAGGCGGGTCGGGTCGTTGCCTCGAACGCGGACACCGGCGCCAACCGCAGCTACTTCTACGATCTGGCCGGGCACCAGGTGCGCGAAGAGCGGCCGTGGACGAACGACGGGGCGGCGGCGACCGCGGTCTACCTGACGAAGAACGACAAGCTGGGCCGGGTGATCGGCCAGGTCCTGCCGTCCTGGAAGGTGGATGCCAGCGCGACCGCGCAGGTCAGCGTCAGTCTGGATCGCTGGGGCAACGTGCTCGTCCAGACCGATCCGCTCGGCAACGTCACCCAGTACGCCTACAACGACCGGGACCAGGTCATCCGGCAGACCGCGCCCAGCGTCAAGGTCATCGACGAAACCGGCGCCGAACGCTGGCAGGCGCCGGAAACGCGGTGGATGTACGACGCGCTGGGCCGGCTGATCGCGACGCAGGACGCCAATGGCCACGTGCGGCGCTACGAGTACGATGCGGCGGGCCAGCAGGTGCGGGTCACGGACGCGACCGGCGGGGTGTCCCGCAAGGGCTACGACGTGCTCGGCCGTGAAGTGGCGGCCCAGGATGCGGTGGGCTACCTGACCTACGTCGATTACGACAAGCTCGATCATGCGGTGGCGCAGGGCGACTTCCTGCCGAACGGGAGCGCGCGCGCCAAGACGGTCCTGCAGTCCTATCTGCTCGACCAGAACGGTGGGCGGCTGCAGACGACCGATGCCACCGGCAGCTGGATCAAGTACGACTACGACAGCCGCGGTCTGCTGGTGCGCAGCCAGACCAAGGCCGGGGTGGTGCGGGCCAGCGCCTACGACGCGCAGGGGCGCAAGATCCGTGAAACGATCGCGTCGGACAGCAACACCTGGGTCTACGACTACTTCGGCCGCCTTACCGACCACGTCGACATGGGCGGATCCAATTACGACTACGCCTACGACGCGCGCAGCGGGCTGCTGACGGCGGTCACCGGCTTCCAGCCCATGGGGGTGATGGCGATGCAGGGCGGGGAGGGAAGCGGGTACGTCATGCCGATGCGGCAGCAGCTGCCGCCGGAGGATTGGCCCGACTTGCCGCCGGACACCGACCTGACCCAGATGCCGGTGAACCGGCGTACCGAGTACTACGCCAACGGCCTGGTGATGCGCGTCACCGATGGCCCGATCACCTACTACTACGAGTACGACGCGTCCGGGAACCGGACCCTGGAAGCCACGCAGACGGTGGATGGCGCCGGCAACCAGGTGCACACCATCACCCGCACCACCTACGACAGCCACAACCGCATCATCCGGGTCACCAACCAGGACATGGCGGCCGGCGGGAAATACACGCTGGATCTGAGCTACGACTACGACGCGGTGGGCAACCGCCGCCGGGTTGTGGCCAACAGCGCCTATGGCACCAATGCCGCGCCGCTGGACCCCACCAACCAGGCGCCCGTGGTCGCCGCGCCGATCCCCGACCAGACGGCGCCAGCCAACGGAAGCAACTGGAGCTTTGTTGTCCCAGCCAACACCTTCACCGATCCCGAAGGCGGCGCGCTGACCTACAGCGCCACCGGGCTGCCGGACTGGCTGCACTTCGATGCGGCCACCCGCACCTTCAGCGGCGTGCCGCAGGAGGCGGGCAGCTGGAGTATCACGGTCATCGCCCAGGATGCAAAGGGCGCCAGTGTCACCGATACGTTCAACGTCACCACCCCGAATGTGGCGCCGACCGTATCCAGCCCCATTCCGGACCAGACGGTGAACGCCAATCAGGTCTGGCGCTACACCATTCCGGCCAACACGTTCGCGGATCGCAACGGCCAGGAACTGATATGCAGCGTCGACGGGAAGCCTTCATGGATCACCTTCGATCCCGCCACCCGCACGTTCAGCGGCACCAGCCCAGCCTCGGGCAGTTGGGCGATCACCGTCACCGCCAGTGACGGCAGCTTGAGCGTCAGCGACACCTTCACGGTCGCCATCGGCACGTCCTCGAACCGCTCTCCGGTGGTGTCCAACCCGATCCCGGACCAGGCAGCTCCCGCCACCGGCGGTGCCTGGAGTTACACCTTCCCGCCGACCACCTTCACCGATCCCGACGGCAGCGCGCTGACCTATACCGCCAGCGGCATGCCGGCGTGGATGGCGTTCGACGCTAGTACGCGCAAATTCAGCGGCACTCCGAAGGAGGTGGGCAGCTGGAGCATCACCGTCATTGCGCAGGACCCGCAGGGCGCCAATGTTACGGACACCTTCATCGTCACCACGCCCAATGCGGCGCCGACGGTGTCCAGTCCCATCCCCGACCAGACGGCCAATGCCAGCCAGGCGTGGAGCTATACCGTGCCGGCCGGCACCTTCAGCGACCGCAATGGACAAGCGCTGAGCTTCGAGGTCAGCGGAAGGCCACCGTGGGCGATCTTCAATCCGGATACGCGCACTTTCAGCGGCGTGGCGCCTACCTCCGGCAGCTGGTCGATCACGGTCACTGCCAGCGATGGCGACTTGAGCGTCAGCGATACCTTCACGCTTACCGTTCTGGGACCCAATCAGGTTCCGGTGGTCACCAATCCGATTCCGGATCAGAACGCGCAGGCGACGGGAGGCAACTGGAGCTTCGTCGTCCCGGCGAACACCTTCAACGATCCGGACGGTGGCGCACTCACTTACAGCACCGGCGCCCTGCCGCAGTGGCTCCACTTCGACGCCGCCAGCCGCACCTTCAGCGGCACGCTCTCGACGCTCGGCAGCTGGAACATCACCGTGACGGCGCAGGACCCGCGGGGAGGTACGGTCAGCGATACCTTTACCGTCACCGTCATTGCGGTTCCCAACCAGGCGCCGGTGGTGTCCAACGCCATCCCGGACCAGACCGCCACGACCGGTCAGGCATGGAGTTACACCCTTCCGGCCAACACCTTCACCGATCCCAACGGCGATCCGCTGACCTACGATGCCTGGCAATGGGTGCTGGTCAATGGCATCCAGGCGGGCGGTGGCAGCCAGGCGACGCTCATGATGCTGCCGCCGGACGATCCCGAAGACCCGCCGGGCGGCGGCGGTTCGTACTGGACGGAGCAGCCGCTCCCCAGCTGGCTGAGCTTCAATGCGGCTACGCGCACCTTCACCGGCACGCCGCCCGCGCAGGGCAGTCTGCAACTGAGGGTCTGGGCCCGCGATGGACGCGGCGGTGCGGTGTCCGACACGTTCACGCTGACCATCAATCCGGTTCCCAACCGCGCGCCGGTGGTGTCCAGTCCCATCCCGGACCAAGGTGGCACCGCTGGTCAGGCGTGGAGTTACGTTTTCCCGGCCAACACCTTCAGCGACCCGGACGGCAATGCGCTGACCTACACGGCCAGCGGGATGCCGCCGGGAGTGAGCTTCACCGCCAGTACCCGCAAGTTCAGCGGCACGCCGACGACGGCGGGCAGCTGGAACGTGACGGTGACGGCGCGCGATCCGTCGGGCGCGACGGTGAGCGATACCTTCGTCGTGACCATCGCGGCGGCAAACCAGGCGCCGGTGGTGTCCAATGCCATCCCGGACCAGACCGCCACGACCGGTCAGGCATGGAGTTACACCCTCCCGGCCAATACTTTCACCGATCCCAACGGCGATGCGTTGACCTACGATGCCTGGCAATGGGTGCTGGTCAATGGCATCCAGGCGGGCGGCGGCAGTCAGGCGACGCTCATGATGCTGCCGCCGGACGATCCCGAAGACCCGCCGGGCGGCGGCGGTTCGTACTGGACGGAGCAGCCGCTGCCCAGCTGGCTGAGCTTCAATGCGGCCACGCGCACCTTCACCGGTACGCCGCCCGCGCAGGGCAGCCTGCAGCTGAGGGTCTGGGCTCGCGATGGACGCGGCGGCGCAGTCTCCGACACGTTCACGCTGACCATCAATCCGATCCCCAACCGCGCGCCGGTGGTGTCCAGCCCCATCCCGGACCAGGGCGGCACAGTCGGCCAGGCGTGGAACTACGTGTTCCCGGCCAACGCCTTCAGTGATCCGGACGGCAATGCGCTGACCTACACGGCCAGCGGGATGCCGCCGGGCGTGAGCTTCACGGCCAGTACCCGCAAGTTCAGCGGCACGCCGACGACGGCGGGCAGCTGGAACGTGACGGTGACGGCGCGCGATCCGTCGGGCGCGACGGTGAGCGATACCTTCGTCGTGACCATCGCAGCGGCAAACCAGGCGCCGGTGGTCTCCAATGCCATCCCGGATCGGACGGCGAACGCAGGCAGCGCCTGGAGTTACACCCTGCCGGCCAACACCTTCACCGATCCCAACGGCGATGCGTTGACCTACGATGCCTGGCAATGGGTGCTGGTCAATGGCATCCAGGCGGGCGGCGGCAGTCAGGCGAAGCTCATGATGCTGCCGCCGGACGATCCCGAAGACCCGCCGGGCGGCGGCGGCTCGTACTGGACGGAGCAGCCGTTGCCCAGTTGGCTGAGCTTCAATGCGGCCACGCGCACCTTCACCGGTACGCCGCCCGCACAGGGCAGCCTGCAGCTGAGAGTCTGGGCCCGCGATGGACGCGGTGGTGCGGTGTCCGACACCTTCACCCTGACCATCGGTGCGCCGCTGAACCGCGCGCCGGTGGTGTCCGCGCCCATTCCGGATCAGAGCGCCAGCGCCGGCCAGGCGTGGAGCTACGCGTTCCCGGCCAACACCTTCAGCGACCCGGACGGCAATGCGCTGACCTACACGGCCAGCGGAATGCCGCCGGGGGTGAGTTTCACTGCATCCACGCGCACGTTCAGCGGCGCGCCGACGGCGGCGGGGAGCTGGAGCGTCACCGTCACCGCAAAGGATCCGTCGGGTGCTTCGGTGAGCGACACCTTCACCGTGACGGTGTCGTCCGCACCGGCGACGAACCACGCGCCGTACGTGAACCGTCCGCTGGAAGACCAGCCGTCCGATTTCGGGCTGTACTACACGTTCGCAGCGGACACGTTCGTGGACCCGGACGGGGATACGCTGACCTACACGCACAGCGTGTCGCCGTCGTCGTCGCTGATCCATTTCGATGCGGCGACGCGGACATTCAGCGGTTCGCCCCCTGGAGGCAAGTACGGCAAGGACTACCGGATCACGGTGACGGCCAGCGACGGCCGCGGCCAGAGCGTGAGTGCGAGCTTCACCTACCACGCGACGGGGACCATGGAAGACCCGCTCGGCGGGTTGGAGCGGCCTTACGTGCGGCAGGAGACGCTGGCCTCGCAGACGTCCAACGATCTGTACGGGATGCTGTCAGCCGGCGCGTTGCAGGTGGAGCTCGACCAGCAGGCCGTGATGATGCGGCTGCCGGATGACCCCACCGATCCGGGCGATCCGCCGGGCGGTGGTGGCGGTGGCGGCGGCAATCCGCCGGCGCCGAAGGTGCCGAACGTGCAGACGCTGTGGTTCAGCTACGACGCGGAGAACCGGGTGCAGGTGGTGAACGGCGCGTTGGTGAACGGTCAGATCGTGGTGGCGGGGAAGCAGGCGAACTCGGACGTGGAGTCGTACGCGCTGCACTACGACGCGGCGGGCCATGCGGTGAGCCGGACGACGGTGACGTCGACGGGCGCCACGCAGGTGGCGCAGTCGACGTACACGCTGCGCGGCCAGTTGGAGCTGGAATACGCGGCGGTGAACGTGGGCCAGACCACCGGGGTGGTGGCGAAGCACACCTACGACGCGGCGGGGCGCGAGATCGAGCTGACGGAGTATTTCGCGCCTGGGACGATCAGGAGTTACCTGGTCGGCAACCCGAAGATGGGTGAGCAAACGGAATATGAAGTCGACGTGAGCGGCTGGCGTTCGCACCAGACCAGGACGACCTACGACGCCGATGGCCGAGCGTTGCAGGTGAGCGAGCTGGGTCGGACGGGGCAGACCTGGTTCAGGGGCGCGCCCGATCCGGCGCTGACGACGCTGTCGACCGTGTTCTACAGCACGGCCTCGGGCGGCAGCGGCTACAACAGCGCCGGGATGCTGGTGACGTACCGCTACCAGACCGGCAGCGGCACCTACACGCACACGTACACCACGGAGTATGCGAAGCGCGAGACGTACCTGGAGAAGACGGTCACGGGGACCAGTACGGACCCCAACTACAAGCGGACGGTCACCACCAGCATCTACGACCAGATGGGCCGCCGGGTGAAGATCACCCAGAGCACGCCAGGCCAGTCAGTGCCGACGCAGGTGCGGAGTTTCAGTTTCGATGCGTCGGGGGGCATTCTGACGCGTCGCGACAACGGATCGCCGCAGCACTACGTGTACGTGAACGGCCAGCAGGTGGCGACGCTGGGCGAAGACGGGAAGATCGACGCGGCGAGCCAGCTGACGGCGTTCGACAGCAGCCAGATGGGCACGGAGCCTGCGATGGTGCTGGAGGGCGACACGCTGCAGAGCATCGCGCAGCGGGTCTACGGCAATGGCAGCCTGTGGTACGTGCTGGCGGCGGCGAACGCGGTGACGGACGCGGAGCTGGTGGTGGGGTCGACGCTGAAGGTGCCGTCGGTGAAGACGACGGCGAACGACGCGACGACGTTCAAGCCGTTCGATCCGAACGCGATCCAGGGCTCGACGACGCCGAGTCTGCCGTACATCACGCCGCCGCCGAAGAAGCATTGCAGTGGTGTCATGGCGGTATTGATGGTCGCAGTGGCGGTCGTGGTCGCGGTCTACGCGCCCATGTTGGCCCCGGCCATGTCCGGCTTCTTCGGGGGCGCGGCCATCACAACAGGCGCGTTTGCCGGCGCGACGGTGGGTGGCGCGATGGCGGCCAGTTTCGTGGTCGGTGCGGCGGCCAGTACGGTCGCCCAAGGCATCGGTAGCGCGCTTGGGGCGACGACCTTCAGCTGGCGCCGGGTGGCGGCGGACGGAATGACGGCGGCCCTGACGGCCGGTTTGGCAAATGGCACGGTAGTCGGGAAGGTCGCCGATGTCTTCGGCGGAGGCAAGTTCGCCCAAGGGGCGGTATCCGGTGTGCTGGGGAATCTAGGTAATCAAGTGACCCAGCGCGTAGCGGGAATGGAGACGCATTTCAGCTGGAGAAGCGTGGCAGCCAGTGCAATCAGTAGCGGGATATCAAGGAGCGTCACCCCATTCCTGACAAAAAATCTTGAGGAGGCAGGTAGCGCTTTTGTCGGTGGCATGGTCGGTGGTGTTGTCAGTCTGCATGTTCGTCGTTCAATGGGTTTCAATGATGACATTGACTACGGCGCCATCGTGGCGGATGCGTTCGGAAATGCGCTGGCAAGTGTGGCGCAGGAGAGAAGTGCTAAGAGTCGGGACAACTCACTCGAGATCACAAAAGTCGCAATCGAGCCTGAAGTGTTGAAGGTCGAGCCTGAAAGAATAGAACTCCTGGAGCCGCGTCTTCTTTTCAACGGCGAATCTGCCGGTGCGAATGGTGTCGGTGTAATAGGGGGGGGCGCTTCATCTTCTTCTGGAACGGCGGGTGCCAATCCTCAGGAAATTGCCCGCATGAGGGAAGAGTTCCTCAATGAAGTCAGCAGGTGGTCGCCCAATGCTCAGGTGTTCAGCAAGTTCGAGAACAACTTCGACATGTGGGCCACGCATCCCGCGCTTCAGGGAATGATTCCCGAGCCAGCGCCGAATGGAGATCCAGATGATTGGCGTCGAATCGCCGCTCCTAGAGCGCTTGAATTCAGGGGATGCAGGCGCTTGAGAATTGGGGGGTGCCGTCGGTTGCAAACAGGGCGGTCCTGGAAATTCCGGAGGCCGGCCCTTCTATCAGCCTCATGTCGCCGATCGAATCAGCGCATCGAAGCTGGATTCGTTCTTTATCGTAACTTTGGTGAAGTGAAGCCAGGAATCTATTATCAATCTCACGGTTTGGGCAGCGAGGACCGGGTGAGTTCTTTAGTGATATGAAGCCAATGAATTCACTTGATGCGAAGAGTTGTTCAATATCAAGGCATGGGGAATAATGCGGATCAGCTGGCGATATTTGAGGTAAGCTGGCTGCAGGCATGGCAGGGTGGCGTAAAGGGCGGCGCTGGACTCAGCTATATATTCCTAAGAATTGCACGCAGACTTCGTGACCCAGCTTGATAAAGAGTTCCTGTTTGGACGTTGGGAGCACCGCGTAATTCCTCCGAGGATTCGAGACTAATTCATGACCCCCGAACAAGAGCTGAGAAACTTGGCAGCCAAGGTGACGTCGCCTGGCTCTCCCCTGATGGACGCAGATATTCAGAAATTGAACGTCGATTCGGAGCTGGTGTCTGCGCTTGAAAACTGCTTCTCCTCTGACCGGCAAGAGGACTTGTCTTTGGCATTTCTTTTCCTTGGGGCGCTCCTGGAGAAGAACAAACCATCCATCTTCCCTGTCACGTTCTATGAAAAGCTTGTCCCGAGAGTTCGTGCGCTAATTCAAGATAAACACAGTTACGTGCGCTATCGAGCCTTGGAGCTTTTTGTATGGCTTCGGAAGAATTACAGCGATTACAGAACGGTAATGATGGAAAATCTTGTCGCGTCGGATCTTGGCGCAAAGAGAATAGCGCTCGCCAACTATGAAACCTATGCCAACCCAGGCGAGGTATTTCCATTAGTTCGGTTCTCTACTGATTCGTACGCGGCCGACTATTCAATGAACAGCACGCAGTTTTATGAGCTGCGTGACTCCGCGCTTCAGAAAGTTAGCGACATTGTTGGCATCAATTTCTGCAACGAAAGGCTGACGCAGCCACACGAGGGAACTACTGTGAGTTGGTTTGATTGGGGGCCATTTTTAGAATGGTGGGAGATCAATAAACGCTCCTACTCGTAGTTGCAAACTCTTCTAGAGCGGCTGACATCGAGTTGCTACCGTCTGGCATCGGCGGGACCGGCAAGGGCTAAATCCGGCTACTGGTCAAGGCATCTAGGAAAAACAGGGGTCGGAGTCGAGTTTTTAGGGGAAGCCCCGGAAAGTTGACTCCGGCCTCTGTTTTTCGTTCACCCTGACAAAAACAGGGGTCGGAGTTGAGTTTTTAGAGTTGAGTTTTTAGGAGAAGCCCGAGAAAGTCGACTCCGACCCCTGTTTTTGCAATGGCCGAGGCTACGGTGGCTCCAGCGGGGGCCTTCGATGACTTCCGCGCTACGACGCCATACAACATCGACTTGCTGTTGCCGTATCAGAACCAAGCGGAGATGGGCGGTGCTCTGCTGGCGAATTTTGCGGCAGGCGCTGGGCTTGCGAAATACGGTAGCTATCACCTCAAGTTTGAACTTCCTTCGCCGGGAACTCTGTACTCGAATCCAATTCCAATAAAAATCGTTGGAAACTTCTCGCTAGAAGAAGCGGCGGTAGCCGGACGGACATACAGTGGTGGAGCCTATGGCCGGCTTTCTGCTGAGCGAGGGGTGATAGAGCGTCACCATGCGCCAGCTGATAGTGTCAGTCCATATACAACCTACGGCGGTCCAGCGATTCAGATGGACTATGCGGATCACTTTTTGACCTCTAGTCACGGTAGTCAGGGCCTCGCGGGCGCGATATATCGATCTGAGGTTAAGCAGTTGATTGATGTCGGAAATTTTCGTGGCGCTATGGCAAAGGAAATTTGGGATATACGCCGTGTGTCTGTCCAAAGTTCCGGTGTCACAACAAAATACAACGCGGCAACGCGAGAGATGCTTGAATATGCGTATGGAAAAGGATATTTGAAAAAGGGTCCATGAAATGAATGTGATAGAGCCATACGTGTCGGCGGGTAGTATCAAATTCGGCGCAACTTATGACGAGATCGTGTCAGATTTGGGTGAACCTAGATCGCAGGAGAAGAGTCGGCTGGGAGAAACCGTTGTTCGATATGACGGATTTGGAGCTACGGTTTCATCGTATGGGGTGGCGGAGGTGTATTTTCTGCCAGATGCGAATGTATCCATACTTGGTATTGATCTATTCAACGATCCTAAGGCTTTTCGAGAGCTATGCAGATTGGACGGTAATCCTAAAGAGTTCATGGGCTTCATCATTCTGCTCAAGCTTGGCGTCACGCTGACGGGCTTTCACGATGGTGACGAAGCTCAAAAAGCTATTACGGCCTTTGTAAGGGGGCGTTGGGATCAATTGGTGGACGAGTTGAAAGATTGCGCTTTCAATTGAATTCGTATATCAATAATGGTGTCAGGGATAATTTCCCTCCTCCGTCGATATTGAGATCGACGGACGTTCTTTCCAAGCATTAATAACAGCCAGCGGCCCGGCGCCGAAGGTGCCGAACGTGCAGACGCTGTGGTTCAGCTACGACGCGGAGAACCGGGTGCAGGTGGTGAACGGCGCGTTGGTGAACGGTCAGATCGTGGTGGCGGGGAAGCAGGCGAACTCGGACGTGGAGTCGTACGCGCTGCACTACGACGCGGCGGGCCATGCGGTGAGCCGGACGACGGTGACGTCGTGGGGCGCCACGCAGGTGGCGCAGTCGACGTACACGCTGCGCGGCCAGTTGGAGCTGGAATACGCGGCGGTGAACGTGGGCCAGACCACCGGGGTGGTGGCGAAGCACACCTACGACGCGGCGGGGCGGGAGACCGAGCTGACGGAGTATTTCGCGCCGGGGACGATCAGGAGTTACCTGGTCGGCAACCCGAAGATGGGTGAGCAAACGGAGTATGAAGTCGACGTAAGCGGCTGGCGTTCGCACCAGACCAAGACGACCTACGACGTCGATGGCCGCGTGCTGCAGGTGAGCGAGCTGGGTCGGACGGGGCAGACCTGGTTCAGGGGCGCGCCCGATCCGGCGCTGACGGCGCTGTCGACCGTGTACTACAGCACGGCCTCGGGCGGCAGCGGCTACAACAGCGCCGGGATGCTGGTGACGTACCGCTACCAGACCGGCAGCGGCACCTACACGCACACGTACACCACGGAGTATGCGAAGCGCGAGACGTACCTGGAGAAGACGGTCACGGGGACCAGCACGGACCCCAACTACAAGCGGACGGTCACCGCCAGCATCTACGACCAGATGGGCCGCCGGGTGAAGATCACCCAGAGCACGCCTGGCCAGTCGGTGCCGACGCAGGTGCGGAGTTTCAGTTTCGATGCGTCGGGGGGCATCCTGACGCGTCGCGACAACGGATCGCCGCAGCACTACGTGTACGTGAACGGCCAGCAGATGGCGACGCTGGGCGAAGACGGGAAGATCGACGCGGCGAGCCAGCTGACGGCGTTCGACAGCAGCCAGATGGGCACGGAGCCCGCGATGGTGCTGGAGGGCGACACGCTGCAGAGCATCGCGCAGCGGGTCTACGGCAACGGCAGCCTGTGGTACGTGCTAGCGGCGGCGAACGCGGTGACGGACGCGGAGCTGGTGGTGGGCTCGACGCTGAAGGTGCCGTCGGTGAAGACGACGGCGAACGACGCGACGACGTTCAAGCCGTTCGACCCGAACGCGATCCAAGGCTCGACGACACCGAGCCTGCCTTACATCACGCCGCCGCCGAAGAGCCATTGCGGCGCGTTGGCGAAGATCGTGATGGTGGTGGTGGCGATCGTGGTGACGATCTATACGGCCGGGGCGCTGACCAGCGCGGTCATGGCTGCCAATGGTGCGGTCGTCACCGGCGGCGCCATGGCGACGGGTGCCGCCGCGCTGAGTGGTAGTGCGATTGCGGTTGCGGGGGGAACCGCATCGTTGACAGCGCTCGGTGGCGCGGTGGTCGGCGCCGTGGCCGGTGCGGCAGGTGCCGCCGCCAGCCTGGCAGTGGGCAGCGCGATGGGGGCGGCGACCTTCAGTTGGCGCAGCGTGGCAGCAGGCGCGGTGACCGGTGCCATCACGGGTGGAATTGCAGCGCGGTTCGGCACGATTGGCGCGGCTGCCAATAAAGGCGAATGGGGCAAGGTGGCGGGCTTGGCCGTCGCCAATGCCGGCGCGAATGCGGCCGGGCAGATCGTGGGTGGCGGCAGCTTCAGTTGGCGCGGTGTTGCAGCGAATGCGGTGAGTAGCGTGGTCTCGGCAGGCATCAATGATCGCCTGTCCACGTTGCCGGAGAACCCGTTCCTCGGCAACGGCAACATGCTCGATGACTTCGCCAACCACATGGTGGGCGGAGTGGTGTCGCTGCATGCCAGGAGAGCATTCGGGTTCGATGATGCGGTGGACTACGGCAACATCGCGGCGGATGCGTTCGGCAATGCGTTGGCGAGTGCAAGAGTGCGTCGTTCGCAGCTTCGCGATGCGCAGAAGCAGTTGGATGCGTTCCAGGCACGCATGAACGCGCAGATGGAGGAACGCGCGCAGGCGGCACTCGACAGGATGGCCTTGGAAGCGAAGGGTGTTGCGATGGTTCGCGATGCTCAAAGCATCGTGGCCGATGCCGCACGGAACGGGACGGCGATGGGCCCGGCGAGCTACAACGATATTGCTGAAATGGCGCGAGAGTATGGCTATGACCAGACCGCTGACCAGATCGAAGCAGACCAGAGTTGGCAGGCACTGGATGCTTTGGCTTCCCGTACTCCAGCCAACGAGCGTGAAGCGAACGTATTGGCGTTCTTGACGCATCTGTCAAACCGGGAATTTGGCGCCTATACCCGTGTGGGTGTCGGTGCGCCGCCACTGGCGTTGGACGATTCAATCCAAAGAGCGTGGGCTGCCGAGGAATGGCGGCCATTCCATGATGCATTGCAGTCTCAGCTTGAGCATGAAGATGTGATCCTCTCCATGCCGCAGCGTCAGCAGGCCATCACCAATGCCAGCATCATCGGTATTGATGATGCATCTGTTGACGCCGCCATCGCGGCTGGCCATACGAGCAGCCTTGATGCGGTGAGTTACGCGATCCGTTCGACAGGATACGAGTTGTGGAACTTTGCTTCTTTGGGGTTCCTGAAGCGACATGACGAGAGATTGACCAACTACGCGAACGGCGAGTTGTCGCAAGCCAACTTCTGGACGGCGACCGTACTGGATGGCGTGGGCAGCGTCGCTAGCCTCTATGGAAGTGGGCGCTTGCTCGGGTATGTCGGGGGGCGTTTGGGCTCCGGCTATCTTGGCAACATGATGGGCGGTGGCGCTGCTGGCGTATCGTTCGATGCCATCCAGCAGAGCACTGGCATGGTGACGCATTGGGTCACGGGAGGGCAGGCAGGGCAATCCGGTTATTCGTGGAAACAGACGGTAGTCGCTGGCCTGACGGGAGTGGCGTTGGGTGGGGTTGCGCGTTACGCGGAGACTTCCCGAGTTCTGAATACGGCGCTTCGATTCCAGAATCCAATCATCCTTGAGCGGGCTCCTGTGTTCAGCATGAACGGGCTTGGAGCGATTAAGGGGTTTAGGAGTCCGGTTGCTTCAGTTAGTGAGAAATACACTGTTGGCCTATACAACGAAATTAGAGGGGCGGCACCCGGCTTAGATGCACATCATGTCGGCCAAAAGGCTTTGTTAAAGGAGATGATCCCTGGCTACAATCCCAATACTGCTCCTGCAATGTTGGTGCCTAAAGTGGGTCATACGATCAGGGGGCCTAATGGTATTGTCTCTAGAAGCACAGCTGGCCTGCTTACGCCGAGGGCAGTCTTGGCGCGTGACATTGGCGAGCTTCGAAGGGTTTATCCTGATATTCCAAATTCTCAATTGCGGCGACTCATTTCGATGAACAAAAATTCCTACCCTGGCGCATTTGAAAAGGTATATCCATGACTCCGCAGGAATTTGCGTCTAAAATCTATAGTCATGTTGTCTTGGAAAATAATAAGATCTATCAGGATCTCTTTGGGTCGACAATTATTAGCGAGGCTTCAGATTTGTATTGGGGGCGTGCGCTTACGTTATTTCGTGGATTAAATTATAGTGAGAGAGAGGTTTTTTTTGAGGTGATGCGGCAGGTTTCTGTTGATACTGTCGCCAATGTATTTGGAATAATTGATGGAGTTAATCGTGTTGATGGTATTGATGGGGTAGTTAATTTGATCGTGGATGATGTTGATGTCAGCGGTGATCTGCAAAATTTGTTTTTAGTGGAAGACGAGCGTGCGAGGGGAGAAATCGGGCCAGAGTGAACTTTCTTCTCATTTGGCTCATCTCGCTTGAACTCATGGTGTGACGCTGTAAAAACAGGGGTCGGAGTTGAGTTTTTAGAGTTTAGTTTTTAGGAGAAGCCCGAGAAAGTCGACTCCGACCCCTGTTTTGCTGAAATGGCCTACCAGTGCAACTTATAAGGAAATCGAGATGCTCAATAGCGATGCATTCCGAGCGATGGGTTATGTCAAGAAAGGCGGTCAATGGGTGATAGTAAAGCCGTGATGACCAACGATATGCAACTTGGAGAGACGCTCGCTGGCATTGAATACGGTGACTTCCTGTCAAGGCACCGGTTTGAATTGCGACATAAGATTCGCACTGATGGTTTTTCCTGTACGGTGGTGGATAACGGCAGCATCTTGATAGCGTTCACTTATCAACCTTTCCTGGGCGAGAATTTTCATGTCGCCAGCAGGGGGGGGAAGTGTCGGAGGCGTCGATCCTGAGCCAAGGACATGGGTGGTTTCTGCTGGCTGACTTGTGCCCAGATGAATTTCGTTCGCTTCAATCGGGTGGCTTTCCAAGTGATCGAAAGCAGCAGATTAATTTCTTTACAACGGTTCTTGAGAAGTTGATGAAGAGGATGGATGTGGGCGAAATCCGAGTTTGAGATAACGCGTAAGATGGGTTGAAACCCGAAAACGGGGTCGGGAAACTTAGGGTCGGAGTGAGCTTTCTGCTCGTTTGGCTCATCTCGTTTGAACTCTTGGTGTCTCCCCGCCGACGCTGATGTCGGCGGGTGATCTATTCAAAACCAATCTGCCGGGAGGCGGCACGCCGGCGCCGAAGGTGCCGAACGTGCAGACGCTGTGGTTCAGCTACGACGCGGAGAACCGGGTGCAGGTGGTGAACGGCGCCTTGGTGAACGGTCAGATCGTGGTGGCGGGAAAGCAGGCGAACTCGGACGTGGAGTCGTACGCGCTGCACTACGACGCGGCGGGGCGGGAGACCGAGCTGACGGAGTATTTCGCGCCGGGGACGATCAGGAGTTACCTGGTCGGCAATCCGAAGATGGGTGAGCAAACGGAATATGAAGTCGACGTAAGCGGCTGGCGTTCGCACCAGACCAAGACGACCTACGACGTCGATGGCCGCGTGCTGCAGGTGAGCGAGCTGGGGCGGACGGGGCAGACCTGGTTCAAGGACGCGCCCGATCCGGCGCTGACGGCGCTGTCGACCGTGTACTACAGCACGGCCTTGGGCGGCAGCGGCTACTACAGCGCCGGGATGCTGGTGACGTACCGCTGCCAGAACCTGGCTGGCACGCACATGTGCACGACGACGTTCGGTAATTTGCCATCGAGCGCATTTCGCGAAGGTGGCGAACGGGCGGGTTCTCTTTTGGAACCATCTGCTTGACTGGGAAGGCTAGGGTGGCGAACTTCAAAGGCGGTACTTGCGTATTTGATTGATGGTTGACCAAAAGGGAGGTGGTGCTTGTGAGGATTTTTGCGTGCTTGGTGGGTTTGGTTATTTCCGTTACCTCAACGGCGGTTGTGGCTCAGAGCAAGACCATGGTGCTTGCGACAGGGGATTCGTATACCCGGCGAACGCCGTGCCAGAGTACGAATTACGAATATTGCGATATGAATTATCAGCTTCTCCACGATCAAAGTTACGCCACCTATTTGAATCCCGCGACTTTTTATCGCGTGACGACCGGGGATAACTCTGGCCGGGGAGGGGAAACGTGTACTACCCAGGAGGCATTCAGTTCAGGACCTTGGACCGGGCAGGCTCGCGGCCTGCTTGCTCAAGTCAATGACAGGGTGGTTCGCAGGGCCGAAGGAGTGGTGAGCGTTCTGATTGGAATCAATGACGTCAATGCTTATGGCGTGTCATTGCCGGAATTGGGGAATTGCCTGCTGTCGCTTTATGAGGCGATGAGCGCGAAAAAAATCATTGCGCTCACATATCCTCCGGTATCGAATACGACCCGGGTATGGGCGCCAATGGGGGGGGGGCTGGCGGAGCAGAACAGGGTGCGCGTCAACCAGACGATTCGTACGGCGGTGACCTATTACAATTCGCGGCACAGTGAAAAGATCCGATTGGTCGATCTCGCCACGGTATGGCCCGATCCGGGCGCCTACACGGTAGACGGTGCCCATCCGAACGCCCAAGGAGCGATCCTGATGGCAAAGAGGTGGCTGCAAGACGTGTGCGGCGGGACTTCTTTCATTCCCAACTGCTACCTGCATTGAGCGTTGCTCTGCCGGGGGCCGTCTTGCGAGACGGCTCATCGGCAGGTGCCGTCCAGCGCGGAATAAACGGGGAATGCGGCTGTCCGACGATTTATCGGAGAATATCGGAAAGCCAGTTGTTCACCATTTCTTAGGCAGCCTCCTGACGATCGCCATCTGCCGATCGTTATTCTTGACGATGAAGCCGCCGCGGATGAGATTCCGCATGATGTTGCCTACCATCTCACGGCTGGCGCCGACGCGGTTGGCGATTTCCTGGTAAGTCAGGATGCGGGGAACGGTCCGTACATCGCCATTCATGAAGGTGTGCTCTTCCAGGAGCGAGGCGACGCGCTCATAAACGTCCTGCAGCACCAAGCTGCGATTCTGCCGGGTCAGGCGGCGTACCCGGCCGATCAGTCTGTGCACGAGGTATTCGCCGAAATCCGGAGCGTTGTGCAACAGTGCGGCCGCGGTTTTCCCATCGAGGGTTTTGCAGGTCGCGTCGGTGATGGCCTTGACGGAAGTCGAGCGGGGTCCTCCGTCCAGCATCAATTCGCCCAACAGTTCGCCGGGTTTCAGGACGCTGTAGACGACTTCCTGGTCGTTGTCGCCAGACGAATAGGCCTTGAGTTGCCCAGAGAGCAGGAGGAAAAGATGGTCCGCCTCGTCGCCCTCATGGAACAGGATGTCGCCGGCGGCGTAGTGGCGGATTTCGCCTTGGCGCAGCAGTTCCGCCTGTAGGCTGGGCGGAAGGTGAAGGGCCGATCCTGCGAGCTGTTCTTGCATAAGGGGCTTGGCTTCCATGGCCGGCAGGTAAGTGCATGCGTTGGTTCTTGGGGAGGATGGGCGGGCGCTTGCTAAACTTTCCGCGACCGTCCGGGACTCTGTGGAAGACAGGCTCGTCCGGTCGCGGCCGATGGGGCCGAACCATCATTTTAAGAGGATGCCCGGTGTACGAAAACCTCGACGATGCCGAATTGTTGCGCGCCGCGCTTGACGCCATGAACCGCGAGCATAATGCCGACGCCGTTTCGTTGCTCAAGATCCTGGTCGACCGCAACCCCGTGCATCCCTATGGGCACTACCTTCTGGCGGCGGAACACATGCAGCTGGGAATGGTGGACAGGGCGGAAGAAGGGTTTGCTCGTGCCGTGGCTTTGGCTCCCGACTTTCCGATCGCGCGTTTCCAGTTGGGACAGCTTTATCTCGTGAAGGGTGATGGTGCATTGGCGAAATCCACGCTCGCGCCACTGGCCGATCTGCCGTCCGGAACGGCGTTGGCCTCCTATGCGAAGGGGTTGATCGCCATGGTGGATGATGACGTTTCGGGTGCTGTTGAAGCACTCCAGACCGGGTTGGCTTGCGAACAGGAGATTCTCCCATTGGCCGGCGATATGCAGCGGTTGCTCGCCAACCTCATGGCGCCGACTGAGGATGGGGCGTTCCCTGCTGGCGTGGAAACCACCATGAGTGCGGCGCCGCTCTATCTGTCCGCTTACGGTAAGACCGATCCCTGATGACCATCGACAAGCTCGGCTCTGCCCAAAGCATTATCGCGGCGCTGCGGACGGAAGCTGGGCAGCGCAATGCGCGGGCGCAGGGCAAACCGGATGCGTTTGCGGAAAGGGCGGCTATGCCCGCACCGCGCAAGGATGTGGCGGCCCTGCGCAGGCAGATGGCTGAAATCGTCCAATCGGTCGATGTGCGCGATGCGGATGCGGTGCGCAAGGTGCGGCCCCGGATGGTTCGTACCGTCCTGCTCTGGGAGTTTGGGCCGGAGCTGCGCGAGCATCCGGAATGGCAGGCAATGCTGGAATCGATTACCAGCGCGCTTGAGGGGCAGGGCGCTGACGGAGAAGCTGAGTTCGTCCAGCTGATTGAAGCGCTAAAACGTTGATTCTCCGAGTGGGCGGCCAGGAACGGAAAAATTACCGTTGACGCTGAAGGCGGCTCTCTCCACACTCGCCGCCCAACGTGGGCTAGGGGGCGAATCGCAATAAGCGGTTCGCATCGCTCCGCGTTCGCGACAGGGGTATTCCCACGATCGGTGCTGACCTCGTGCAATGGACGGGGATGGGGTGGTTTTGCTTTATGGAAAGTACGGATGAAAGGAATCAGCGCATCGCGCAGTTGCGGGGTTTCCTTGCAATCGATCCTGCGAATGTTCTCTTGGCTTGCGATTTGTTCGATGCACTCGTCGAAGTGGGCGACGTCGGGCAGGCGGTAATGCTGCTGGAAACACTGCCGCAGCAAGCGCAGGTCGATGCGGCGATCCGTTTCCGCCTGGCGCGTGCTGGCCTGATGCAGGGACGTTATGCCGACGCCGCGCAATGGCTGGGTAGTTTGATCGGCGAAGGACATGCGAATGCGGCCCTGTGGCATGACTTGGCGTTCGCGCAGCTGTGCCTGCGCGATACGCAAGCCGCACGCGTGACTTTGGCCGATGCGCAAGAGCGATTTGGCGACGACGTGGAACTGGACGTATTGGCCGCGCGCGTGGCGATGATGGACGAAGATTTCCCGCAGGCGCTGGAGCGGCTGGATCGTGCGCTTGCGCGAGCGCCTGCCCATGCGACCGCACAGGGCGTCCGTTCGCTTGCATTGCTCGACCAGGGCGATACCGAAGCGGGCTATGCGGCGGCGATGGCCTGTCTTGCAGCGCACCCGGCCGGCCAGCACGAAGCCTTGCTGGTTGCCGGCACTGTCGCCCTCTGGCGGCGGGCGCTGGATGAGTCGGAAACGCATTTCGCAAATGCATTGGCCCAGCATTCCAATTCCGGACGCTGCTTGTCGGGCCTGGGGCAGGTACGCATGCAGCAGCGCCGTCTTGGCGAAGCCAGGGCGTTGCTGCGGGATGCCACCGAGGCGATGCCGGACCATATCGGCACGTGGCATGCGCTGGCATGGGTGGACCTGCTGGAAGGCGAGATCGATGCAGCCGAAGCGAGCTATCAGCGCGCCTACGATCTGGATCGCAATTTCGCCGACTCGCATGGTGGGCTGGCGCTGATCCATGTCCTGCGCGGGCGCAACGACGAGGCCGAGCTGGCCATCCGGCGCGCTCTGCGACTCAATCCGCAGTGCCCCACCGCGCTGTACGCGCAGACGCTGTTGCTCGATGCGGAGGGACGCGGAGATGAGGGGCTGCGTTTGCTTGGCAACCTGGTGCAGCCGGCCGACCTGCCCGAGGGCATGGAACTGGCCGAGCTTTCGCGCCTTCTGCGCGAGCGGTTCAAGGCGGATGCGCGCTGAGCCATGGACGCGGATACCGCCATGCAGTTGATGGCCGAGATGCTGTTCGCGGCGGTGAAGGTATCGCTTCCGTTCCTGCTGGCGGCATTGGCCGTGGGGTTGATCGTGTCGATCCTGCAAGTGGTGACGCAAATCCAGGAGATGACCCTCACCTTCGTGCCGAAGCTGATCGTGGTGGTGCTGGTGTGCGTGATGCTGGGCGGCTGGATGCTCTCCGTGATGGTGGAACTGACTCGGCGCATGTTCGAAACGGCGGCGGCATTCTGACGTGACGACCATCGAGGCCACCGTGCTGCTGCTCGGATTCGCCACCCTGCGCTATGCGCCGGTGCTGGCGGTTCCTGCGGTATCGCCGATGGCCTGGGCGCCGCCAATGGTCCGCATGGTATTGCTGCTGGCGGTGGCAGGTCTGACGGTCATGGCCATGCCGCTGGCGAAGCCCATGCCGTATTGGGGCGAGAGCGGTGGCCTGCTGCTGGCCGGCGCGAGCGAGCTTTTGATCGGGATGACGTTCGGGCTCGCGATTCTGCTCCCGCAGGCGGGAATCGGCATGGCGGCCCGCCTGGCCGACATGCAGGCGGGCCTGAGCGCGGCTTCTCTGCTCAATCCGACCGGACAGCACGAACCCGAATCCTTGCTGGGAAGCCTGCTCCTGCTGGCGGCGACCGTGCTGTTCTTCACTCTGGACCTGCACGTCGAGCTGTTCCGCCTGCTTGCCGTGAGCGTGCGCGTCCTGCCGCTGGGCATGATCGGGCTGCATCTGGAGCCGGTGGCGTTCCTGTCGATGGTGAGCGGCAGCTTCGCGCTGGGCCTGGTGGTGGTGGCGCCGCTTGTCGTCGGCCTGTTCGCGGTCGATCTCGCGGTGGCCTATGCGACTCGCTCGATGCCGCAGGCCAACGTGTATTTCCTGGCTCTTCCGCTGAAGGTGGCGGTCGCCATGCTGTTGCTGGCGTTGACGCTTGCCTATGCACCTACCCTGATCGGCCGCCTCTATCAGGATGCGCTGGTCCGTCTTCCCGCCTTGTTCGGAACCTGAACGATGGCGGCCGAAGACCAGGACAAGACCGAGCAGCCTACGCATTACCGCCTCGAGGAGGCGCGCCGGCGTGGGGAAGTGTCCAAGAGTTCCGATGTCATCGGTACCGCCGTGCTGATCGTGTTCGCGGCGACGCTCGCGCTGACGGGTGCCTGGATCGCGCATGCATTGGCCGAAGCCATGCGGGGCACCCTGCTGCTGGCGGGAGGCAGGCCGATGCCGGGCGGCGAATTGGCCGCATGGTTGGGAGCGGCATGGGCGCCGGTGTGGCGGTCGTTGTCGCCGTTGGCGCTGGCGCTGGTCGTGGTGGCGGTGGTCGCCAACGTCGCGCAGACGGGGCCGGTGTTCAGCGCGCATCCGATCAAGCCCGATTTCAACCGCATGAATCCGGCGCAGGCGCTGAAGCGCCTGTTCTCGATGCGCATGCTGTGGGAGCTGGGCAAGATGGCGCTGAAGCTGGGCCTGCTTGCCGTGCTGGCCTATGCGATGTTCCGGCAGATGCGCGGATTCACCGAAAGCGCCGCGGCAACGTCCCCGCAGCGCTTGCCTTCGCTTCTGCAGTCGGCGTTCGTGCGGACCTCGATCTACGTGCTGATGATCCTGTCCCTGTTGGCGGTGGTCGACCTGTTCATGACCCGCCGCGAGTACATGCGGAAAATGCGCATGAGCCGGCGCGAGCTGCGCGACGAGCACAAGCGACGCGACGGTGATCCGGAAATCAAGTCCAAGCAGAAGCGGCTGATCCGCGACCTGCTGAAGAAGGCGCGCTCGATACCGCGGGTCGCCGAGGCCGACTTCGTGTTGACCAATCCCACCCACTACGCCGTGGCGCTGCGCTACCAGCCGGCTTCGATGCGCGCGCCGGTGGTGCTGGCGAAGGGCGCGGGTTTCATGAGCCGAAGGATCCGCGAGGTGGCGCGTCGGCATGGCGTTCCCATCCTGCGGAAGCCGGCGCTGACGCGTGCGCTTTACCGCGAGTGCGATCTCGACGCGCCCGTGCCCGAGATGCGCTACGCGGAACTGGCCCCGATCTATCGCTGGTTGTTCGCCCGGCGCAATGGGGAGCGCCCGGCATGAGGGAGCTGCTGTCCCAGGTCTGGTCGGGCCGGCGCGATCTTGCGCTGGTGATCCTGATGATCAGCATCCTGATGGTGCTGTTCGCGCCGATCCCGTCGGTGCTGCTGGATTTCCTGCTGGTCATCAACATCACCCTGGCGCTGTTGATCCTGTTGGCGACTTTCTTCACCGAAACGCCGCTCAAGTTCTCGACGTTCCCGACCATCCTGCTGCTGGCGACCCTGTTCCGGCTGGCGCTGAACGTGTCGGCGACCCGCCTGATCCTGGAGGGCGCCAATGCGGGTCGGGTGATCAATGCGATCGGCAGCTTCGTGGTGGGCGGCAACTATGTCGTCGGCATCGTCGTGTTCCTGATCCTGGTGGTCGTCCAGTACGTGGTCGTCACCAACGGCGCGCAACGCGTGGCGGAGGTGGCCGCCCGGTTCACTCTGGACAGCATGCCCGGCAAGCAGATGAGCATCGATGCCGACATGAACATGGGGCTGATCGACGAGCACGAAGCGCGCCGCCGCCGCGCCCAGCTGGAAAAGGAATCGAGCTTCTACGGCGCCATGGACGGCGCCACCAAATTCGTGAAGGGCGATGCCATCGCCGGCATCATCATCATCCTGATCAACATCACGGCCGGCTTGGCCGTTGGCATTGCCCAACTGGGCATGCCGTGGGGCGAGGCGGTTCAGCGCTTCACGCTGCTCACCATCGGCGACGGCATCGTCACCCAGATTCCGTCGCTGGTGATTGCGGTGGCGACCGGCATCATCATCACCCGTGCCGCTTCGGACAATCAGCTCGGCAAGGAAATTCCGCGCCAGGTGTTTTCCAATCCAAAGGCGCTGGCGGTGGCGGCCGCCGCGCTGGTGGTGTTGCTGGTGCTGCCCGGCTTTCCGGCGCTGCCCGTCCTGCTGGTGCTCGCTGGGGTCGTGGGTATCGGCATCCTCGCGGCGCGCAAGAGCGGTGCGCCGGTGGAGGACATGCCTGCGCCGGCGGTCGAGCGCCCGGTGAAGGACGATCTCCAGCAGTTGATGAAGATCGATCCGATCGAAATCGGTTTCGGCAGCGCGCTGGCGGGCACCTTTCTTGCGCCCGAATCCGACTTCGGCGATCGCGTGGCGAACCTGCGCAGGCAGTTCGCGCAGGACTTCGGCTTCATCGTGCCGCAGGTCCAACTCGCGGCGAAGGCGGAATTGCGCGAGGACGCGTACGAAATCCTGGTTCAAGGCAATCGCGTAGGCCGCAGCGAACTGCAGGTGGACCGCATCCTCGCGATCAATCCGGGCGGCCAGCGGGCCAAGTTGGACGGCGTCGAAACCCGTGATCCAGCCTATGGATTGCCTGCGCTCTGGATCGGCAAGGAGTCCAGGCAGTTCGCCCGCAGCGCCGGATACACGCTGGTCGATCCCGATACCGTGTTGATGACACACTTCAGCGAGATTGCCAAGCGGCACGCTCCGGAGCTGCTCACCCGGAGCGAGACGGAACGCCTGGTCAACCGGCTGCGCGATCAGCATGCCTCGCTCATCGACGAACTGGTGCCGAACGTGCTGACCTATTCGGACATCCAGAAGGTGTTGCAAATGCTGCTGCGCGAGCAGGTCAGCGTGCGCAACATGGAGTCGGTGCTGGAAGTGCTGGTCGACGCCGGCAAGACCACGAAAGCGCCGGAAGAACTGGCCGAACGCGTCAGGGAACGTCTCGGTAGCAGCATCTGCCAGCGCCTGAGCGATCCGGCGGGCGAACTGCACGTGCTTACGCTGGCTCCGGAGATCGAGCGCACGTTGCTCGGGAATCTGCGCAACGGCACCGCCAAAGGTTCGGTGTTCGGCGACATGGCGACGCTGGACGGCTTCATGAAGAGCCTGGCGAGGCAAGCCGAGGCGATGATGGGGCGCAGCCTGCAGCCGGTGCTGCTGTGCCCGTCGTCGATCCGCCGCCCCTTGCGCGGCATGTTGCAGCGCTCGCTGCCTTACGTCTCCGTCGTTGGCCTGAACGAGGTGCCTTCTACCACGACGGTCCGCTCGTTCGCTGCCGTTACGGCGACGGCCGCATGAGGATGCCATGACAGACCCGATCCAGTCCGTTGCGCGTGCCCTGGGCGACGACATCGCCACGTTGAACGCGATCAGCCACAACGTTGCCAACATCAACACGCCCGGCTTCCGGGCGGAAAAGGCCTTGTCCGGTTTTGGAGCCCTTCTCCAGTCCGAGCGACCGGCGATGGCGCGTGATCTGTCGGACGGACCGTTGAAGCAGACCGGCAGCGCCCTCGACCTTGCGCTGCGGGGCAAGGGGTTTTTCGTGGTCGAGCGGGATGGTGCACCGGTGCTGGTGCGTTCCGGGCAATTCCGGCTGGATGTCGACGGGATGCTGGTGAACGCGCGCGGCGATCGCGTGCAGAGCACGGCCGGTGCGCCGATTGCGCTGGACGGAAAGAGCGTTCGCGTGGATTCGACCGGCGAACTCTGGAGCGGGGGCGAATCGCTCGGCAGCCTTCGTCTGGTCGATGTGCAGGAGCCCGAAAGATTGATCGCGCTGGATGGAGGCGGGTTCCGCTACGACGGCGAGTTTGCCGAATGGCATGGAAAGGTCGAGCAGAGCGCCGTCGAAAGTTCCAACGTCGACGCGGCAGCCGAAACCATCCGCCTGATGGAGCTGGTCCGGCACGTGGAATCCGTGCAGCGGGCGATTTCCATCTACGACAAAGCCATGGAAACCGGCGTGGGCCGGATTGGCGAGAACTGACGGGAGGACACATGATCGACGCGCTTTACATCTCGGCGACCGGACTGCGCAGCCAGCAGGAGCAGATCGACGCCATTTCCAACAATGTCGCCAACATGCAGACGCCTGGCTTCAAGAAAAGCCGCGTCAGCTTCGCCGAAATCGCCCATGCGGGGGTATTGGAGTCCACGTCGCATGCGATGCATGGCGTGGGGGGCGGCGCGCGCGTCCAGGCGACGCTGCCGGTATTCAGCGAGGGCGAAATTCGCCCGACCCGCAACGCCACGGATCTCGCGATCGACGGCGCCGGCTTCTTCGAGCTGGAGAACGCGTTGGGCGAACGCGTCTATACCCGCGCCGGCCAGTTCCGCGTCGATGCGGACGGCTACCTGGTGTCGGTCGGAGGGCTTCGCCTTGCGCAGGGAATACGGATTCCGCAGGATGCGGCCGAGTTGCGCATCTCGGACACCGGCGAAATCACGGCGAAGCTGGGGAACGATGCCGAGCGCACGGAACTGGGCGTGCTCGAACTTGCGGGGTTCGCTTCGCCCGATGCCTTGCAGGCGATCGGCGAAAACAATTTCGTGCCGACCGACGCTTCCGGCGCCGCGAGCTTCGGGCGAGCCGGCGACCCCGGTTTCGGCAGGCTCCAGCAGGGATACCTGGAAATGGCGAACGTCGATCTGATCGACGAGATGACGTCGCTGGTGATGGCGCAACGCGCCTACCAGTTGAACGCGCGCGTCCTGCAGGCATCGGACCAGGTTCTGGAAACCATCAACAACCTGCGCCGATGATGGAACTGCAGCGCCCGCTTGGTCTTGCGCTTTGTCTCTCCGCCTTGCCGTGCGGCGCGGCGAACGGCGTGCATGTGCCCGCCGCGGATCTGGTGGACGCCGCGCGCACCGCACTTCTTGCCAAGGCATCCGAAGCCGGCGTGCAGGTCGAACTGGCGGTGGCAGGGCGGGTCGGAGGGCTCGACTTTCCAGTGACCTCCGGGAGCGTTCCGAAAGTGTCGGTGACCCATTGGGAAGGTCCGTGGCTGCGTTCGCGCGTCGGCGTGCCCGTGCAGGTCCGGGTAGGAAGCCGGCAGACCACCGCTACGGTGTGGTTTGCGGTGACTGCGCCGGTACGCGGCGAGCTCTATGCGGATGGATTCGGCCGCGGCGAGCCGGCAGAAAAGCTCGTCTACCGCACGGGGTTGATGGATTTGGCAAGGCAACAGGGCCAGCGGACGGCGGATTCCGCTTCGCTGGAGGGCATGCGCCTGCGTCGAGCGGTGCGTGAGGGCGATCCGGTGCTGGTTTCGGATTTCGAGCCGGTGCCGATGATCAGCGCCAGGCAGACCGTGCGTGTCCTGGCGACCCGCGGCGCGGTGCGGCTGTCCGTACCTGCCCAGGCGCTTGCCGATGGCGATGCGGGACAGACGATCCCCGTGTTGCCCGCCAGCGCCACGAGCCCGATCCGCGCGCGCGTAGTCTCTCCCGAGGTGGTGACGCTTGAAAACTGAAGTCCGCAATTTCGTGGCGATGGCGCTGCTGCTCGCGTTGGGATGGTTGCCGTCCGGCGCGCACGGCCAGAGCCTGATCGATCCCGCGACTTTCCGCGGCCCGGCGGCCGACCGGCGCGCCTATCGCGTGGGCGATGTGCTGACGGTGTACGTGTCGGAAACCAGCCGTGCGCGCTCACAGGCGGGCACCGATACCGATCGGGGCACCGACATCGGGATCGGGTTGCATTCGCCTTCCACGACCTATGACGCAAACTTCGCCGCCAAGGGCAAGACCGCCGGCGCTGCCGAAACGAGGCGTATCGGGGAACTGCGGGCACAGCTGAGCGTGCGCGTAACGGACGTCGAACCCAATGGCCTGCTGCGCGTCAGCGGCGGGCAGACCCTGCTGGTGAACGGCGAACAGCAGCGCATCAACCTGAGCGGCGTAGTGCGGCCCGAAGACATCGCCGCCGGCAATATCGTCTGGTCGAGTCGCCTGGCCGAGGCGGACGTTTCCCTGGCCGGCGTCGGCATCGTGAGCGAAGCGCAGCGCCGCGGCCTGGTGTCGCGCATTTTCCGATGGCTGGGCCTGCTGTGATGCGGACGATCTTCCTGCTGTTGGCGCTGATTGCGGCTGCGAGCGCCGCCGCCCAGTCTCCGAGACCGGTGCGCCTGAAGGATCTGGCCCGGGTGGCGGGCGTGCGCGACAACCCGTTGACCGGCTATGGGCTGGTATTCGGTCTGGCGGGTTCCGGCGATTCGGCTCGCAATCGCGCGACTCTGCAATCCGTGGCCAACACGATGCGTGCATACGGCGTCAACGTCGAGCTGGACGATCTTGCAAGCCGGAACGTGGCGGCGGTCGTCATCACCTCCAAGCTCCCGGCGTTTGCGGAACCTGGGCAAACGCTGGACGTGCAGGTCGCTTCGGCTGGCGATGCGCGAAGCCTGAGCGGGGGGACGCTGTTGCTCGCGCCGCTGAGCGGCCCGGACGGGCGCGTCTACGCGGTTGCGCAGGGTGCGATCGCGGTAGGCGGCTACCAGTTCGAAGCGCCGGCCGCATCCTTGCAGAAGAACCATCCGACGGCAGGGGTGATTCCCGCCGGTGCGACCGTCGAGCAGGCGCCTCCCATCCAGGTGGGCGGGGACGGCCGGCACTTGAGCATCGTCCTGAACCAGCCCGACTTCACGCTTGCCAGCCGCATCGTGCAGGCGCTGCGTGCCGCGGCGCCGGGCATCGATGCGCGAGCGGAACACGCGGGGCGCATCAGCGTGGGCTATCCGGCGCCTCCTGGCGACCTGGTGGCGGAGATCGCCCGGCTCGAAAACATCGCCGTGGAACCCGTGCGCAAGGCGCGCGTGGTGGTCAACGAAAGGACCGGAACGGTCGTTGCGGGCGGCGACGTCCGGCTTGGACAGGTCAGCGTTTCTCAAGGCGACCTGCGCGTCGAAATCAAGACCCTGTACCAGGTGTCGCAACCGGGTGCCGTGTTCGGGCGCTCCGGCGACGGGGTACGCACGGCGGTGGTTCCGGATAGCCGGATCGAGGCGAGCGAGGAACCGGCTCCGGTCGTCAACGTGCCGGAAGGGGCCACGGTGGCCGACCTGATTTCCGCATTGCGCGCCATCCGCTTGCCCACCCGCGACGTGATCGCCGTACTCCAGTCCATCAAGGCCGCCGGCGCGCTCGACGGCGAACTGATCATCCAGTAGGAACCACATGAGCAAAGATCTCACCATCGAATCCGTGCGTCTCGCCCTCGGGATGCAGCAGCTTCGGGCGGAAATGGCGGCGCAGAACATCGCCAGCGCGAATATGCCGGGCGCACGCGCCATGCGGTTGGATTTCGGCGCCAGCCAGGCCCTGCTGACCCAGGCTGCAGGGCAGGGCGCGGACCTTGGGCCATCGCTGGGGCAGGCGCTTGCCGATGCCGCCTATGCGGTGCCGCATGCGGCAATCCCCGACCATGAAGGTGCGTCGATCCAGCTCGACGAACAGGTGGCCGATGCGGCCTCGGCCAACCTCGGCTATCAGGCGTTGAGCGAGGCATTGAGCCGCCGCTTCGGCCTGATGCGCCTGGCCATTGCAGGGAAGAACTGAACATGTCGGTTGAATCCATCATGGAAGCGACCCGCGTCGGGCTGGCCTACGAGCGGCTGCGCATGGAGGCCGCGAGCCGCAACATCGCGTCGTCCAACGTGCCGTTGCCGGCGAACGCCACCGCCACCCGTGCAACCGCCGGGGCATTTTCCGGCCATCTCGGCGGAGCGCATGCGCAACTGTTGGATTCGCCCGCAGCCACGCGGGCTGTCCACGATCCGGCCCACCCCCTGGCCGATGCGGAGGGCATGGTGCGCTACCCGGACATCGATCTGGTGGAGGAAATGACGTCCCTGATGACGGCCAGCCGCGGCTACGAAGCGAACGTGCGTGCATTCAACCTGCTGCGCGGCATGGTGGCCAAGGCGTTCGAGATCGGAGCGAAATGATGCAGATCGATGCCATCGGCGCGATCGCGCCATCCGCAATGACCTCTCTTTCGGAGGCAACGAGCGCGTCGAACTCGCCTGCTGCCGATTTCGGCCAGTGGGTGGGCGACGGTGTGGCCAGGCTGGACGACAGCCTGCGGAGCGCGGATTCGGGACTGCGGGCAATGGCCGCCGGCCAGGACGTTCCGGTGCATGACGTGATGATTTCGCTCGAACACGCGCGCATGCAGTTGATGTTCATGGTCGAAGTCAGGAACCGCGTGGTCGAGGCGTATCAAGAATTGATGCGCATGCAGCTTTGAGGCGAGCAGGAAAATGAAGTTGATGGAACTCTTCAAGGGACTGGGGACGGCTGCGCGGGCAGGGTTCATCGCGGGCGCGCTGGTGATCGTGGCCGGTGCTGCCATGGCGCTGTGGTGGGTGCTGTCCCCGGACTACCAGTTGCTGTTTGGTGGGCTAAGGGAAACGGATGCCGCGGAAATCGCGAAATCATTGAAGGATTGGAAGGTGCCTTACCGCTTCGCCGACGGCGGGCGCAGCATCGAAGTGCCCGCCGATCAGGTCTACGACACGCGGATGAAGCTGGTGTCGGAAGGCGTGCCGAGCGGCGGGCACGTCGGCTTCGAGCTGTTCAACGATTCCGATTTCGGCGTCACCGAGTTCGCCCAGCGCGTCAACTACCAGCGCGCCGTGCAGGGCGAGCTGGAGCGCAGCATCGCCGCGCTTCCGGGTGTGCAATCGGTGCGCGTGCATCTGACCATCCAGCGTCCCGGCCTGTTCGTCGGGCAGGACGACAGCTCCAAGGCGTCGGTCGTCGTCGGGCTGGCGGCGGGAGAATCTCTGACGTCGGCGCAAGCGCGCGGCATACGCAATCTGGTGGCGTCCGCAGTGGAAGGATTGTCGCCATCCGCGGTCGTGGTGCTGGGTCCTGGCGGCGTATTGCAAGGCGGGAACTCGGGAGAGGACGGCGCGTGGGATCAGGACGAAGAGCGGAACGCGTTCGAGAAGCGCATCCGGGAAAACGTCAACGATCTGCTGGGTTCGGTTTTCCGGTTGCAGAACTTCCGGGTCTCGGTGGATGTGCAGCTGAACTTCGACAAAGTCCATCGCGTCAGCGAGCGGGTGATTGCGCAAGGCGACGGCGGTAACGGCTTGGTGAAGCACAAGCGGGTGACGCGGACCGGTGGCGGAACGAGCGGAACCGGCGAGGCGCCGGCGACGTCGAATCAGGAAGAAGTCGACTATGCGCACGGAAGCGAACGGGAAGAGCTGGTGAAAGCGCCCGGTCGCATCGAACGCATCTCCGTGGCCGTGCTGGTGCCTTCGACTCTGAGCTCGTTCGATCTTGGGCGTTTGCGGCGTCTCGTCACGGCGGCTGCCGGTCTCGATCCGGAACGTGGCGATGTCCTTGAAGTCACGCCGATGGTGCAGGCCGAAGAAGGCCTCGATGGCGATGTGGCGTCCGTGAAGGCCGCCTCGTCTCTGGATGCCCGGGATCCGGTAGCCATTCCCGCCAAATCCAACCAGCTGCGGATTCCGCCGGCATTCTGGCTGGTGCTGGTCGGCGGGGCATGCCTGCTGTGCGGATGGTGGCTGTCGCGGCTGGTGCAGCCGCCGCCCAAGCGGCATCGGCCCGAGGAACGCGACGCCATCCTGGCAAAAATGCGCAAGTGGCTTGCCGAAGGCGGGGATGCCGCATGAGCGCCATCGGCCTGCGCAAGGTGGCGCTGTATCTCGCATCCCTGGACGAGCGCGAGCGCAGGGCGCTGACGGTGGGCTTGCCGCCGGCTTCGATGCAGGTCTTGCAACCACTCATCGCCGAAGTCATTCGGCATGGTTGGCGCGATCCCGAGCTCGTCGGACGCGCGCTTGCAGGAGACATGCAGGGCTTGACGGCGCAATCGACGCTTCCGGTGGAAACCTTGTCGAAGTTGGCGGAGCGGCTTCCCGCAGACTGGATTGCTCGCGTCTTCGCGGCGAATCCCGCCATCGACACGCACTTCCTGGTGGCGATGCTGGATGCGCCGGTCTCGCTGCAAGTGCGGAACGAGTTGAAGCGGATTCCAAAGCTTCCCGAAAAGCTCCGTGAAGCCATTCTTGCGGAAGCCGACGAGCTGCAGGAGGAACAATGCGTCGCCTGACGCCGGAAACCCTGCGGATCCCCACCCAGCCAGTCCGGCTGGGTGCTGCCGTTGTGCAGCCCATTCCCCGCGAACCGATCGAGCGGGAGGATGATGCAAAAAAGATGCTCCAGACCGCCTACGACGAAGCTCGTGACCGCGGCTTCGACGAAGGGATGAAGGATGCCGCGCGCGAGATCGACCGGCGCGTGGAGAAAATCGCCCAGCGTTTGGAGCGGGAACATGCCGACGAAACGCGGAAGCTGCAGGAACGGGAAAGTGCGCTGCGGCGGCTGTGCGAGGGCGTCGCCGATGCCATCGGGAATTTCGGAAAAGGCAGTGAGGACGTGGCGGTGGAGGCGGCCTACGCGGCGCTGGTGCGTCTGTTGGGGGCTTCTGCAGCGGATCGCTCGCTTCTGCAGACGCACTGCTTGGCTGTGATCCGCGAATTCGGCGATCCGCCGGCAACGTTGCGGGTCAGCGAAGGCGATCTGGAACTGCTGGATCTTGCGGCGCTTCCTCTTCCGGTCGAAGCCGATCGCAGGCTTGCGTCCGGGCAGTGCATCATCGAAACGGCCAGGGGGCAGTTCGATTGTGGATTGGATGCCCGTCTCGATGCGATCCAGCAGGCATTTCTCACTGGCTTGCGCGAGCACCGGAGCGCGTCGGCATGAAGCTGGCGAACCGGCTCATTGAAAAGCTCGGGGAAGCGGAGATGGTGCAGCGTCTTGGGCGTCTGGAAGCGTTCAATGGGCTGGTAATCGAATCGATAGGTCCCGATGCGCGCCTCGGCGAACTCTGCGAATTGATGCCGTGCGATGGCAGGGAGGCAATTCAGGCGGAAGTGGTTGGCTTTCGGCAGGGGCGCGTGTTGCTGATGCCTTACGGAAACGTGCACGGCATTTCGCCAGGCAGCCGGATTCGTGCGACCGGCAGGGCATTGCGCGTTCCCGTGGGAGACGCGCTGCTGGGACGCGTCGTGGATGCGTTCGGACGGCCGCTGGATGCGAAAGGCGAGCTGCATCTGTCAAAGCACTATCCGTTGCACCGCGAGCCGATCAATCCCTTGGAACGCGCGGCGATCTCCGATGTGCTGGAAACAGGCATTCGGGGCGTGGATGGACTGCTGACGATGGGCGTCGGTCAGAGGATGGGCGTGTTCGCCGGCAGCGGCGTGGGCAAGAGCACGCTGCTTGGCATGATGGCGCGCCATGTGCGCGCCGATGTCACCGTATTGGCCCTGGTTGGGGAGCGGGGGCGGGAAGTTGGCGATTTCCTGTCGCATGCCTTGGGCGAGGACGGGCTTCGTCGTTCCGTGGTGATCGCGGCGACCGCGGACCAGCCCGCGCTGGTCCGCACGCATGCGGTGCACGCGGCACACGCCGTGGCCGAGTATTTTCGCGACCAGGGGAAATCGGTGCTCCTGATCGTGGATTCGATGACGCGTTTTGCGATGGCACAGCGTGAGATTGGCCTGGCCACCGGAGAACCACCGACCTTCCGCGGCTATACGCCATCGGTCTTCGCACAGCTCCCGCGTCTGCTCGAGCGATGCGGACGGCTCGCGCGAGGCGGGTCGATCTCGGCCATCTACAGCGTGCTGGTCGAGGGCGACGACATGAACGAACCCGTCACCGACCACATGCGCGCCATTCTCGACGGCCATATCGTGCTGACCCGCGAGCTAGCGGCACGCGGCCATCTGCCGGCCATCGACATGCTGCAAAGCACCAGCAGATTGATGGGGCAACTGGCTTCCAAGGACGAGCAGGCCGTAGCGCGCGAGATCAAACGGTTGATCGCCACCTACGAGAGTTCCCGCGACCTGATCGAGCTGGGGGCGCATCAGCGTGGCGTGAACCCGCTGCTGGACACCGCGGTGGACAGGAAACCCCTGCTGGATGCCGTGCTTTCGCAGGCTCCGGGTGAAGCCACTCCGCGGATGGAGACGCTCGGCAAGTTGCGTCGGGCAATGGAGGCCACGGCATGAATCGACGGCTCGACAAGATGCGGAAGCTTGTCCGCTTCAGGGAATTCCGGGAATCGATGGCTGCCGACAGTATGCGCCAGCGGCTTGCCGAAGCGAAGGAGGCCTCGCGGACGCTCGATTCGGCGCAGGAAGCCGTTGAAGAGGCGGAATCCTGGAAGGCGCGTTCCCTTTCCGGGGGCAGCGTCGATATCGGCCTGTACGGCTTTGCGCTGGAGAACGAACAGGAGACGATGGCGCGCCGTGATGCCGCGAAAAGCGATCTCGAGGATTGTCGGCAACGCACGGAAAACGCCGCTAGCCAATGGCGTGAAGCGGCAACCGCGTCGCGCGTTGTCCGTGAGCGGGCGTTTGCGGAAAGTCGCCTTGTCATGGAGATCGGCGAGAAACGGATGTTCGATCAACTGGGCGATCTGCTGATTTCCAGGAAGGCGGATTCCAATGATTGACGTACGTGTAAATCCCGCCACTGTTCCGGTCCCGATCGAATCCGGGCAGCGGAAACCTGCGCAGGATTTTTGCAGGTTTCTGGAATCTAACGCTCGGGAGAGGGACAGCGAGGCCGCAGATGCCGCGCGTTTGCAGTATGGGGACGCACCTGGGCATGCCCCCATCTTGCCTGTCTTGAATGGCGAATTCGGAAAGCCGGAGGGCATGGTGGCCGAGGGCGAGTGTGCAGGAGTCATCGAGGTCGTGATGGACGACACGGTGGCTGGTGCCCGCAGTCCGGATTTGTGGTCAGTCGTCGATGCCGGAACCGTTACGCCATCGATTCAGACTGTGGCCGTGGAAGCACACTTCGCCGAGCAGGAAGCCGGATACGAAAAGGGAAGCGATGGCTCGTTCGCAGGAAGTGGTGCGCTGGTGTCGATTCAGGACGCGCCGCAAATGCAAATGCGGACTGGTCCGGAGTGCGAGGAGTGGGTTCTCCGTCCTTGGCGCTTGCAGGCAGGGATGGGTCTTTCCTATCGGAGCGGAAATTCCCTGCCATTCCAGATGGATGGGAACACATTCGCCGCTGCGGCCGATGGGCCAAGTGCAGGTGAGGGAAAAGCCCCATTGATCGGTTCTGCAGGCGAAAGAGTATGGCCCGTATTGCAGGAAAACCTGCCGGTCGTTCCCGCGCATGGCGGAGCGATGCTTTTGATCGCCGGCAATGGTGCGGATGGCGCCGATCCATACGCCCAGGCTGTCATCGGAAGCTGGAACAAGGGTGCATGGGTCCATTGGGCTCAACGATTGTTGCGCTGGAATGCAGGCGCGACTGAGAGTGAGAACGCCACCGCATGGGTGCGTGATTTCTCTCTCGAAGCAGACGAGATGCCCAGTCTGGTTGCCTCGCTGCGTGCATTTTCGGCAGGTCAGGGAATTTCGCTGGGCCGCATCGTGGTCAACGGACGCGAAGCCTGGGCGGCGGCTGGCTATTCACAACACATGGAGCGGAAAGGCGATGGCCGTTGATGCGATAGGGAGCGTTCTCAACGCTCAAAGCACGGAAACAAGCAAACAGAACAGCATTGATCAGGAAAGCTTCATCAAGCTGTTCCTGTCGCAGCTGCAATTCCAGGATCCGCTCGAACCGGTCGACAACCGCGAGTTTCTGGCGCAGCTGGCGCAGTTCTCGAACCTGGAGCAGGTGCGCCAGACGACCGCCAATACCGAAGGGCTGCTGGTCATGCAATCGTCTTCCCAGGCATTGAGCCTGCTCGGCAAGACGGTGTCGCTCGTTGGCGACGGTACGGTCATCGATACCGGAGCGGTGATTGCCGTGGGGTTCACCAATTCCGGGCCGGAATTATCCGTGCAGACCACTTCAGGCCAAGTGCTCTCGAACGTCAGGCTTTCCCAAATCACCCTCGCGAAATAGCCACTGGAGTCAAGCGACATGTTCCATGCACTCTTCAACAGTTTGTCCGGGCTTTTCAGCTTCTCCAAGAGCCTCGATACCGTCAGCAACAATGTGGCGAACATGAACACGCCGGGTTTCCGCGGAAGCGATTCGTTCTTCGAGAACGTCAACGGCGGACGCGGTACGCGCATCGGTGGTGAGGGCGTGCGCGCCAATGCGGGAGATATCCGACAGACAGGTACGTCGACCGACCTGGCGATCGATGGAAGCGGCTATTTCATCCTGCGTGACGAACAGGGACGTTTCTTTTACACCCGCGCCGGTCAATTCCGTTTCGACGAGGCCGGTCGCCTGATCGATACCGCAACGGGCTATGAAGTCATGGCGATCGATGTACAGGGGAACTTGCAGGCCATCGATCTCGACGATTACCGCACGCTACAGCCGCAAGCGACGGGTGCCGTCCGGATGAGCGGCAATATCGTGCCGGGCACGGCGACCACGAATGTCGGTTCCATCCAGATTTACGACACGACGGGGGGTGTGCATACGCTCACCGCGACGTTGACCGACAATGGTACCGTGACCGCCGGCAGCTATCTCGTATCGGTCGTGGACGAAACCGGTGCAACCGTCGGTAGCGGCGAGGTGCGTTTCGGAACGGACGGGACTCCGGTTGCCGCTTTCAACGCATTGACCCTGAATCTTTCCTATGGCGGTGTCGCTCAGGCCGTAACGCTCAATTTCGGTACGCCCGGCGCCTTCGACGGCGCCACCCGGTTGACCGGAATCGCCGCGAGTCTGAAGGCGCAAGCGCCCGACGGCCATCCGCTGCTTGGCGTCACCAGCCTGTCTTTCGACGACGAAGGCGTCATGCAGCTTGTTTATTCCTCGTCGGAAAAGCGCCAGGGTCCGCAGATCGCGTTGGCGTCGTTTCCGAGCGACAGCACGCTCGACATGGTTGGCGGACGCCTGGTCGCAGGTGCCAGCGTCGTCGGTCGCGAGATCGGGCGGCCCGGTGCCGGCGGTCTGGGGCGCATCGCCGGCAGCAGCCTGGAGATGTCGAACGTCGACCTCAATCAGGAGTTCGCGGACATGATCATCATCCAGCGCGGCTATCAGGCCAGTTCGCGGGTGATGACCGTCAGCAACGAAATGATCGAGCAGTTGTACAACAGCTCGCGGGGCGGTTGATGCGCCCGATGCGGATTCGCTGGCTCGGCGCGGCACGGCGTCGTGAGCTGCTCGATGCGCTGCAGGCGCAGGTTCGGCTTTGGTCGGAAGAATGGAGTGTTGCCCCGGACGCGTTCAAGATCGAGCCTGCTGATGACGATTCCCTGTCGGGCGCGGCCGGGTGGCATTGGAAGATGGCGGCCTGTGCAGCCGGAACGCTCCATCTCGGGGTAAGGCTGCGCATGCTCAATGCGCTTGGCGGACTGCTCGCCAACGCCAGCGTCGAGGATCGTCTTGGCCTGGGGCGCAGAGTCGGAGAGCGTGCGCTTCAGTCGCTTGCTGCCCGTTTGACGGGTGACGGCTCCATTGATCTCGCGGTCGGCGAAATGCCTTCAGTGAAAATGCGCGAGGCGAAGTTCGGCGGTCTTTACGTCAATCTGGTTGGCTGGGGCTTTGACGCGCTGCTTTGGCTGGACAGCGGTCTGTGCGATGTGCTGTGCCCCCACCGAGCAGGACGGCAGCGCCACTGGATCGGAAAGAAGCCGCGCTTGGCCAGGAGACGATGATCTTGGATGTGGTCGTCGATCTCGGCCCAGCCACCGTCAACGACACCAGCGGACTACGCGTCGGCGAGGTGCTGGTATCGCGTACTCCTCTCAAGAATCTGTTCCATCTGGTCACTCCTGATGGAAAACGCATTGCCCGCGGCAGTCCCTGCAGGAACGGGACTTCGCTTGCCTTGCAGATCGAATCCGCCTGATCCCTGGAATGCCATGAACACCACGACTGTACACGCGATCGAATTTCCTGAAGCTCCGACTACGGAACCCACCGGTTCGGCGATCGTCGGCAAGGATATGAATCTGGTTGGCCATTTGCCGGTTTCGCTGTCGGCGATGATCGGTACCGTTTCCCTGACGGTGGATCAACTCTACGCACTCAGGAAAGGCGAGGTCCTGACGATGAATGAGGATCTGGAGACGCCCGTGACGCTGAAGTTGAACGGAAAAGCGGTGGCGCGCGGCGAACTCGTTGCCGTCGATGAATGCTTCGGGATTCGCATCACCGAGTTGTCATGATCTCGATCCGCTCTACGCTCATTGCGGGCGGTGCACCGGCGGGAACGGTGAAGTCAGATGCGATTCCTTTCCGCCCGGATGCCGTCGTGTCGTTGCCGGAGGCCGGTGGTGTGCTGGCGGCGGCGCTGCTGTTGCTGGCCGCGTTCTATGGCCTGGCTTGGTACGCCAGGCGCGCGGGCTGGCTGGGTCGTTGGATGGGGGGCGGGCCACGTCTTCCAACGATGCGAGGAAGTTGGCGGTTCTGGAGCGTCTCGTCGTAAGCCGGAAAACGGTGCTCTACCGCATCCGGGACGGCGAGCAGGAATATTTGCTGGTCGAATCGTCGGCCTCGGCTGGCTTGACCGCGTCGGAGAGGCAAGCGTGAAGGCGGTCGGTAGCGGCGCGCGCTGGTGGACGGTTGCGATTTTTCTGCTGATCGTCGTTTTCTTCATTCCCGATGCGTTCGCACAGCCTTCGCAGGGGGTGGATGCATTGAGGGATGCGGCGCGGCAGGACTATTCACCCGTCGTGCGCACCTTCCTCCTGCTGAGCATGCTTTCGGTCGTCCCGATACTTTTGATCGGGCTGACCTCGTTCACTCGCATCATCATCGTGCTGTCGCTGCTCAGGCATGCGCTGGGATTGCCGCAGACGCCGCCGAACAGCGTGCTGGTGACTTTGGCGATCTTTCTGACCGTGTTTTCCATGGCGCCGGTGGTCGACGCAGTGAACAGCGGGGCAGTCCAGCCCTATCTGCAGGAGAAGATCACCACGAAAGAAGCGCTGGATACGGGTGCGATTCCGGTTCGAGCCTTCATGGTCCGGCAGACGCGCGAGTCGGACTTGGTGGCCGTGCTCGAAATGGCCCACGCGCCGCGCCCGAAGACGATCGACGATATCAAGCTCACCCACCTCGCGCCAGCGTTCCTGCTCAGCGAGCTGAAGACGGCATTCCAGATCGGATTCGTGATCTTTCTGCCCTTTCTCCTGGTCGATATCGTAGTGGCTGCCATCCTTATGGCGCTGGGCATGATCATGGTGCCGCCGGGCACGATCAGTTTGCCGATCAAGATATTGCTGTTCATCCTGGTCGATGGCTGGGTCCTGATCTCCCGGGCGTTGCTGAGCAGCTATTCGAGCTAGCCCCGCATGGCTTGCTTGGGGGAAGAGCTGGAGTTATGGGGAAGGTTGCGCGAATCGAACGACCGCGCCGCGCATCAGCTTCTTTTTGCTAAATATTCGGCATGGGCGCGCGCTGTTGCGGGCGATGTGTTCCGTCGCGTGAAGATCGCGCAAATGGATTGGGCGGACTACTCACAGAATGCTGTCATCGGGTTGCTCGAGGCGATGGAGCGCTTTGACCATGCACGCGGCATCGACTTCATCGCATACGCAAAGCCAAGGGTGCGGGGTTCGGTGTTCAATGGGCTGCGTATGTTCCTTGCCGAAAACCGCCAGGCAGGGGCATGGCAGGGGAGGCGGGAAGATCGTCTGGACTCTCTGAATGAGCGGGACGGCGCGGATCAACTCGATCATTTCGTCTCACTGGTTTCGGGGCTGGCCATCGGACACTTCCTCGATGTTATTGGCGAATCCGATTTCGTAGACCAGATGCAACCCGTCGAGCGTCAGATTGACGTGGACAGGGTGGGCGGCCGGTTGCGGGAGGCGATCCGGAAACTTCCCGAAAAGGAAGGGCAGGTGATCGGATTGCATTATCTGCAGCACATGCCGTTCGTCGAGATTGCGAGATTGCTTGGTGTCACAAAGGGCAGAATTTCGCAGCTGCATAAAAGTGGAATAGCCAGATTGAGAAGCTCGCCTTTGTTGGACGGATTTCGGGGCGCTGTATAGTCGGTCTGGCTGCTGCAGCGTCTATGTCAAGGTGCTAGCATTGGGTCTTGTAAGAGAAGGTCGAAGATAAGGCCTTGGGTGGGTGATCGCCTCGGGTCGATCTGGCGCCCCAATCAGGCCAGTCGGTCGCTTGGTTGCTCGATGGCTGCATGCGTTGGAGCAAAAGCATGTCAATTGGAAAGCCAACCCTATGGTTGGCTTTCTTGTTTTCGCTTCCATGAGAACCGAACAGGCAATCGCTACAAGGCGGCTACACAGGGCAGGCATGGACAGGAGAGAAATGCAGGGAAGTGCGCCCTTGTTCGAGGTGGTACCGGCGGGCATCTTCGGCCCGCTGGCCTCGGCCAACCGCCGCAACTACTGGTCGCTGCTGTGCCGGCTGTTCGACGAGTTCTTCGGTCCGGACGCACCGGTGCCGCCCAGCCACGGCTTCCCGCGCCGCGAGATCACCGCCGCGATCGAGCGCTATCTGCTCGCCGACGATCCCTGGGAAGACGAGGACGGCCAGGCCCCGGACGCGCCGCTGAACGTGCGCGCCAGCGCCATCCACGACCGCTTCCGCGCCGCCGGCTGGCTGCGCCAGGAGCGCATCGGCGCGCGCGAGATGGTGACGATGCCGCCGATGGTGGCGCAGCTGCTGTCCACGCTGGTGGAGTTCAGCGAACACGGCCCGACCTTTGTGTCGGCCAAGATGCGCTCGGTGGAATTGCAGTTGCAGCAGGTGGCCGACGGCCGCATGGACGGCGGCATCCTCGACGAAGCCGCCGACCAGGCGCGCCGGCTGCTGGTGTCGCTGGCCTCGATGAGCCTGCAGGTGCGCGACCTGATGCCGGAACTGAGCAAGGCGGAAACCACTGCGCAGTTCGCAAGGCAATGGTTCGAACGCTACGTCGGCCAGCTGTTCATCGGCGACTACGCCGAACTGCATCGCGCCGACCACCCGATGGCGCGGCGCAGTTCGATCCTGGCGATGGCGCAGCAGCTAGATGCCGGTGCGCCGCGCGAGGCGCTGGTGGCGTGGTACCGCGAGCACGTCACCGGCGGCGACGAAGCCCGCGCGCAGCAGCGTCTGTCGCGCAGCCTTGGCCGTCTGCGCGAACTGGAGCGCATCGACGAATACCTCGCCCGGCTCGACGAGGACATCCGCCAGGCCAACCGCCGCGCGCTGGCCTTCCTCGACTACCGCCTGCGCGCGCCCGACAAGCTCGACGTGCTGCTGCGCCGCGCCTGCCGCGGCGTGCTGTCGGCGCCTGCCGACGCGCTGCGCCTGCTGGTCGCGCCCGGTCCGCTGATGGACGAAACCCGCCTGCGTCCGCCGCAGCGCAAGCCCGCGCCGATCCCGCGCAGCGCCAACGCCACCGAACCGCCCACGCCGGAGCAACTAGCGCGGCTGTCGCTGCTGCGCAAGATGAAGCGCGCGCGGCTGGTCAACGCCGAGGACATGGCGCGCTACGTCGGCCGCCATCTGCACCACGGCGCAATGATCGACTCCGCGCAGCTCGGCATTGCTGGCATCGAAGACCTACGCGCCTACCAGACCCTGCTCACACTGGCGCTGCGCGGCAACCGCATCGGCGGCCTGCGCCGCGAAGACCCGCTGGGCCGGCTGCTGCGCGGCTTCCGCGTGGAACTGCTCGACGCCGGCGACACCCGCGACAACGATTACCTGCGCGGCCCGCGCTTCCGCATCCAACGCATCGGCACATCATCCTCTCCGCCCTTGTAGGAGCGCCTTCAGGCGCGACCGGGGCATCCGCAGCTCCTAGTCGCGCCTGAAGGCGCTCCTACAGACGACCCTCATTTTCGAATCCCTCAATGAAACGCAGCTGGAACACCCTCAGCCAACTGTCCAACGGCACCTACACCGTGCAGGACTTCGAGCGCGCCGCCTACCGCCTCGCCACCGAGCAGGTACTGTATGCCGCCGATCCGCGCTCGCGCGTGGCCTACCACTTGGTCGAGGATCACCTCGCCGATTTCGTCGCCGCGCTGGAGCCGCTGGGCATCCGCGTGGAGCGCAACCCGCACTACCGCTACGTGGTGGCGCTGCCGTCGCATGGCGAAGGCGCAACGGTGACGCTGGACGAAACGCTGGCCCTGCTGGTGCTGCGCCAACGCTACGACGAAGCCATGCGCCAAGGCCTGATCGAAGACCACGGCGAAGTGGTGGTGGAACTGCCCGAGTTGCAGGAAAGCTGGCAAGCGCTGACCGGCCGCGCGATGCCCGACGTCGGCACGCTGCGCGCGTTGGCGCGCACGCTCAAACGCTGGGGCGTGTGCCGCTTGGTGGATTCGGAAAGCGACGACCCGCAGCCGTTCCATCTGCGCGTGCGCCCGGCCATCGTCGAAATCGTCGGCGAACAGTGGCTGCAACGGCTGGATCAACACAACCGCGACGAAGCGGGCGACGCCGAAGCGGAGGACGACGATGCAGCAGCTTGAGTGCGTCCACCTCGTCCAGTTCTTCCTGTTCGAGGCACAGAGCCTGCGGCTGGACGCCACCAGCGCCATCATCGCGCCCAACGGCGCGGGCAAAAGCGCGCTGCTCGACGCCTTGCAGATCGTGCTGCTGGGCGGCGACCGCAGTCGCATTCGCTTCAATGCGCAGGCCGGCGGGAGCCACCGCGCGCGCACCATCCGCGACTACTGCCTCGGCGTGTTCCGCACCGGCGACGAAGGCCGCAAGCGCCGCACCGCGACCACCTACATCTCGCTGGTGTTCCGCGATACCGACACCGGCACGCCGCTGACCGTCGGTATCGCGCTCGGCGCATCGGCAGACGAACCCGAACATCGCGTCCACGGCCTGTACCTGCTGCCGAACGTGGCGCTGGAACTGGACGAGCATCTGGAACGCATCAACGGCAAGGAACTGCCGCTGGCGTGGAACACCTTCCGCGAGCACATCACCCGCCGCTGCAAGGACGCGGGCGAAACGCCGCAGTTGCATCCCAACGCCGAGCGCTTCCTGCGCGACCTGCTGCTGCGCCTGCGTGCCGGCCCCTCGGCCAGCCCCGACCTCAACGCCTACCGCAAGGCCTTCCTCAACGCGCTGAACCTGCAACGCGTCGAGGACGTCGATCTGTTTGTGCGCACGCTGGTGGCCGAAGACCGGCCCACCGACATCGCCCGCTTTCGCGCGCTGCTGGAGAGTTTCCGCCAGATCAAGGAGAAGATCGAACAGGTCAGGCAGCGCATCGACGCCGCCGAAGGCGTGGAGCGCCAATACGAGAAGATCGCCGCGCAGGCCACCCGCGCCGCGTCCGCGCGCGCGCTGGCCGCCGAGTACGCGCGCGATCTCTATAGCGAGCAACTCGATCAGGCCGAGAGCGCCGTCACCGATGCGGAAAACGCGCTGGCCGATACCCGTCGCCGCCTCGCCGACACCCGCGTCGAACGCGACACGTTGCGCGAGGAACAGACGCGCGCGAATGCCCGCTTGCAGGGCAGCGTCGGTTACGGCGAGCAGGCGCAGCTCGACGAACTGGCGGGCCGCGACCGCGACCGCCTCGCGCAGTTGAAGAAAGACCTGCTGCGCGAAGTCGGTTTCGTCCGCGAGCAATACCGCCAGCTCGACGCGCTGGCGCTCGACGATCTCGATCACGATGCGTTGACCGCCGCCCGCGCCGACTGGGACGACTGGCATGCCGAACTGTCGGCGCTTGCCGCCGAAGACGCATTGCCATGGACGCCGGAAGACCTGTTCGCCCGCGCACGCCAAGCCCTGCGCGCCGCCGCACCGCTGCGCGAACGGGTGGATCGCCATGCCCGCGCGCTGCATGCCGCCCATGACAAGGCCCGCGACGCGCTGGCCGCCGCGCGCCAGAACCAGAAGCGTCTCGCCGCCGGCCAAGCCGAACTGCATCCGGACACGGCGCGCCTGATGAGCTACCTGCGCGACGCCGGCATCGACGCGCGCCCGGTTTGCGATCTGGTGCGCATCACGGACACCGCATGGCAACCCGCCATCGAAGCCTATCTGCGCAGCAACGTCGAAGCGCTGCTGATCCCCGACAAGGACGAGGAGCGCGCGGTCAAGCTGTATCGCAGCCTGTCCGGCGGACGCTCGGTGTATGGCGTGAAGCTGGCGCTGTCCAGCCATGCGCGCAACTCGCGTGGTGCGGATGAGCCCGCTGCCGGTAGCGTCGCCGCGCTGCTGGACGGTCTCAACGCCGACGCACTGGCCTTCCTGCGCCGCCAACTCGGCGAACTGCGCTGCGTCGAAACCGACGCCGAATTGGTGCGCAGCCGCCAAGGGTTGACCCGCGACGGTTCGCTTGCGCGCGGCGGCAGCATCGAACGCCTGCGCCTGCCTGCTGCCGGCGATCTGCGCATCGGTGCGTCCGACAACCGCGCGCGCCTGCGCGTGCTGCACGATGAAATCGAACATGCCGAGCGCGCGCTGCGTGAGATCGAGCCGCAGCTGCGTCACGCCGACGACAGCCAGCGCGGACTGGCGCGGCTGGCCGACGCCGACGCGGTGGCGCAATCGCTGCACGAGCGCGTGCTGGAACACCGGCAGGTGGCAGAACGCTACCGCAGCGCGCAGGAAAGCCGCCGCGCCGTGCTCGACCCGGATCTGTTGCGGCTGTCGGAACAGGTGCGCGAACTCAACGCGCAACTGGGTGAATGCGAAACGCGCGCCGACGCACTGGTCGGGCAGGAAGCGGTCGCCGCGTCCAACCTCGACCGCAGCTGCGGCCTGCTCGACGGCCTGCGCCAGCAGGAAGCGCTGATCGCGCGCCGCGCGGTGGACGCCTTCGCCGATCCCGACGTCGATCCCAACCGGGTCGAACGCCAGCGCGAAGAAATGGACGAGAAATACCCGTCGCTGGAAGAACGCGCGCGCCGCTGCGACGAACGCGCCAAGGACAGCGACGCGCAGCTGGCGCGGCTGCTGCCCGACGCTTGGAGCGGACTGGCGCAGTACGCCCGCGATCACGGCATCGAACTGGACTTCGACGCCACCGCCTGGCGGCCCGCGCGCGGCCTGCTGCAACGCGAACTGGCGCAGCTGCGCGACACCGAACTGGTGCAGTACGAAGAAGAAGCGCGGCAGGCCTACGCCACCGCCGTGGACACCTTCCGCACCGGCGTCGCGTCCACGCTGTACGACAATTTCAGCCGCCTCAAGACCCAGATCGCCACGCTCAACCGCACCCTACGCGCCAGCCCCGCGTTCTCCAACAACGAGCGCTACCAGTTCCACTTTGATGTGCTGCCGGAGTTCCGCGACCTGCACCGCTTCATCCAGCGCGCCGCCGACATCGGCGGCGAGGACACGCTGTTCGAAAGCGCAGGGCAGGTGCCGGACGCCTTCCGTGCATTGGTCGAGGACAAGGCCGCCGCGCACGTCGCCAACTCGCCGCTGGACGACTACCGCCGCTTCTTCCGCTTCGAGGTGCAGATCAGGCAGGACGACCGCGTGATTGGCAGCCTCAGCGAGCGCATGCGCTCCGGCTCCGGCGGCGAACACCGCGCGCCGCTGTACGTGATCGCCGGCGCGGCGCTGGCGGCGGCCTACGGCAAGAGCGAGGCGCAGCCGGGCGGGCTGGGGCTGATTCTGCTCGACGAGTTCGGCGACAAGATCGACGCGCAGAACGCGCGCGCCATCACCGGCTATCTGCGCTCGCTGGGCCTGCAACTGGTGCTGGCCGCGCCGGACACCGCGCAAGGCACCCTGTCCGGTGTGCTGGACAGCTACATCGAACTGTTCCGCGACGGCGACCTGCTGCAAGCCGAACGCATCGAAGTCACCGAGGCCGCACGCGCGCTGCTGCTGTCCGACCAATTCGACCTGCACCCGGAACTGCTGGCGGCGGAAACCGGGCGCATCGAGCGCGAGCAGGCCATCGCCTGATCGGTTCCGATCCGGTGCGGGCGAAAACTGCCCGTGCCGCCGGAAGCAGGCGCTGCGGTGGCATTGCTACACTCGCTCGATGCAGGATCAACGCTCCCGCAAGAAGACCCGGATCACCTCGCTCGACATCGCCCATCGCGCGGGCGTGTCGCAGGCGACGGTGTCGCGCGTGCTGGCCGGCAGTCCGCTGGTGAATGCCGAGACGCGCCGGCGGGTCGAGCAGGCGGTGCGCGAGCTGAACTACAAGGTCGATCGCCACGCCTCCAGCCTGCGCACCCAGCGCGCCGGCACGCTGGCGCTGCTGTTGTTCGAGGATCCGACGCAGGACGATTCGCACATCAACCCGTTCTTCCTGTCGATGCTCGGTTCGATCACCCGCGCCTGCGCCCGCCACGGCCACGACCTGCTGGTGTCGTTCCAGCAGCTCTCGGACGACTGGCACGCCGACTACGAGGACAGCATGAAGGCCGATGGCCTGATCCTGCTCGGCTACGGCGACTACCTCGCCTACGAGAGCAAGCTGGCGCGGCTGGTGGAGCAGGGCACGCATTTCGTGCGTTGGGGGCAGGTGGAGCAGGGCCAGCCGGGGATTTCCATCGGCTGCGACAACCTCGCCGGCGGTGCGCTGGCCGGCCGCCATCTGGTGGAGCGCGGGCGTCGCCGCGTCGCGTTTCTGGGCGATGCCTCATCGCGCTTCCCCGAGTTCTTCGCCCGTTACCAAGGCTGCGACGCGGCGCTGCGCGAAGCGGGGCTGGCGATGCTGCCGGAATTGCAGGTGGACGCCGACAGCACCGAGCAAGCCGGCGTCGATGCCGCCAATGCGTTGCTGGCGCGCGGGCTGCCGTTCGACGCGGTGTTCGCCGCCAGCGACCTGATTGCGATCGGTGCGATGCATGCACTGAAGCAGGCGGGCCTGCGCATTCCCGAGGACGTGGCGGTGGTGGGCTTCGACGGCACCTCCATGGCCTGTTACGCCAACCCGCCGCTGACCACGGTGGTGCAGGACACTTCTAAGGCCGGTGAACTGCTGGTGCAGACGCTGCTGCAACTGGTGCGCGAGCAGCCGGCGCAGAGCGTGATGCTGCAGCCGGTACTGGAAGTGCGGGCGTCCAGCGGCGGGTGATGCCGCTGCGTTTGCTCGTCGCTTCCGCAAAGGCAGGAGTCCAGATGTTTGGTGCAGGCAATTGCAGAGCTGGATGCCCGCCTGGGCGGGCATGACGGATTGAAGCGGGCCCGCGCGCCGTGGATGCGCGGGCACCGCTGCTAGCGCGGCAACCGTGCCCCCGCCATCGCCACATCCAACGCGGCTACGAGCGCCGGTTCGGTGGCGGCAGCATCGAGCAGATAGACCTGTACGCCGTGCGCCGGCACGCTCGCCTCCAGCTTGCCGCCCGCCGCGACCTCGACCACTCCGCCATCCAGCGCCGACGTCCAGCGCCCGGCTTGCAGCATCTTGTCGATCGCGAATCGCTCGGGCGCATCGCCTTTGTTCAACAACACCAGCGCGATTTGCTGCGTATCGCCATGTTGATAGACGCGATAGAACGCCGCGCGATTGCCGGCCAGTTCCACGTCGAGCTGCAACCCGCGCTGCAGCGCCGGCGCCGCCGCGCGCACCTTGGCGATCCGCGATAAGGCCGCGCGAATCGGGCTGGCCTTGGCCGCTTCAATGCCCTCGGTGCCGAAGTAGTTGCGATTGCCGCCGTGCTCCGGGCGGCCGCGCATGAAGCCCATCTCCGAGCCGTAATAGACCACCGGGATGCCGCGGGCGGTGAACAGCCAGTTGTGCGCGTCGATGAAGCCGGTGTCGCTGGCGTCCATGCGCGGCATGTCGTGGTTGTCGTAGAACGTGGCGAGGTCATAGGGATTCGCATACGGCCCGCCGGTCAGGTGCAGCGACGGGGCGAGCCGCTCGAAGCCGGCCTGCTTGCGGCCGAACGCTTCCTCCATTGCCTGCTTCATCGGGAAATCCAGCACGCTGGTTTCGCCGTGGCTGGGCAGGGTGTGGGTGGCGATGCGGCCTGCGTCGTAGTCGAAGGCTTCGCCGAACATGAAGAAGCCCGGATGCTTGGCGCGGATGCGGGTGGTGAACTGCTGCCAGAACGCATCCGGCATCCAGCCGATGGTGTCGATGCGGAAGGCGTCCGCGCCCTGTTCGATCCACTGTTCGTAAGCGCCGGCCAGATAGTCCAGCACCGCCGGGTTGTGCTCGTTCAAGTCGGAGAGTTGCGCGAGGTTGCCGCTGGCGTAGTTGTCGCCATCGACCGGGCCGATGGTGTTGTAGAAACGGTGCAGCGGGTTGTGCGCCGGATCGAGTTGTTGCGGCGGCAGGTTCTGGTGATCGGCGATTAGCACGCCGTCCTTGTCGTACACCTTGCCGAACTTGGGCTGATCGCTGCTCATGCCCCATGCGGGCGAGCCGTGATTGCCGACGATGTCCAGCACCAGCTTCATGCCCTTGGCGTGCATCGCATCGGCCAAGCCACGGAAATCCAGATCGGCGCTGGGCAAGTGTTCATCGACCTTGTAGAAGTTCATGCCCCAATAGCCGTGGTAGCCGGTCTTGCCCTTGTCGGCGAGGCTGCCGCCGCAGGTGGGCGCGGTGCCGCCGGTGAAGGGTTCGTCCGGGTTGTCCACGATGGGCGTGATCCACACCGAGGAAAAGCCCATCTCGCGGATGTAATCGAGATGTTCGGCAAGACCCTTGAAGTCGCCGCCGAGGTAGCCGATGTTGCCGCTCACGCCGTTGCAGGGCGGCAGCGGAATGTCGAAGGTGCCCTGTTCGCGGTGGTCGTTGGACGGATCGCCGTTGACGAAGCGGTCGGTCATCACGAAGTACACCGCGTTGGCGGCGAACGGCTCCAGCGTGCCGTAGTAATCCTTCGGCGTCGTCTTCGCGGTCGGCGGCGAGGTGCCGTTGCAGGCGGCGAGCAGGCAGGCGGCGAGGGTGGACAGGGCCAGGGTTGCGCGCATCGAAACGGTCCTCAGGCGGTCTTGGCGGCGGGCAGGCGCACCCGCAGCACGCACAGGCCGGCCACGATCATGCTGACGCCGCCGATGGCGAGCGCGTTGATCGGATGCCCGCCCAGCAGGGTTTTCAGCAGGAAGCCCAGCAGGCTGGCGGCGACCAGCTGCGGAATCACGATGAAGAAATTGAAGATGCCCATGTAGGTGCCCATCTTCGCGGCGGGCACGGCGTCGGACAGCATCGCGTAGGGCAGCGAGAGGATCGACGCCCAGGCGAAGCCCACGCCCACCATCGACAGCAGCAGCCAGTGCGGGTCGCGGATCACCGTCATCGACAGCAGCCCCAGCCCGCCCAGCACGGCGTTGAACAGGTGGCTGACGCGCAGGCCGAAGCGGCGCGCCATCCACGGGATTGCGATGGCCGCCAGCGCGGCGAAGCCGTTGTAGGCGGCGAACAGCACGCCGACCCAGTTCGCGCCGGAGTTGTAGGCGGCGGAGGTGGGATCGGTGCTGCCGAAATGCGTCTCCGCCACCGCCGCCGTGGTATAGATCCACATCGCGAACAGCGCGAACCACGAGAAGAATTGCACCACCGCCAGCTGTGCCATCGCCGGCGGCATGTCGCGCACGTCGTCGAGGATGCGCGTGAAGGCGTTGTCGGCGCGCAGGAAGGTGCGCACGAGGAAGGCGAGGCCGAAGCCGGCCAACAGCCCGGCGAGGATGTACAGCGCCTTGTCCAGCGCGCGGCCTTCCACCACCGCCGCCAGCAGCGCGCCCGCGAGGATGGCCGTGACGGACAGCGCGCGCAGCAGCGCGACGTCGCCGTCGCGGCGTGCCAGTGCAGGGGCTTCGTCCCAACCGGCGATGGCCTCCGGCGGATACTCGCGCGTGCGCAGCACCGTCCAGCCGATCGCGCCCAGCAGCACCGCGCCGCCGGCGTAGAAGGCGTAGCGCACGGTGTCGGGGATCTGCCCGTCGGGCGCGGTGTTGGCGACGCCGCATTTTTCCAGCAGGTACGGCAACAGGCTGGCGACCACCGAGCCGACGCCGATGAAGAAGCTCTGCATCGCATAGCCGCTGGGCCGCTGCACCGGCGGCAGCTGGTCGCCGACGAAGGCGCGGAACGGCTCCATCGCCACGTTGATCGAGGCGTCCAGCACCCACAGCATGCCGGCGGCGATCCACAACGCGGGCACGTTGGGGAAGGCGAGCAGGGCGAGCGAGGCGAGCACCGCGCCGGCGAGGAAGTAGGGGCGGCGTCGACCCAGCGGCGTCCACGTGCGGTCGGACAGGTAGCCGATCAGCGGCTGTACCAGCAGGCCGGTCAGCGGCGCGGCCACCCACAACACCGGGATGTCGTCCATGCCCGCGCCCAGCGTCTGGAAGATGCGGCTGACGTTGGCGTTCTGCAGCGCGAAGCCGAACTGGATGCCGAGGAAGCCGAAGCACATGTTCCATATCTGCCAGAACGAGAGCTGCGGCTTCGGTTGCGCGGTTACGGTGGTGCCGTTGGCGTGCATGCATACCCCTGGTTTTCGTGGCCGTCCCCTGCGGCGTCGTTACATATACCCCAGGCCACGGCCGGGCATGCCTGTAAACGTATTCACGCGCGCCGGGCGCTTCGGCGCGGGCATAGTCCGGTGGACGCGAGGGACACGGGGCGGACATGGCGGGACAACAGTGGTGGCGCGGCGCGGTGATCTACCAGGTCTATCCGCGCAGCTTCCTCGATACCGACGGCGACGGCGTGGGCGATCTGCCGGGCATCGTCGAGCGTCTGGACTACATCGCCTCGCTCGGCGTCGACGCGATCTGGGTGTCGCCGTTCTTCACCTCGCCGATGGCCGACTTCGGCTACGACATCGCCGACTTTCGCGGCGTCGATCCGCTGTTCGGCACGCTGGAAGACTTCGATCGCCTGCTGGCGAAGGCGCATGCGCTGGGCCTGAAGGTGATGATCGACCAGGTGCTCAGCCACTGCTCGGTCGAACACCCGTGGTTCCGCGAAAGCCGCGCCAGCCGCGACAATCCGAAGGCCGACTGGTTCGTCTGGGCCGACGCCAAGCCCGACGGCACCCCGCCCAACAACTGGCTGTCGATCTTCGGCGGCGTGGCGTGGACGTGGGAACCGCGTCGCGGCCAGTACTACCTGCACAACTTTTTGTCCTCGCAGCCCGATCTGAACTTCCACAATCCGCAGGTGCGCGCGGCGCAGTTGGACAATCTGAAGTTCTGGCTGGATCGCGGCGTCGACGGCTTCCGCCTCGACTCGATCAACTTCCCGTTCCACGACGCGCAACTGCGCGACAACCCGGCGAAGCCGCCAGAACTACGCACCGGGCGCGGCTTCAGCCCGGACAATCCGTATGCGTTCCAGTACCACATCCACAACAACACGCAGCCGGAAAACCTCGGCCTGCTGGAGGACGTGCGCGCACTGCTCGACCGCTATTCCGACGCTGGCGCGCTGGGCGAGATCTCCTCGGAAGATTCGCTGGCGACCACCGCCGAGTATTGCAACGACCGCCGCCTGCACATGGGCTACAGCTTCGAGCTGCTGACCGAGGAATGCAGCGCCGCCTACATCCGGCAGACGGTGGAGGCGCTGGAAGCGAAAATGACCGAGGGCTGGCCTTGCTGGGCCATCTCCAACCACGACGTGCGCCGCGCGGTCACCCGCTGGGGCGGCGAGGCGGCGGACGCGGCGCTGGCGAAGCAGCTGGTGGCGCTGGTGTGCTCGCTGCGCGGCTCGGTCTGCCTGTACCAGGGCGAGGAACTGGGCCTGCCGGAGGCGGACGTGCCTTTCGAAAAATTGCAGGATCCCTACGGCAAGACCTTCTGGCCGAACTTCAAGGGCCGCGACGGCTGCCGCACGCCGATGCCGTGGAGCGGCGACGGCGCGAACGCCGGCTTCAGCGCGGGCGAGCCATGGTTGCCGGTGCCGGCGGCGCATCGCGAACGCAGCGTGGAGGCGCAGCAGCACGACGCGGCGTCGGTGCTGAACGCGACCCGAGCCTTCCTGCGCTGGCGCAAGGCGCAACCGGCGCTGGTGCGCGGCTCCATCGCCTTCGTGGACGCGCCGGACGACGTGCTGGCCTTCGTGCGCGAGGCCGAGGGCCAGCGCCTGCTGGTGGCGTTCAACCTGTCGGATGCGCCGGTGTCATGGCCCGCGTTTGCCGGCACCGCCTTGCTCGATGCCCCCGGCCCGCAGGCGGCCAAGCTGGAAAGCGGGACGCTGCATCTGCCGCCGCGCGGCATTGCGTTCGGCACACTGGAGTGAAGCAAATGAATGCCATTGCTCGTCATTCCCGTGAAAGCGTAAAACCCCAAGGCCGTCATTCCCGCGAAAGAGGGCATTCTCAACGCTGTCATTCCCGCGAAGGCGGGAATCCAGCTTTTCTGCCTTTCAAGATCAAGAGCTGGATTGGACAGACATTCGTCTGTCAGAAGCGGCCCGCTTTCGCGGGAATGACGAGCAGGGCGCTTCTGGCTGCCGGGTTGTTGCTATCCCCGCTTGCCCACGCCGAAACCGTCACCAGCGTGACCTCACCCGACGGCAGGCTGAAAGTGGAACTGGACTTGGACGGCGATGGACGGCTCGCCTACCGCGTTCAGCGCGACGGCAAGCCGGTGATCGCCGATTCGCATCTGGGCTTCGTTTTCCGTAACGGTCGCCAGCTGCTGCGCAACCTCACGCTGGAAAAGCAGGCTGCACGCAGCTTCGACAACACGTGGGAACAACCGTGGGGCGAGCGCCGCTACGTGCGCGAGCATTACAACGAACTGCGCGCCAGCCTCATCGAAAAGAACCACGACCACCGCCGCTTCGACGTGGTGTTCCGCGTCTTCGACGACGGCGTGGGCTTCCGCTACGACGTGCCGGCGCAGCCCGCGCTGCGCGAGGCGCAAATCGTGCAGGAGCTGACCGAATTCGCCGTCGCGCGCCCAGCCACCGCCTGGTGGATTCCCGCGCTGCAATGGAACCGCGAGGAATACCTCTACCACCGCACGCCGCTGGCCGAAGTCGGCATCGCGCAGACGCCGATCACCCTGCGCACCGACGACGGCCTGCACCTCAGCCTGCACGAGGCCGCGCTGGTGGACTACGCCGGCATGAACCTGATGCGCGAAGGCAACGTCCTGCGCGCCGCGCTGACACCCGGCAGCCCGACGCCGGTGGTGCGCGCCACGCCCTTCGTGACGCCGTGGCGCACGATTGCCATCAGCGACAGCGCTGGCGGGTTGGTGGAATCGAACCTGATCCTCAACCTCAACGAACCCAACAAGCTGGGCGACGTGAGCTGGTTCACGCCCGCGAAATACGTCGGCGTGTGGTGGTCGCTGCATCTTGATGAGCAGAGCTGGGCCACCGGTCCCAAGCACGGTGCGACCACGGAGAACACGAAGCGCTACATCGACTTCGCCGCCGCCAACGGCTTTCGCGGCGTGCTGGTGGAAGGCTGGAATCCCGGCTGGGACGGTGACTGGTTCGCCAACGGCTGGGACTTCGACTTCACCAAGCCCGCGGCGGATTTCGATCTTGTGGGTTTGGCGAAGTACGCCGCCGGCAAGGGCGTCCACCTGATCGGCCACCACGAAACCGGCTGCGCGGTCAGCCACTACGAGCGGCAGCTCGATGCGGCGTTCGCACTCGACGCGCGCAACGGCATCGACGTGGTGAAAACCGGCTACGTCTGCGACGCCGGCCAGATCGAACGGCAGGACGCGGCGAACGGCCCGGTGCTGCGCGAATGGCACGAAGGCCAGTGGATGAGCCACCACAACCTGCGCGTGCTGGAGGCGGCGGCCAAGCGGCACATCGCCATCAACTCGCACGAACCGATCAAGGACACCGGCCTGCGCCGCACCTACCCGAACTGGGTCTCGCGCGAAGGCGCGCGCGGCATGGAATACAACGCCTGGGCCAACCCGCCGAATCCGCCGGAACACGAAGTGACGCTGGTGTTCACCCGCATGCTGGCCGGCCCGATGGACTACACGCCCGGCGTGCTCAGCCTGACCGGTCGCCACGGGCAGGAAATCCAGAGCACGCTGGCGCGCCAATTGGCGCTGTACGTCGGTATCTACAGCCCGATCCAGATGGCCGCCGATCTGCCCGAACACTACGCGCAACATGCCGATGCCTTCCAGTTCATCAAGGACGTGGCGGTGGATTGGGACGAAAGCCACGTGCTGGCCGGCGAAGTGGGCGAATACGTCGCCATCGCCCGCAAGCAGCGTGGTGCGCCGCTGTGGTTCCTCGGCGCGATGAACGACCGCAACCCGCGCACGCTGCAACTCAAGCTGGACTTCCTCGATACCGGCAAGCGTTATCGCGCCGAGATCTACCGCGACGGCGAAGGCGCGGATTGGCATGGCGATGCGCGCTTCCGCTTCGTGCGCGAGGACAAGGCGGTGGCGCGTGGCGATGCGCTGTCGCTGTGGCTGGCCGGCGGTGGTGGCGCGGCGATTCGTTTCGTGCCGCTGGAACCATGACGTGCTGATGCGTTTCGCCGCCGCGTTGTGCCTGCTGCTTGCCTGCGCATGCACGCAGGCGCAGGCGTCGCGCGTCGAAACGCTAAAGATCGCCGCGCCGGGCCTGTCAGATGAATCCATCCGCGTGCGCGCCTACCTGCCGCCGGATTACGACGCCACGCAGGCCCGCTACGACGTGCTTTACGTCAACGATGGGCAGGACATGGAAGCCGTCGGTCTGCAAGCCACGCTGGGACGGCTGGATCGCATGCATGCGATCCGCCGGATCATCGTGGTCGCCATCGACATGCCGCCGGATCGGATGGCGGGCTATGGACTGTTCGATCGCGCCAAGGAGAAGGCCATCGCCGTGCCGACGAAATACGGCACGGTCGGCGCGAATGCGTGGATCTACGCGCGATGGCTCACGCAAACGCTGGTGCCGCTGGTCGATGCGCGCTATCGCACCATTGCAAGCCCCGAAGGCCGCGCGATCCTCGGGTGGTCGCTGGGTGCGGTGAGCGCGTTCGGCATCGGTTGGCAGTATCCGGAACTGTTCGGCCGCGCCGGTGCGTTCTCGCCGTCGCTCTGGCTATCGACCGATGCGTACGATGCGAACGCCGTGCAGTCCACCCGCATCGTGCATGCGCTGGTCGCCGAAGGCGCACCAGCGAACAAACCGCAGCTGTTCTTCGCCGTCGGCAGCGACGAGGACACCAGCGATCGCGATGGCGACGGCGTCGCCGACGTGCTCGACGACACGCGCGACCTGATCGACGGCTGGACGAGCCGGGACGGCACGCTGCACAAGGGACTTGGCCAGTTCGGCTACGGCGGGGAAGACGCCGGCGGAACAGGGCGCGGCGACGCGACCTTGTTCCTGCTCGATGGAGGAAAGCACGACCAGGCGAGCTGGGCGCGCATGTTGCCCGCATTCCTGCGCTGGGCCTATGCCGAACGGACGGCGCCCGGCATGCGCTAGAGGCCGAAACGGCGCGATGCGCCGGCACGTGCTGCGTCGCGGAAAACACGCGCGGCGCCCTTGCTCGCGTCGCGCCGATGGCGTGGCGGCGGCGCTTTCTCGTCTCCATGAAAGCAAGCCTTGGCGCGGGTTTCAGGATTTTCATTGGTTGCTGCAATGAATACGTATGCAGCATCGTCCACCGCTCGATTGCGCGACTACCATCGCAGCGTTCATGCAATTCGCATTGCGCAGGCATGAAGAAGCGGGCGGCGACAGCCCGGTCGATTCCGAAAACCATTCCTGGAGGGGAAAATGGTGCAGTTGAAGCGAAACCTGCTGAGCGTGGCGCTGGCCACGGCGGCGATGATGTTGGCCGCGCAGGCCTCCGCACAGGATGCGCAAGCGAATCCGCAGGACGCGCCGGCCAGCGCGAAGAAGAAGGACGACGCCAAGAACCTCGACACCGTCGTGGTGACCGGCATCCGCGGCGGCATCGAGCGCGCCATCGACATCAAGAAGGACGCCACGTCCATCGTCGAGGCCGTGTCCGCCGAAGACATCGGCAAGCTGCCCGACGTGAGCATCGCCGAATCCATCGCGCGCCTGCCGGGCCTGGCGGCGCAGCGCGTGGCCGGCCGCGCGCAGGTCATCAGCGTGCGCGGCCTGTCGCCCGACTTCGCCACCACCCTGCTCAACGGTCGCGAGTTGGTCAGCACCGGCGACAATCGCAGCGTCGAGTTCGACCAGTATCCGTCCGAGCTGATGGCCGGCGTCACCGTGTACAAGACGCCCGACGCCGCGCTGGTGGGGCAGGGCCTGTCCGGCACCATGGACATGCGCACCGTGCGCCCGCTCGATTACGACAAGCCGGTGATCGCGCTCAGCGGCCGCTGGCAGCGCAACTCGCTGGGGTCTGCGGCCAACGAAGGCGCCACCGGCAACCGCTTCAACGCCAGCTACATCGGCCAGTCGGCGGACCGCACGATCGGCTATTCGATCGGCTATTCGCATTCCGACACGCCGATCCAGGAAAACCAGGTGGGCCTGTACGAGCCGTGGCAGGCCATCGGCGAGAACTGGCGTCCGGGCGTTGATGCCGGCACCTACTATTCCGATGGCATCAAGGCGCTGCGCCGCACGGGTTACACCAAGCGCGACGGCGTGATGGGCACGCTGGAAGTGCGCGCCAAGGACGGATGGATCAGCACGCTCGACGTGTTCCATTCGCAGGCGAAGCAGGAAAGTACGGCCAACCAGTTCGAAGTCAACCTGAGCGGCTGGAACGGTGGCTACGATCCCGGCTTGAACGTCGACGGCGCGATGGCGAACGGCAACGACACTTTCACCGGCGGTACCGTCCAGAACGTCTATCCGCTGGTGCGCGGCATGTACAACCATCGGAAGGACACCATCAGCGCCGTCGGTTGGCGCAACGAATTCTTCATGGACAACGGGGTCAAGCTCACCGCCGACCTGAGCTGGTCGAGGGCCAAGCGCGACGAGCTGAGTCTGGAGAACAACGCGCAGATCGCGCCGCCGCCCGCGCTGGACTCGATCGACCTGTCGATTTCCGAGGACGGCTTCTCGCAGATGGTGCCGACGCTCGACTATTCGGACCCCTCCAAGCTGTTCCTGCGCAACACGATCTACGGCTCCGGCTACGGCAAGGTGCCGAAGGTCGAGGACGAGCTGAAGGGGTTCCGCCTCGACGCCAATTTCCCCGCGTCGGGCGGCATGGACAACCTGTTCTCCAGCATCGACGTCGGCCTGAACTACGCTGACCGAAAGAAGGAGAAGCACCAGCCGGAAGGCAACATCAACGTCGGTTCGCAGGGTGACACGACCATCGAATCCGACCTGCAATACGGGCTGGTCGACCTCGGTTTCGCCGGCATCGGCATGATTCCGTCGTGGAACGTGCCGGGCGCGGTGTCGCGCTACATGACCTTCGTTCCCAGCGAGGACGCGGCGGGTTACCTGATCGCGAAGACCTGGATCGTGAATGAAACGATCACGACCGGCTATGCGAAAGGCAATATCGATACCACCTGGGGATCGGTGCCGGTACGCGGAAACATCGGTCTGCAAATCCAGCATGTCGACCAATCGTCCGATGGCCGTGCGTTCCTCCCGCCCAATATCGTGAGCCCTTACACCAAGGGCAAGACGTACACCGACGTGCTGCCCAGCATGAATCTGGCGTTCTCGCTGGCGGACGACCAGACGCTTCGCGTGGGTCTGGCGCGGCAGGTGGCCCGTCCGCGCGTCGACCAGATGCGCGCTTCGCTCGACTTCGGCGTGGATGAAAACACGGGCAAACCGGGTGGCAGCTCGGGCAACGCCATGCTCGATCCATGGCGCGCCAATGCCTTCGACATCTCCTGGGAGAAATATTTCGGCAGCAAGGCCTACATCGCCGCCGCGTACTTCTACAAGGATCTGCGCAGCTACATCTATACGCAGTCCCGGGACGGTTACGACTACTCGGCTGAAGTCGCGAGCTATGTTCCGCAGGAAGGCAAGCCGCCGGTGCAGCAGTTCGGCACCTACAGCGAGCCGTTGAACGGCAAGGGCGGCAAGCTGCAGGGCGTGGAACTGACCGCGTCGCTGCCGCTGGACATGGTGTTCGGCGATGCCTTGCAGGGCTTTGGCGTGGTCGCCAGCGCCAGCTTCAACGACAGCAGCATCAAGATACTCGACCCGGAAAGCGCCAGCAGCGTGGGCAGCGATCCGATCAGCCTGCCGGGCCTGTCCAAGCGCGTCTACAACCTGACCGCCTATTACGAGCGCAACGGCTTCGAGTTCCGCGTCAACAACCGCCGCCGCTCGGACTTCATCGGCGAGATCGGCAACTTCGACGGCAACCGCACGCTGCGTTACGTGGTCGGCGAGAACATCACCGACGCGCAGGTCAGCTACACCTTCGGCGAAAGCAGCGCGTTCAAGGGCCTGAGCCTGCTCCTGCAGGCCAGCAACCTGGGCGACGAGGCCTACCGCACCTATGCCGGCACCAAGGACCGCCCGCTGGAATACATAAAGTGGGGCCGCACCCTGCTGCTGGGCGCCAGCTACCGGTTCTGACCGACGTTCTCCCTGGGCAACATGCCAACCCCGCCGGTGCGAGCCGGCGGGGTTTTTCTTTTGCGTGGCGATATCCAGGCGAGTGGGGAAGCGATCGGAGCGTGACGCTCGCGGGAGGCTTGACAGCGGAATTCATGTCAAGCAGCATACTTTTCATTGCAAAGTATTGTCCTTGGCAAGGTAACCGCATGGAAAACGACGATTCGCAGGAGAAGTGGCAGATACAGCTGCGCAAGGGCGCGCTCGAACTGGTGATCCTGGCGGCGCTGCGGGCTGAACCGGTATACGGCCTGGCCCTGCTGCGCCACCTGCAGCGCTTTCCCACTACCGCCATCACGGAAGGCACGCTGTATCCGCTGCTGGATCGCCTCAAGCGCGACGGACTGGTGGATGCGAACTGGGTGCAGGAAGGCGAAAGCCGGCCCCGCAAGTACTACCGGCTCACCGCCAGGGGCGAGCAGAAGCTCGCTGCGCTCGTGCAGGCGTGGCGGCAGTCGGTCGCCGACATCGATGCCCTGCTGGCCACCGCGGCCGGCAACGAATCCCCCAATCAAGGAAGCTGACATGACGACGCGTCATCCGATCCACGCGTACATGCGTGCGCTTTCCTCGCAGCTCGGCCCGTTGGACAAGGCCGAGGCCGACGAGGTCGTCCGGGAAATCGAAAGCCACATCCACGATGTCGTGGAGCAGGCCGAGGCGCGCGGCGAGCACCTCGACGTCGCCGCATTGCTGGAGGGCTTCGGCCCGCCGGAAGCGTTGGCGGCGCAATACGTGGCCCACATCCGCACCGGCGCGCCGCCGCCGGCGGGGTTCCGCGTCATCCAGCGGGTCAGGCAGACGGTGACGCACGGCCTGTACTACTCGATGGGCGCGTTCGGCTATTCCATCGCCGCCGCCCTCCTGCTGCTGGCGCTGGCGAAGCTGTGGCAGCCGTCGCTGGTCGGTGCGTGGTCGGCCAATGGCGGCAATTCCGTCGCCGTCGCCTGGTCGGGGGCGCCGTACCCGGAGGCGAAGGAATTGCTGGGCTACTGGTTGGTGCCGATCGCCCTGCTGGCATCGGCATGGTGCGCGGAGCTGACGCGCCGGGTGCTGCGCGTGCTGCGGCGAGGCTTGTCCTGACCTGATCGAAATCCTTTTCCAAGGGCGGTAACGCCGCCCGTTCCCCGATCCCGCGAACGATGCATGGCGGCCTGCGCGGCTGTCCGGCCTCGCTCGTCCTGAAAAAAGAGAGCAGACCATGAAAACCGTATTGGCGTATGTGGGGCATTTCCTCGTCGTGCTGCTGGTGCTGGCGGTGCTCGCCGCCGGCTTCGGCCTCTGGCACGGCGCGGATTTCTACTACGGGCAGACCGAGGCCGCCTACAAGTCGGGCGGCGAGGGGCCGCACGTGTTCCGGCAGGGCGATGTCTGGGTGTCGAAGACCATACAAGGCGATGCCAAGCAGGGCTTCCGCGTGGAGGAGCAGCGGCATGCGCCGGACGAGCCGTTCCGGGTGGAGGTCGCCGTTCCGCTCGACAAGAGCCGTTTCAGCGTGCAGGCGACGCCGCGATTCGTCACGCCGCCGATCCGCTATCGCGACGACAGGCCGATCCTCGCGGTCTCCGACATCGAGGGCAACTACAGGGCGTTCCGTGATTTCCTGATCCGGTCCAAGGTGATCGACGCCGGCCTGAACTGGACGTTCGGTAACGGGCACCTGGTGCTGCTCGGCGATTTCGTCGATCGCGGCGCGTCGGTGACGCAGGTGCTGTGGCTGATCTACAAGCTGGAGCAGGACGCGGCGAGGGCCGGAGGACGGGTGCACTACATCCTCGGCAACCACGAGATCAAAAGCCTGCAGGGCAACTTCCAGTCGAGCCACGAGAAGTACTTCAACGTCGCCGCGATCCTGGGACGTCGGCAGGCCGAGTTGTTCGGCGACGATGCCTTCCTCGGGCGCTGGCTGGCCAGCAAGAACACGGCCGAAGTCATCAACGGCATCCTGTTCGTGCATGGCGGTCTGCATCCGGCGCTGGCGGACAAGCCTTGGTCGCTGGACGACATCAACCGCATCGTGCGCGCGAACTACCGCCGGATCTGGTATCCGAAGCAGCGGCCCGGCAGCGAGGATTTCCTGATCGATCCCAAGACCGGGCCGTCGTGGTATCGCGGCTACTTCAAGGACGACGATCTGACCCAGCAGCAGGTGGAGAAGACGCTGGCCCGATTCGATGCGGTGTCCGTCGTGGTGGGCCACACGCTGCACTGGCGCGTGAAGCCCTTTTTCGAGGGGCGGGTGTTCGCCATCGACGTCAAGCATCCGCTCGACCATCGCTCCACGCTGCCGCCACGCAGTTCGGAAGGTCTGTGGCTGGAGGGCGGGAAGGCATGGCGCGTGCGCGAGGACGGAAGCCGCGCGGCGCTGTGAGCGCTCCGAATGCCGGGCGCCTGCAACAGAGCTAGAAAGACAAGAATTCACGTCTTTTTGTAAAGATGTCTTGACATTCTGAATTCTGAATATGTAAAGTTTTCTTGTCATATTGGAAAGGAGTCTTGCCATGCATCGGACGCCCGCCGCACAGCGCTATACCCGTCGCACCTGGACCGTGGCCGCTGCGTATCTGGGATTGATCGCGGCCAATACCGCGATGACCCATGCCTTCTCGCCGCCACGCGTGCTGGTGGTGGCGATGGCGGTGGCGTCGGCGCTGCCGGTCGTCGCCATGATCGCGCTGCTGGGCTTGTACTTGCGCGAGGAAACGGACGAATACGTGCGCAACCGCTCGGTGCTGTCCATGCTGCTGGCGCTGGGTGCGGTGCTGTCGCTCTCCAGCGTGCTGGGGATGCTGCAGTTCGGCGGTTTGATCGGGCACGTGCCGATCTTCCTCGCCTTCGTCGCGTGGGCCTGCGCCTGGGGCATCGCCCGGTTCTGGCTTGAGCGGCGCGACCGCCGCGCTGCGGAGCAGCCATGAAGAACCGGCTCAAGGTGCTGCGCGCCGAACGCGACTGGAGCCAGCAGGACCTGGCGCAGCGGCTGGACATTTCGCGCCAGAGCGTCAACGCCATCGAGACGGGGCGGCACGAGCCTTCGCTGCCGCTGGCGTTCCGGATCGCCGACCTGTTCGGTTTGCCGATCGAGTCGGTTTTCGTCAATCCATCCCGGGAGTAATCGGATGCTTCGCTTCCTGCTTCGGGCCGGCCTTCTTGCGCTGGCCGGCTTCGCCTGCGCGCCCTCTTTTGCCCGGGGCGCATCGCCTCCGGTTTCCGCATCGGCGCGGGAACCGTGGATCGGGCCGTGGCACGGCACGCTGGATGCCGGCAAGCGGCGGTTGCGGCTGCAGCTCACCATCGGCAAGGATGCGAGCGGCCTGTGGCAGGGACAACTCGAAAGCCTGGACCAGGCGCCCGGGCAGGGAATGCCGCTGTCCGAGCTGTCGGTCGGTGACGATGGGCTGCGGTTTTCCCTGCCGGCCAAGGGCATCCGTTACGAGGGTACGTGGGAGCCCGAGGGAAACCACTTCGTCGGTACGTTCCGGCAGGGTGCCGCGTTTCCGCTGGCGTTCGCGCGCGGTCCGTTCGCCGCGGCGCCGCTGGTGCAAGGTCTGGATGGCGCGTGGGAAGGCACCACGCTCCGCAACGGCGTCGAAATGCGGATGGCGCTGCGCGTCGGCACCGGCAACGGCGGAACGGTGGCGACGTTCGATGCGCCCGACATGCTGGCGAAGGCGATGCCCGTCACGGCATTGGCGAGGGACGGCGACCGGATCCGTTTCACCTTGCCCACGGCGGGCGTGAGCTTCGCCGGACGGATCGAGGGCGAGGAGCTGTCCGGACGCTGGACGGATGGCAGCCGAAGCCGTTTCCGCAGGACGGGATCGTCCGCGGAGGCCGTCGCGCCGCGCCGCCCGCAGACGCCGCGATCGCCGTTTCCCTATCGCGACCTCGACGCGAGCATTCCGGGGATCGTCGCGCCGGGCGTGACGCTGTCGGCCACGTTGAGCCTGCCCGATGGTGATGGCCCGTTCCCGGCCGCCATCCTGATCACCGGCTCGGGGCCGCAGGATCGGGACGAATCCGCGTTCGGGCACAAACCATTTGCGGTGCTGGCCGACCACCTCGCGCGCCGCGGCGTCGCGGTGCTGCGCTACGACGATCGCGGTGTCGGCCGATCCACGGGGCGGCATGCCGGGGCGACTTCCGCCGACTTCGCGAACGACGCCAATGCCGCGTTCGCGTGGTTGGCGGCGCAGCCAGGCATCGACGCGAATGCGATCGGCTTCATCGGCCACAGCGAGGGCGGCATCGTCGGCCCACTCGCGGCGCTGGACAACCCGAAGGTGGCCTGGATGGTCCTGCTGGCCGCGCCGGGCGTGCCGATCGCCGCGATGCTGGAAGCGCAACGCAAGGCGCTGGCGCAGGCGCAGGGCCGGAGCGCGGCGGAGCAGGAGGCGTCCGAAGCGCTCCAGGCCGGAGCGATGCGTATCGCGGGCAGCACGCTGGACGAGGCCGCCGCGCGTTCCGCGCTGGATGCGCTGCTGGACGAAGCGGCCAAGCTGCCACCTGCGTCGCGCGACGCGATGCGGAAGCAGGCATTGGATCCATGGTTCCGTTGGTTCGTGCGTCACGACCCGGCACAGGCCCTGGCGCGGTTCCCCGGGCCGATCCTCGCCCTGAACGGCGCGCTGGATCGGCAGGTATTGCCGCGGCAGAACCTGGAGGGCATCCGCGCGGCAACGGCATCGAATCGCGATGCGGCCACGCGCGAACTGGCGGGCTTGAACCATCTGTTCCAGACCGCGCGCACTGGCGGACTGGGCGAGTACGCGGCCATCGAGGAAACGATGTCGCCCCTCGCATTGGATGCCGTGTCCGGCTGGATCGTCGAGCGCTATCCGGCTCGGACTCCGGCGTCTCCGGATTAACGCTTCAGCGTCGCCGCCTCGCGCGCCAGCCGGCCGATGCGTTCCCAATCGCCGGCCTTGATGGCATCGTTCGGCAGCATCCACGAACCGCCCACGCAGGCGACGTTGGGCAGCGCGAGATAGCTCGGCGCTTTTGCAATATCTATCCCGCCGGTCGGGCAGAAGCGCGCCATCGGCAGTGGACCGGCGAAGCCCTTGAGCGCGGCCACGCCGCCGCTGGCTTCGGCGGGGAAGAACTTGAAGCGCTGCCAGCCGTGTTCCAGGCCGCGCATCAGTTCGCCGGCCGTCGCTATGCCGGGGATCAGCGGCGTGGCGCATCGTTTCGCGGCGTCGTACAGCGCGTCGGTGACGCCGGGGGAAATGGCGAACTGCGCGCCGGCCGCTTCGACCTTGCGCAGGTCGGCTTCGCACAGCACGGTGCCGGCGCCGACGCAGGCCTGCGGCAGTTCGCGCGCGAGCAGGGCGATGGCATCCAGCGCGCAGGCGGTGCGCAGGGTCACTTCCAGCACCGGCAGGCCGTTGTCGGCCAGCGCGCGGCACAGCGGCAGCGCGTCCTCGATGCGCTCGATGGTGATCACCGGCACGACCGGCGCGCGGGCGAACACGGCATCGACGAGCTGGTTGTGGCGGTCGGTGTCGAACATGGTCAAAGCTCCGTGGCGCGCAGCGCGCAGGCGGCGCCGAGCAGGCCGGGATGGGGATGGGTGATGACGTGGATCGGCAGCGATTCCAGCATCGGCGTCAGCCGGCCCTTGGCGAGGAAGCGCTCGCGGAAGGCGCTGCTGCGCAGGAACGGGACGAAGCGCGGGACGATGCCGCCGGCGATGACCACGCTGCGCGCGCCGTGGATCAGCGCGCAGTCGCCGGCCACGCTGCCGAGCACGGCGCAGAACCGCGCCAGCGTACGGCGCGCGGCCTGGTCGTGGCCGTCCAGCGCGGCGGCCACGATCTCGGCGGGATCGCGCAGGACGGGCGCGCGCAGGGTGGTTTCGCCGGGCTGCGGCAACTGGCCTGGCAGGATCGCGCCGACGCCGCGCAGCACCGCGTCGATCTCGGACAGGCCCTTGCCGCACAGCAGGCGTTCGGTCGAGGTGCGGCCGTGCTGGGCGGTGAGCCACGCGGAGATCGCGCGCTCCTCGTCGCCGATCGGCGAGAAGCCGACGTGGCCGCCCTCGGTTTCCACCACGTGCCAGCCGTTTGCGTCGGAGCCGACCAGCAGCGCCACGCCGAGGCCGGTGCCGGGGCCGAGCACGCTGACCGGGCCGCGCAGCGGGGTTTCCAGCTTGCCGTGCAGGGTCAGCAGGTGGTCGGTGTCGAGCGCGGGGATCGCCCAGGCGACCGCACCGAAATCGTTGAGCATGCGCAGTTCGGACAGGCCCAGCGTGCGCTGCAGTTCGCTGCGGGAAAACGACCAGGCGCGGTTGGTCAGGCGGATCTCGTCGCTGCCGACCGGACAGGCCACCGCCAGCGCGGCGCGCTCGGGCTTCTCGGAGACGCCGGCGAGGTAGTGCTCGATGGCGTGTTGCAGGCTGGCGAAATCGGCGTTGGGCAGCGACTTCGATTCGCGCAGCTCGATCTTCGGCGCGGCCAGGTCGACCAGCGCGAAACGCGCGTTGGTGCCGCCGATGTCGCCGACCAGGGCGAGGCTGGACGGGCTCATGCGTCGTTTCCGAACAGCGAGCAGGCGCCGTGTTCGGCGGAGCCGACGCTGCCGCGCATCATGCCGAGCAGTTCGCGGCCGGTGCCGAACTGGTTGCCGGACAGATCGGGCAGGGCGGCTTCGCGCGCGTTCCATTCGGCGGCATCGACCAGCGCGTCCATGGCGCCGGCCTCGGCGTCGATGCGGATCGTGTCGCCTTCGCGCAGCTTCGCCAGCGCGCCGCCGTCGGCGGCTTCCGGGGTGACGTGGATCGCCGCCAGCACCTTGCCCGAAGCGCCGGACATGCGGCCGTCGGTGAGCAGGGCGACGCGCTGGCCGCGATCCTGCAACGCCGCCAGCGTGGGCGTGAGCTTGTGCAGCTCCGGCATGCCGTTGGCGCGCGGGCCCTGGCCGCGCACCACGGCGATGAAATCGCCTTCCAGCTTGCCGGCCTTGAACGCGGCCAGCAGCGCATCCTGCGATTCGAAGATCCTGGCCGGCGCTTCGTGGCGGCGGTACTGCGGCGCGACCGCGGAAATCTTCACCACCGCGCGGCCGAGGTTGCCCTGCAGGCAGCGCAGGCCGCCCTCGCTGTCGAACGGCGCTTCGATGGGACGCACGATGTCGGCGTCGCGCGACTGCGCTGGCGGGTCGCGCCAGCGCAGGGTGAGGTCGTCCAGATAGGGCTGCTGCGCCTGCTGGCGCATGCCGCCGCCGTGCACGCAGAGGATGTCCTCGTGCAGCAGGCCGGCGTTGAGCAGTTGCGAGATCACGAAGCCCATGCCGCCGGCGGCCTCGAAATGGTTTACGTCGGCCGAGCCGTTCGGATACACGCGCGCCAACAGCGGCGTCGCCTTGGAGAGTTCGTCGAGGTCGTTCCAGTCGATCACGATACCGGCGGCGCGCGCCACCGCGACCAGGTGCAGGGTGTGGTTGGTGGAGCCGCCGGTGGCGGCCAGCCCGACCATCGCGTTGACGATGGCCTTCTCGTCGATGGTGTGCGCCAGCGGGCGATACGCATCGCCGAGCGCGGTGATGCGCAGCGCCTGCTCCGCGGCGGCCACGGTCAGCGCGTCGCGCAGCGGCGTGTTCGGCGGCACGAAGGCGGTGCCGGGCAGGTGCAGGCCCATCACTTCCATCAGCATCTGGTTGGAATTGGCGGTGCCGTAGAAGGTGCAGGTGCCGGGCGAATGGTAGGACGCGGCTTCGGCGTCCATCAGCTCGTCCTGCGTGGCCTGCCCGAGCGCGTAGCGCTGCCGCACCTCGGCCTTCTGCTTGTTGGAGATGCCGGACGGCATCGGCCCGGCGGGCACGAAGATCACCGGCAGGTGGCCGAAGCTCAGGGCGCCGATCAGCAGCCCGGGCACGATCTTGTCGCACACGCCCAGGCACAGCACCGCGTCGAAGGCGTCGTGCGAGAGCGAGACGGCGGTGGCCATCGCGATCACGTCGCGCGAGAACAGCGACAGCTCCATGCCGTCGCGGCCCTGCGTGACGCCGTCGCACATCGCCGGCACGCCGCCGGCCACCTGCGCGCTGCCGCCGGCGTTGCGCGCGGCCATGCGGATCAGCGTCGGGTACTGCTCCAGCGGCTGGTGCGCGCTGAGCATGTCATTGTAGGCGGTCACGATGCCGATGTTGCCGCTGCGCCCGCCGCGCAGCGTCGGCTTGTCCTCGCCGGAGGCGGCGAAGGCGTGGGCGAGGTTGCCGCAGGAGAGCTTGTAGCGGTAAGGCCCCTGCGCGCGCGCCGCGTCCATCCGGGCGAGGTAGCCGGTGCGCGTCGGCCTGCTGCGCTCGGCGATGCGGGCGGTGACGCGTTCGACGGCGGGATGCAGCGCGGCGGTGGACATCAGGGACTCCAGTGGATGTGGATGGGGCTGGCGGCTGCGTGCAGCAGCGTGGCGACTGGATAGGGCGCGTGCGGTTCCTGCTGGGCGCGGCGCAGGATCGCGCGCTTGTCCTGCCCGGTGACGACCAGGTGGACGGCGCGCGCGCGCAGCAGGCGCGGCAGGGTCAGGCTGATGCGCGCGAACGGGGCTTCCGGCGGCAGCGGGTCGGGCAGGGTGGCGATGGCGTCGGTGCCGCTGTCCATCGCCAGGCCGTCGGCGAGGTTGGCCGCGCCGGGGAACAGCGAGGCGAAGTGGCCGTCGGCGCCCATGCCGAGGAGGACGGCGTCGAACGGTTCGGGGTGGGCGGCGAGCCATGCGCGCGTCTTTGCCAGCGAGGCTTCGATGTCGCCATCGGGTGCCGTCAACGGCTGCACGTCGATGTGGACAGAAAGAGCATCGTCATTCCCGCGAAGGCGGGAATCCAGCTTTTGATATTTCGAGGCAACAGCAAGAGCTGGATTCCCGCCTTCGCGGGAATGACGAGCAAGAGCAAAGGCGTCGCGCAGATTGCGCAGATTGCAGGCCGCGTGGTCGTGCGGCACGCAGCGTTCGTCGGTGGGAATCGCCGTGATGCTGCCGCCGAGTTGCGCGTTCGCCAGATGCGCGTACACCGGCAGCGGCGTGCGCCCCCCGGCCAGCGCGAGGAACGCACTGCCGCGCTGCGCGATGGCCTCATGGCAGGCGGCTTCGAACGTCGCGGCGACGCCGGCCACCAGCGTGGCGGCATCGGCGTAGTCGCGTTCGATCCAGCCCATCGCCGCCGTCCTCATTCGCGCCAGCTGTGGCCGCTGCGGTCGATCAGCGACACCGACGCGCTCGGCCCCCACGTTCCGGCGGGATAGGGCTTGGGCACCATGCCGGTGGCGCGCCAGCCGTCGGCGATGGCATCGACCCACTGCCACGCGGCCTCGGTCTCGTCGCGGCGCACGAACAGCGTGCCGTTGCCTTCGATCGCGTCCAGGTACAGGCGCTCGTAGGCGATGCGCTTGCGGGCGTTGAGGAATTCTTCGTGGAAGTCCAGGTCCAGCGCTACCTGCGACAGGCGCAGGCCGTGGCGATCCAGTCCCGGCGTCTTGCTCATCAGGTCGAGCTCGATGCGTTCTTCCGGCTGCAGCTTGATCAGCAGGCCGTTGGGCTGCATGTCGGTCGCCGCCGGGCCGCCGAAGATCGAATACGGCACCTTGCGGAACTGGATGTAGATCTCGGTGCTGCGCGAGGGCAGGCGCTTGCCGGTGCGCAGGTAGAACGGCACGCCGGACCAGCGCCAGTTGTCCACGTGCGCGCGCAGGGCGACGAAGGTTTCGGTGCGGCTGGCGCGGCCCAGCTCCTCGGCGTAGCCCGGCACCACCTTGCCTTCGCTGGCGCCGGCGGTGTACTGGCCGATCACCGATTCGGTGGCGACGTTGCCGCGGTCGATCGGGCGCAGCGAACGCAGCACCTTGATCTTCTCGTTGCGCACGGCGGTGGGGTCGAAGCGCGCCGGCGGCTCCATCGCCACCAGGCACAGCAGCTGCAGCAGGTGGTTCTGCAGCATGTCGCGCAGCGCGCCGGACTCGTCGTAGTAGTCGCCGCGGCCTTCCACGCCCACGGTCTCGCCCACCGTGATCTGCACCTGCTCGATGTGGCGCGCGCTCCACAGCGGCTCGAACAGCGAATTGCCGAAGCGCAGCGCAATGAGATTTTGCACGCCTTCCTTGCCGAGGTAGTGGTCGGTGCGGTAGATGCGCTCCTCGTCGAAGGCCATGGCAACGCTGTCATTGATGGCAATGGCAGAGGCCAGGTCCTTGCCGATCGGCTTCTCCAGCATCACCCGGGTGCCCGGCCCGGCGACGCCGTTGGCGGCCAGCGCCTGGCAGGCGGGGCCGTAGAACTTCGGCGCGGTGCTCATGTGGTAGAGCACGTCGCCGTTGCGCAGCGCTTCCACCCTGCCGGCCAGCGCCTGCATCGAGGCGGCGTCGTCGGCGCTGGCGGGGCAGTAGTCGAGTCGTTCGATCAGGCCGCGCAATGCGTCGTCGTTGCGCTCGGCGGCGGGAATGCGCTCGTGGATGCTGTCGGCGACGAGTTTGGCGAAGCCCTCCCGATCCAGCTCGCTGCGTGCGGTGCCGAGGATGCGCATGCCGTCCGGCAGCAGGCGTTCGGCCTGCAGGCTGTAGAGCGAGGGCAGCAGCATGCGCCGGGCGAGATCGCCGGTGGCGCCGAACACGGTCAACAGGGAAGCGGGCGTGGCTTGCGACACGGAGACATTCCGGAGTGAGGGTTCCATCGGAGCTTAATACGCTTTCCGGGGCAGATGTTGCAGTGCACACGATTTCACTTCGTTTTACCCGGAGGATCCGGAAAACCCGCCGCGCACGCCGCTGTTCAGGCAGTACGCCTAGGTATGTCGCGCGCCCATGCGTAGAATCGAGCCTTTACTCCACTTGGGCCAGTCCATGACCCGCGCTTCATCGTTCACCCGCGAACAGCTGCTGGCCAGCGCACGCGGCGAATTGTTCCCGAACAGCGTCGCCCGCCTGCCGGCCGATCCGATGCTGATGTTCGACCGCATCGTCGAGATCAGCGACGACGGCGGCAGCCACGGGAAAGGCTTCGTGCGCGCCGAACTCGACATTCATCCGGACCTCTGGTTCTTCCAGTGCCACTTCCTCGGCGATCCGGTGATGCCCGGCTGCCTCGGGCTGGATGCGATGTGGCAGCTGGTCGGCTTCTACCTGACCTGGCTGGGCGCCCCCGGCCGCGGCCGCGCGCTGGGCTGCGGCGAGGTGAAGTTCACCGGCCAGGTGCTGCCCACCGCCAAGACGGTGACCTACGAGATCGACGTCACCCGCGTCATCAACCGCAAGCTGGTGGTGGCGCAGGCCGACGCCCGCACGCTGGTCGACGGCCGCGAGATCTACACCGCCAAGGACCTGCGCGTGGGCCTGTTCACCTCGACGGAGAGCTTCTGACATGCGTCGCGTCGCCATCACCGGCATGGGCATCACTTCCTGCCTCGGCAACGACCTGGACAGCGTCTCGCGCGCGCTGCGCGAGGGCCGCTCCGGCATCCGCACGCTGCCCGATTCGGTGGAGCGCGGCCTGCGCAGCCAGATCGGCGGCGCGGTGGACATCGATCTCGACGCCGCCATCGATCGCAAGCTCAAGCGTTTCATGAGCGATGCCGCCGCCTATACCTACATCGCCCTGCGCGACGCCATCGCCGATGCCGGCTTGACCGACGAACAGGTCAGCGACCCGCGCACCGGCCTGATCGCCGGCTCCGGCGGCGGCTCCAGCCGCTGGCAGGTGGAGACCGCCGACATCCTGCGCGACCGCGGCGTGCGCAAGGTCGGCCCGTACATGGTGCCGCGCACGATGTGCTCCACGGTGTCGGCCAACCTCGCCACCGCCTTCCACATCAAGGGCCTGAGCTATTCGATCAGCGCCGCTTGCGCGACCTCCGCGCACTGCATCGGTGCGGCCGCCGACCTGATCCGCCACGGCGCGCAGGACATCGTGTTCGCCGGTGGCGGCGAGGACCTGGACTGGACGATGACGGTGATGTTCGACGCGATGGGCGCGCTGTCGTCCGGCCGCAACGATGAACCGCAGAAGGCCTCGCGCCCCTACGACGCGGGCCGCGACGGCTTCGTCATCGGCAGCGGCGGCGGCATGCTGGTGCTGGAGGACTGGGATCACGCCGTGGCGCGCGGCGCGCATATTCACGCGGAACTCGTGGGTTACGGCGTCACCTCCGACGGCGCCGACATGGTGGCGCCGAGCGGCGAGGGCGCGGTGCGCTGCATGCGCATGGCGCTGGAAGGCGTGAACCGCCCGGTCGATTACCTCAACACCCACGGCACCTCCACGCCGCTGGGCGACATCGTCGAACTCAACGCGGTGCGCGAAGTGTTCGGCGACGCGGTGCCGCCGCTGTCCTCGACCAAGGCGCTGAGCGGCCACTCGCTGGGCGCGGCCAGCGTACACGAGGCGATCTACTCGCTGCTGATGCTGCGGGACGGCTTCATCGCCGGCTCCGCCAACATCGACGACCTCGACCCCGGCGCGGAAGGCTTCCCGATCGTGCGCGAAAGCCGCGATGCCAAGCTCGACGTGGTGATGTCGAACAGCTTCGGTTTCGGCGGGACGAACGCGGCGCTGGTGTTCGCAAGGCCCTGAGGCTCCATGCCGTCATGCCCGCGCAGGCGGGCATCCAGCGTCTTCGCTGTTCCCTGATTCCCTGTCGAAAATCGAAGTCGCTGGACTCCGCGGGAATGGCGGGGTAGCGGCAAAGTAGCCCTCAGGGAACGAGGAACGCCGCCACCGCGTCCGGCGCCTTCATCCACGCATAGTGGTCGGCCACGGCGCCGAGCGTCGCGGCATCCATGTCCAGCGCCTGCACGCGCGCGCCGTGCAGCTTGCCGGCGAGGTATTCGCCCGAAGACGCCGGCGCCAGCCAGTCGTCCGTGAAATTCACCCGGCGCACGTCGCCGGCGAAGCGGGCCATGCCGGCTTCCAGATCGGCGTCGATGCCGCACGCGGCGTAGCGTCCGCTCAGGCCGCTGCGCGCCCAGTCCTCGATCACGCCGACGGCCTCGTTGCCGCCGAAGCCGATTTTGCGGCCGGGCATGTAGCCGTTGCGCCGCGCCAGCCACGGCAGGAAGCGGCATACCAGCGGCATGCCCAGGCCGGTGCGCAGCGGGAACGCGCGCCAGTAGGGCGAGCCGCTGGCGACCAGCCACACGGCTTCGGCGGCGTCAGGCTGCAGGCCAAGTCGGCAACAGGCCAGTTGGCCGCCCAGGCTGTGCCCGCCGAGGACGCGATGCAGGCCGGGCGCCTGCGCCTCGGCCACGGCCTCGCTCGCCGCGATGTCGGCCAGCAGTTCGCGATAGCCCCAGTCGCACCCGCGCGATGCGCGCAGGCTGCTGGAACCGATCCCGCGCCACTCGTGCAGGAACGTCGCCACGCCGCGCGCCGCCAGCGCATCGGCGAGGGGAATGAAGTGCCGCGCCGGTACGCCCATCCCGGCCATCCACAGCAGGCGCATGCGCGGGGCGTCGGGGATGCGCGCGATCAGTTCGGCGCAGTGGCCGTCGCCGGTGACGACCGGCAGCACCCGAGCCTCGATCGACGGGACAGCGGAGGACGTCTGCATCCGGCCATTGTGCCGAAGCATCGCCGGAGCGTCAGTCCGCCGGCTTGTCCACCAGCGTTTTCGCCAGCCTGACCGCGCGCTCGAAGTTGGAGACGAAGTGCAGCTCGCACGGCGCTTCCTCCAGCCGCATGTCGGCGATCACCCGGTTCGGCTGCTCCTGCAGCCCGGAGACGATCAGCACGATGCCCTTGCGGTGGCAGCGCCCGGCCAGCTTCTTCAACGCGTGCACGCCGCTGGCGTCGATCACCGGCACCAGCCGCATGCGCAGGATCAGCGCCTTCGGCGGTTCGAAGAACTGGTCGAGCAGGTTGTCCAGCCGGTTGGCCGCGCCGAAGAACAGCGGGCCGCCGATCTGGTAGGCCTCCACGCCCTTCGGCAGCATCGCGCGCTGATCGAGGTCGGCGGCGCGCGCGGGATCGTCGCCGTGCAGGTCGTCTTCGCCGCTCTCACCAAGCGCGTCGCGCACGCCGGAACTGACCTCCACCGCTTCCGACATCCGATACATGAACACGAACGCGGCCAGCACGATGCCGGCCTGGATCGCCACGGTCAGGTCGAGGAACACGGTCAGGAAGAAGGTCAGCAGCAGCACCAGCCGGTCGCCCCAGGGCGCGGACAGCGTGTTGCGGAAGTTCTCCACTTCGGCCATGTTCCATGCGACCACCAGCAGCACCGCCGCCAATGCAGCCAGCGGCACGTAGTGCATCAGCGGGGCCAGCGCCAGCATGAACAGCAGCAGGAAGCCGGCGTGCAGCATCCCCGCCACCGGCGTGCTGCCGCCGGCGCGGATGTTGGTGGCGGTGCGCGCGATCGCGCCGGTGGCCGGCAGGCCGCCGAACAGCGCCGAGCCGACGTTGGCGACGCCCTGCGCCACCAGTTCGCCGTTGGAACGGTGCCGCCCGCCGGTCATGCCGTCGGCCACCACCGCCGACAGCAGGGATTCCACGCCGGCGAGGAAGGCGATGGTGAAGGAGCTGGGCAGCAGTTCGAAGGTGCGCTCGAACGGGATATGCGGGAAGTCGAAGCCGGGCAGCGCCGAGGGCAATTCGCCGAAGCGGCTGCCGATGGTTTCGGCGGGCAGCGCGAACACGGCGCAGGCGAGGGTGCAGGCGAGCAGCGCGATCAGGAAACCCGGCCACTTCGGCTTCCACTTGCGCAGCCCCACGACCACCGCCAGCCCCAGTACGGTCATCGCCACCGCCGCCGGTCGGGTGGTGCCGATATGCGCGGCGAAGGATTCCCAGCGCGGCAGGAACTCCGCCGGCAGCTTGTCGATGCTCAACCCCAGCATGTCCTTCACCTGGCTGGAGAAGATGCTCACCGCGATGCCGGCGGTGAAGCCGGTGACCACCGGCTGCGGCATGTACTTCATCAGCGTGCCCAGCCGCAGCAGGCCGGCGGCGATCAGCATCAGCCCGGCCAGCAGCGTGCACAGGATCAACCCGCCGTAGCCGTACTTCTGGATGACCAGGAACACCACCGGGATGAACGCCGCCGTCGGCCCGCCGATCTGCACCCGCGAGCCGCCCAGTGCCGAGATCAGGAAGCCGGCGATGATCGCCGTGTGCAGCCCTTTCTCCGGCGTGGTGCCGGAGGCGATCGCCAGCGCCATCGCCAGCGGCAGCGCGACGATGGCGACGGTCAGCCCGGCGACGGCATCGGCCTTGAAGGTGCGCAGCGAATAGCCTTCGCGCAGCACCGTGAACAGTTTCGGCTCGAACATCCGCAGGTAGGCGCGGCGGTCGAAGTGCGGCCGCGCGGCCATCAGCGCGGCTCCTTCAACCGCACGCCGCGCCCGCTCCCCTGGCTGGGCTGGCCGTTGCCGATCAGCTCGATGCCGGCGGCTTCCAGCGCGGCGACGATCTTGGCCAGCGTGGAGACGACCCCGCGCACGTGTTCGTCCTTGCTCGCCTCCATCCGCTGGATAGTGGGCAGGGACACGCCGGCCATCGACGCCAGCGTGCGCTGGTCGATGCCGAGCAGGGCGCGGGCGGCACGGAGTTGGGCGGCGGAGATCATAGGGCTATGCGGTAGTCCGGATGGCCTAATTTTCTGCGACGAAAGATTGTCAATGCAATCATGAAGATTGATTTTTGATGTTATTTACATCCTTTGTAATCAGGAAAGGACGATCATGGATCGCGGATCAATCCGACTGACTGGTAGTGCGCTGCGGCCAAGACTGGGTTCGGGCAAAAGGGTGTAAATAACCTACTTGCAAAATTAACCTGGAAGGTTATAGTGGTCATGCAGAAAGGAACGCCGCATCGCAGGTTGTCGGTGGTCAAGGCGCTGATTGCAGCCGGGAAGGTGCGGGCTACGTTCAAAGCCTATCGGGCGGGGCGGGACATCGGTGTCGTGGACGTGGCGGGCATGTGCGAGGTGGTGATGGCGCTGACGCCGCGCGATTTCTACAAGAGCATGACCTCGCACGCGAACCACCGCGTCTGGCAGGACGTCTATCACGGGCGAACGGCAGCGGGCATTGCGGTCTATCTGAAGCTCACCGTGGTGGACGACGTATTGATCGTTTCCTTCAAGGAACTATGACCATGATTTGCCCCGAATGCGGCGCGGCGGAACTGGTGCACGACACCCGCGACGAGCCTTATACCTACAAAGGCCAGACCACCACGATTCCAGCGGTGACGGCCGATTATTGCCCCGTGTGCGGGGAGGCCGTGCTGGAGCCGGTACATGGCGATCGCTACAGCCGGCTGATCGGCGAGTTCCAGCGCCGGGTCAACGCCACCCTCGTCGATCCGGCCTATATCGCCGGCATGCGCAGGAAGCTCGACCTCGACCAGCGGCAGGCGGCGGATATTTTCGGCGGCGGCGTGAATGCGTTTTCGCGCTACGAAACCGGCAGGACGAAGCCGCCGCTGGCGCTGGTGAAGCTGCTGCGGGTGCTGGAGAAACACCCGGAGTTGTTGGACGAGATCAGGTAGCAAGCGTCGCTACGTTTCGAACTCCTTGAAAAAATTGCCGTCCAGTTCATAGGTCGTGACGGGACGAAGCCCTAGTTCCAAGTGCGCAAGCATGTCGATCAGCTTGTCGCCATCAATCAGTTCGATGGGCGGGACGCCATCGCGATTGGCTTCCCGTCGTGCTTCTGTGGTGAACGTCCCGGTTGTCAGGATGATGCCTTTGTCGGCGCGGCCAGCCATCGCTCCCCCGGAAGTCACGAACTTGCGATGGCGTGACCGATGCTGAGGTGTAGCGTTTGCATTGAAACAGCACTTTGAAGGTGACGAGTGGATTGATCTGCAAAGTGCCATAACCGTCGATGCCGCCATCATTGCTCTTGCCGGTGACGACAACCTGCGTGAACCCTGCTTCTCTCAACAAGCGTTGAGAGAGTCGTTCAAAACCCGCTGATGGCAAGGCGGTGAGGCGTTTAAGCGCCTCGCTTCGGTAGTCACTTGCTGGCGATTCCTGTGTGCTTGCAACTTCCGAAGTGGGTTCGATCTTTTCTTTGGAGCGGCTACCGCGTCTGCGCTCTTGATCGATTTTTACCCAACGCAGGAAGATTTCTCTGGACTGCTCGTGGCTCAGGGACGATTTTTGCCCTTTTTCAGTCAGGCTCCAGACGCCCCGCTTCGAAGAGTCGAGATATCCGTCGCGGGTCAGATAGAACCTCGCCCATGCAACTTGATTCTTGAAGCGAGGTTGTCCGGAGGGAATCAGCTCGTTTTGAGCCTTGTCGGATACGTTCAGATCAATAGCGATCTGATCGACTACTTCATCAGGCGTGCCTGAACCGCCCAGCTTTCGCAAGGCATCAAGCAGCGGGCCAAACCAATTGATGAATTGTGCGCCTTCGGATTTCTTCTGCGATGCCATGGTCTGTTCCGTAGAACTTCTCAAAGAACTTCAGACGCATAATCCGCCAGCCGCGACCGCTCCCCGCGCCGCAGCGTCACGTGCGCGCTGTGCAGCCAGTTCTTGAAACGATCCACCGCGTAGGTCAGGCCGGAGGTGGTTTCGGTGAGGTAGGGCGTGTCGATCTGTTCGACGTTGCCGAGGCAGACGATCTTGGTGCCCGGGCCGGCGCGGGTGATCAGGGTCTTCATCTGCTTGGGCGTGAGGTTCTGCGCCTCGTCCAGAATCAGGTAGCGCGACAGGAACGTGCGCCCGCGCATGAAATTCATCGAGCGGATCTTGATGCGCGAGGCCAGCAGGTCGTTGGTCGCCGCGCGGCCCCAGCTGCCGCCTTCCTGGTTGTGGGTCAGCACTTCCAGGTTGTCGGTCAGCGCGCCCATCCACGGGGTCATCTTTTCCTCCTCGGTGCCAGGCAGGAAGCCGATGTCCTCGCCGACGCTGACGGTGGCGCGGGTCATGATGATCTCGCGGTAGCGCTGCTGGTCCATCGTCTGCGCAAGGCCCGCCGCCAGCGCCAGCAGGGTCTTGCCGGTGCCGGCGGTGCCGAGCAGGGAGACGAAATCGATGTCCGGATCCATCAGCGCGTTGAGGGCGAAGTTCTGCTCGCGGTTGCGCGCGGTGATGCCCCAGACCGAGTGCTGGCTGTGGCGGAAGTCGTCGACGATGCGCAGCGTCACCTTGTCACCGTCGGTCTTGACCACCTTTAGTTCGGACTGCTCGTCGCCCGGCAGAAAGGCGAACTGGTTGGGATGCCAGTCCTCGTCGTCGGTGCGGGTGATCTCGTAGTAGGTGCGGCCCTTGTCGGTCCACGACTTCAGGTCCTTGCCGTGGCGCTGCCAGAAGTCCTCGGGCAGCTGTGTGGCGCCGGTGTAGAGCAGGCTGAAATCGTCAAGCGCGCGGTCGTTCTCGTAGTCCTCGCTGACGATGCCGGCGATCGAGGCCTTGATCCGCAGGTTGATGTCCTTGGACACGAACACCACCGGCGTCTCCGGCTCGGACTGCTTCAGCACCAGGATCGCGCCGAGGATGTTGTTGTCCGGGATGACCGTGCCGAAGCGCTTGCCGGCGTCGAAGTCGCCGGTCTGGAAGCGCAGCTTGCCGACGCTCTCCGCGCCGCGCAGCTGCAGGCCCTGTGGGCGCACCAGCGCGATGCCGTTGTGCACGTCGGCGCTGCCGTGCGCTTCGATCAGTTCGTTGAGGAAGCGGCTGACCTGGCGCGCGTTGCGGCTGGCTTCGGACGTGCCTTTCTTGCCGTTGTCCAGTTCCTCCATCACCTGCATCGGCAGGTAGACATCGTGTTCCTCGAACTTGAACAGCGCGGTGGGGTCGTGCATCAGCACGTTGGTGTCGAGGACGTAGATGCGCTTGCTCCGGGTCATGCGGAAATCCCTTCGGTCGGACAGCAGCGGGCCACCGCGTCCCGCGAAGCGGGGCAGTGGGTGAGGAGGAGCGGTTTGCGCGCCACCGGCGCGCGCGACGACGAACGCCCGGCGCGCTGCGCCGGGCCGGACGGGGTGAAAGCAGGGCCGGTCACTTGGCTTGTTCGGCCTTCAATGCGTCGAACACGGCCTGCGCGTGGCCGGGGACCTTCACCGGCTGCCATTTCTGGCGGACCGTGCCGGCGGGGTCGATCAGGAAGGTGCTGCGGACGATGCCGACGTATTCGCGGCCATAGAGCTTCTTCGGCTGGACGACGCCGAACGCGTCGCATACGGCGCCGTCTGTATCGCTGACCAGATCGAACTTGAAGCCCTGCTTGGCGCAGAAGTTCCGGTGCGACTTGAGCGAATCCTTCGACACGCCCAGCACCACCGCATCGGCGCGCTTGAACTTCGGCAGCAGGGCGTTGAAGTCCAGCCCCTCGGTGGTGCAGCCGGGGGTGGAATCCTTGGGATAGAAGTACAGCACCAGCCAGTTGCCGGCGTAGTCGCCGAGCGTGGCGGGCTTGTCGCTGGAGAGCGAAAGGGGCAGGTCGGGGATGCGGTCGCCGGTGTCGATCATCGACGTCAGTATTTCATCGGATCCATGATCGCGTCGAGGTTCAGGTGGTCGCAGAACTCGAGGAAATCGTCGCGCAGCGCGGCGATGTGCATGTCCGCCGGCACGCCGATGGTCAGCTGCGCGGAGAACATGTCGGCCCCGGTCTGCATCGCCCGGTAGCGCGAGCAGTGCAGGCTCTCGATGGTGATGCCTTGGTGGTCGAAGAAGTCGGCCAGCTGGAACAGGATGCCCGGCTTGTCGGCGGCGATCACCTCGACCACGTAGGGCAGCAGGCTGGATTGCAGCGGCTTGGGGCCGGTGCGGTACCAGACCAGCTTCAGGCCTTCCTCGCGCTCCAGCTTGGTCAGCATGGTCTCGAGCTTGGCCACGGCGTCCCACGAGCCGGTGACCAGCGCGGTGACCGAGACATCGCGCCCCACCGTCGCCAGCCGCGTGTCGACCAGGTTGCAGCCGGAGTCGGCGATGCGGCGGGTGACCGCCAGCAGCGGCGACTGCGGATGCGTGGTGTACGCATTGATCAGCAGGTGGTTTTCGTTCGGCTGGGGCCGGGGAGCGGCGGTCTTGCTCAAAGCGGGGAATTCCGGAACGGTGGGAAATGCCGCCAGCGCATGGCCGCATGGCCGCCAGCATACTTGCCGGCGCTTTCGAGCCGCAAGTAAGATCAAGGTCATCCCCACCTTGCGCCGCGCCCCGCGCCGCGCCTTGCCCGAGCCTTCCCCCTTGCGACTTTCCGGCAGCATCACCGCCCTGGCGACGCCGTTCACGGCTGCCGGCGACATCGATTTCCCCGCCTGGGAGCGCCTGCTGCAGGCGCAGCTGGACGCGGGCACGCAGGCGGTGGTGGTGGCTGGCTCCACCGGCGAGGCCGCCGCGCTGTTCGACGAGGAATACGACCGCCTGCTGTCCAGCGCGGTGGCGTTCTACGCGGGCCGCATGCCGGTGTTGGCCGGCACCGGCCAGTCCAACACCGCCAAGACCATCTTGTTCAACCGCCGCGTGGCCGCGCTGGGCGCGGACGCCGCGCTGGTGGTCACGCCGCCCTATGTGCGGCCCACCCAGGCCGGCCTGCTGGCGCATTTCCGCGCGGTAGCCGACGAGGGCGGGCTGCCGGTGGTGCTGTACAACGTGCCCGGCCGCACCGGCTGCGACCTGCTGCCGGAAACCGCCGGCGAGCTGTCGCTGCACTCGGACATCATTGGCATCAAGGAAGCGCGCGCCGACGCCGAGCGCATGCAGGCGCTGCTGCCGTTCCGGCGCGAAGGCTTCGCGGTGCTCAGCGGCGACGATCCCACCGCGGCGCGGGCGATGCTGGCCGGGGCCGACGGCGTGGTATCGGTGGCCTCGAACGTCGTGCCGGCCACGTTTCGCCGGCTGTGCGATCTCGCCCTTGGCGGCGATGCGGCCGGCGCGCAGGCGCTGGACGACGCGCTGGCCGAGCTCTACCACTTCCTCGGCGCGGAACCGAACCCGATCCCGGTGAAGGCGCTGCTGGCGCTGGACGGCATCGGCCACGGCCTGCGCCTGCCGCTGCAACCGCTATCATCCGCGCATGCCGACCAGGCCCGGCGCCTGCACGCGGTCGTCCACCAACTCGAAGAACGCAGCCGCGCCCACGCGGCCTGACAGGAGATCCAGATGCATCGCACTTTCCGCGTGACCACGGCCGCCCCGCTCGTCGCCGTCCTGCTGGCGACCGGCCTGTCCGGCTGCCACTGGTTCAAGAAGAAGAACGAGCTGTACACGCAGAGCGCCGAAGCGCGCCCGCTGGAAGTGCCGCCGGACCTGGATCGCCCCGCCGCCGACAAGGCGATGGCGCTGCCCAGCGCGGGCAGCAGCGTCACCGCGTCCGGCGCCGCCGCCAAGCCGGCCGCACTGGGCTTCACCGCCGCGGGCGAGCGCGACGCCGTGTTCGCCAAGGTCGGCGAAGTGCTGGCCGCCACCTCCGGCGTGCAGATCGCCAGCAAGGCCGAGATCCTCGGCACCTACGACGTCGACTACATGGACGCCAAGTTCCTGGTGCGCGTGACCAAGGCCGGCGACGGTTCCTACGTCTCCGCGGTGGACCCGCGCGGCCTGCCGCCAAGCGGCGAAGCGGCGGGCAAGCTGATCGCGGCGCTGAAGGCGGCCATCGCGCCGTGATTCCAGGCTCGGCCTGAAATTGCCCCAAGGTTTGCTTGCAAGCCTTGGGGCCCGGGTCTTGGCTTCCATACCCCCTTCGCGCCCGACGCAGGGGCGCGTTTCCGGGGATCAACAAGTACATCCCGCAGCATGCAAAAGGGCACCGCAAGGTGCCCTTTCGTTTTCGCCGGGTTATGGCCGGATCAGCGCTCCAGCAGCGGCAGCTTGTTCGGCTTGCCGTCCCATTCCGCCGCGTCCGGCGGCGGATCCTTGCGCACGGTCAGCACCGGCCATTCCTTCGCCAGCTCGGCGTTCAGGCCGACGAAGACTTCCTGGCCCGCGGGAACGTCCTCCTCCGGGAAGATCGCGCCCACCGGGCATTCCGGCTCGCACAGGGTGCAGTCGATGCATTCGTCCGGGTCGATCACCAGGAAGTTCGGCCCTTCGTGGAAACAGTCCACCGGGCACACTTCCACGCAGTCGGTGTGCTTGCACTTGATGCAGTTTTCGGTGACGACGAAGGGCATGACGCGGAATCCGTGAGCGAGGTGGTGCGGCGCGCATAGTTTAACGCGCGCGGCGGCGCGGGGATCAGTGCAGTTCGCGAAGATCCAGCCGGCGCAGGCGCGGGGCCAGCCTCGCGGTCACGCCGACCACGCCGAGGGTGACGAAGCCGCCGACGAGCATCGCCGGCACCAGCCCCAGCAGCCGGGCCATCACGCCGTCGTAGAACGCGCCCAGCTCGTTCGAGGAGCTGACGAAGATGCCGTTGATCGACGATACCCGGCCGCGCATCTCGTCCGGCGTCACCAGCTGCATGATGGTCGAGCGCATCACCACCGAGACGCCGTCGCAGACGCCGTACAGCACCAGCAGCACCGCCGACAGCCACAGGTGGCGCGACAGCGCGAACGCCATCGTGCACAGGCCGAAGCTCGCCACCGCGATCAGCAGCACGCGGCCGGCGTGGCGCTGCAGCGGGTGGCGGGTCAGCCACAATGCGATCGCGATGGAGCCAACCGCCGGCGCCGCGCGCAGGATGCCCAGCGCCTCCGGGCCGGCGAGCAGGATGTCCTTGATGAAGGCCGGCAGCATCGACACCGCGCCGCCCAGCAGCACCGAGAACATGTCCAGCGCCATCGCCCCGAGCATGATCTGGTTGCCGGCGACGAAGCGCGCGCCCTCGGCGATGCTGGCGAAGATCGGGCCGCGCTGCTGCGGCAGCGCGGGTTCGGTCACCGGCATCGACAGCAGCGTGCCGGCGGCCAGCAGAGCGAAGGCGGTGCCGACCGCATAGGCCACCGGATTGCCCAGCGCGCCGACCAGCACGCCGCCCATTGCCGGGCCCAGCACCAGCCCGGTCTGGAACACCACGCTGCCGAGGCTGGCGCCGCGTCCGAACTGCTCGCGCTTGAGCACCCGCGCGAACAGCGCGTTGTAGACCGGGCCGAGGAAGGAGCGGCCGATGCCGCCCACCGCCACCGCCAAGTAGATCGGCCAGGTGCCGTGCAGCGGCAGCACGTCGGCGGCGATCAGCGCCAGCACGCCGGCGTTGATCGCGAGCAGCACGCAGGCCGCCGCGCCCAGCTTGCGCCGCGGCAGGTGGTCGACCAGGTAGCCGGAGAACGGCGCGATGCAGAAGTACGGCACCACTTCCGCCAGCCCCACCAGGCCCAGCGCCAGCGGACTTCCGGTGATCTCGTAGATGTGCCAGCCCACCGTCACCGCGACCACCTGGTAGGAGAGCAGGGTGCAGATGCGGTACAGCAGCAGCCAGCGGAAGCCGGTGCTGGCCAGCGGCGAAGCCTGTTCGGCGCTCATCCCGGCAGGACGGCGCGGGCGCGCTCGCGGATGAAGGCCAGCAGCGCGGCCAGCCCGTTGCTGCGGGTCGGCGACAGGTGCTTGGCCAGGCCGATGTGGCCGATGTAGTCCGGTTCGGTGGCGAGGATTTCCGCCGCGCCGCGTCCCGAGTAGACGCGCAGCGCCAGGTACACCAGCCCCGAGACGATGGCCGAGTCGCTGGCCGCGTGGAACACCAGCCGGTCGGCGTCGCCCTCGGCCACGATCCACACCAGCGACTGGCAGCCGTGCAGGCGGTGCTCCTCGGTCTTCCACGCGTCCGGGAATGCGGGCAGCTTGCGGCCGAGGTCGATCAGGTACTGGTAGCGCTCCGACCAGTCGCCGAAGAAGCCGAATTCGTCGGCGATGGCGGCCTGCGCGTCGGCGGCGGTGGGTTCGAGGGGGAGGGGGAATCGGTCACTGTTGTTCCTGTTCTAGCCTCTACTCCCCTCGGGAGAGGGATTGAGGGTGGGTTCTGGCGTGTGCGGTGTCGCCGGCTTCGCCGAACCCTCATCCGCCCTGCGGGCACCTTCTCCCGGTGGGAGAAGGAAAATCAAGCGCGCTTCCAGCGCACGCCCTGCGGCGTGTCTTCCAGCAGGATACCTTCGCCGGCCAGCTGGTCGCGGATCGCGTCGGCGCGGGCGAAGTCGCGCGACTTCTTCGCTTCGATGCGTTCGTCGATCAGCGCCTGGATGCGCGCGTCGTCGTCGCTGCCGGCGCCGCGCGCGAACCAGGCCGCCGGCGCCTGCTGCAGCAGGCCGAGCACGCGGCCCGCGCCCAGCAGCTGCGACTTCAGCGCAGCCTTTTCCTCGTTCGATGCGGCCTTGCGCGCCTCGCCTGCGATGCGGGCGATTTCGGCCAGCGCCGCCGGCGTGTTGAGGTCGTCGTCCAGCGCGGCTTCGACGCTGGCGGGAATCGCGGCGTCGGCCTCGACGTCGCCGAGGTCGCGCAGCGTCCCGTACAGCCGGTCCAGTGTGCGCACGCTCTGTTCGATCAGTCCGTCCGACCACTCCAGCGGCTGCCGGTAATGCGCGCTCAGCAGCGCGTAGCGCAGCGCTTCCGGCGGATGCGCGCGCACCAGGTCGTGCACGCGCTGGATGTTGCCCACCGACTTCGCCATCTTGGCGCCGCCGAAATTGAGCATGCCGTTGTGCAGCCACCAGCGCGCGAAGACCGCGCCGCCGTGGGCGCACTCGCTCTGCGCGACCTCGTTCTCGTGGTGCGGGAACTGCAGGTCGACGCCGCCGGCGTGGATGTCGATGGTCGGCCCCAGGTGCGCCTCGGCCATCGCCGAGCATTCGATGTGCCAGCCGGGACGGCCGCGGCCCCAGGGAGACTCCCAACCGGGCAGGTCGTCGGTCGAGGGCTTCCAAAGCACGAAGTCGCCGGGATCGCGCTTGTACGGGGCGACCTCGATGCGCGCGCCGGCCAGCATGTCCTCGGTGTCGCGGCGCGAGAGCTTGCCGTAGCCGTCGAAGCTCGCCACCGAGAACAGCACGTGGCCTTCCGCCGCGTAGGCGTGGCCGTCAGCGACCAGGCGCTCGATCATCGCGACGATCTGCGCGATGTGCTTCGTGGCCTCGGGCTCGATGTCGGGCGCGAACTCGCCGGTCACACCCAGCGCCGCCATGTCCTCGCGGTAGGCGGCGGCGTACTTGTCGGTGATCGCGGTGATCGGCGCGCCCAGCGCCTTCGCCGCCGCGTTGATCTTGTCGTCCACGTCGGTGATGTTGCGCGCGTAGCGCAGGCCGCCGAAGCGGCGGCGCAGCAGCGCGGCCAGCACGCCGAACACCACCGGCCCGCGCGCGTTGCCGATATGCACGTAGTTGTAGACGGTGGGGCCGCAGACGTACATCGTCGGGCAATCGGGCACGAGCGGCGCGAACGGCTCGACCCGGCGGCTCAGGGTGTTGTAGAGGCTCAGCGGGCTGGAAGACGGCGTCATGGCGGCGGATGCGTGGGGTGCGCCATTGTAGCGGGGCGGCCGGGCGGGCCGCCGCGACAGCGACGATTCAGGCGCTCATGGCGGCATCCCGATAAACTTTCGTTATGTGCCTGTCCCGATGCCTTGCCGCGCTGTGCCTGCCTGCGAGCCTGCTCGCGGTGGCGCCGGCGTCCGCGCAGGAGCCGCCGCGCGAGATCGTGCTGCCGGTCGAGAACGTGCGCTACGACTACGCGCAGGTGCTGTCGGTGCGCCCGGTCTACCAGATCCTGCGCACCACCAGCATGGAACAGGTCTGCGACTCGCGCGAGCCGGCCATCAGCGCGACGCTGGCGCGGGTGATGAACGCGGTGCGCAACAAGGCGGCGCCCACGCAGGGGCAGAACTGCCGGATGGAACCGGTGGCGAAGGAGCACCGCCGCACCATCGCCTACGACGTCGACTACATGTACCGCGGCAGCAAGTTCCGCACCCGCATGGACCGCGACCCCGGCAACCGCCTGCGCATCCGCATCTCGATTTCCCCGCACCCCTTCGACTGATCGCTTGCGCCGGCCCGCCCGGCATGCGAGCATGCGCCCCGATGCACGCCCACCTCGCCACGCGCCACGCTGACACCGCCCGGATGGCCTCCGGCATGACGTCGCGCGCGCGCCGACCGGAACCCTCACATCCCGCTGGGTAATCCGGATCGCGTCATCGTGCTTCACCTCCGAACCCAGCCCCCGGCTGGGTTTTTGCGTTTCCGGCCCCCGAAATTTTCCCCACCGAGCCATTGCCGCCCATGAAGCACTTCCTCAACACCCAGGACTGGAGCCGCGCCGACCTCGACGCCCTGCTGGCGCAGGCCGCCGCGTTCAAGCGGAACAAGCTCGGCGACGCGCTGAAGGGGCGCTCGATCGCGCTGGTGTTCTTCAACCCGTCGATGCGCACCCGCACCAGCTTCGAGCTGGGCGCGTTCCAGCTCGGCGGCCACGCCATCGTGCTGCAGCCCGGCAAGGACGCGTGGCCGATCGAGTTCGACCTCGGCACGGTGATGGACGGCGACACCGAGGAGCACATCGCCGAGGTGGCGCGGGTGCTGGCGCGCTACGTGGACCTGATCGGCGTGCGCGCGTTCCCGAAGTTCGTCGACTGGTCGGTGGACCGCGAGGACCGCGTGCTCAAGGCGTTCGCGAAGTACTCCACGGTGCCGGTCATCAACATGGAGACCATCACCCATCCCTGCCAGGAACTGGCGCATGCGCTGGCCCTGCAGGAGCACTTCGGCACCAGCGACCTGCGCGGCCGGAAATACGTGCTGACCTGGACGTACCACCCGAAGCCGCTCAACACCGCCGTCGCCAACTCCGCGCTGACCATCGCCACCCGCATGGGCATGGACGTGACCCTGCTGTGCCCGACGCCGGAGTATGTGCTGGACGAGCGCTACATCGGCTGGGCGAACGACAACGTCGCCGAGTCCGGCGGCTCGTTCCAGGTCAGCCACGACATCGAAAGCGCCTACCGCGGCGCCGACGTGGTCTATGCCAAGAGCTGGGGCGCGCTGCCGTACTTCGGCAACTGGGCGCCGGAAAAGCCCATCCGCGACCGGTACAAGCACTTCATCGTCGACGAAGCCAAGATGGCGCTGACCGACAACGGCGTGTTCTCGCACTGCCTGCCGCTGCGCCGCAACGTCAAGGCGACCGACGCGGTGATGGATTCGCCCCGCTGCATCGCCATCGACGAGGCCGAGAACCGCCTGCACGTGCAGAAGGCGGTGATGGCCGCACTGATGAGGCAGGAGTGAGCGGAGAGGAGTGAGGAGTGAGCGAAAGCTCGCAACCTCGCTTCTTCCCCACCACCCTTGCCCTCCCTCACTTCTCACTCCTCTCCACTCACTCCTCGCCCCCATGACCCCCAACGATTCCCGAGACATCGTCCTCGCCTTCTCCGGCGGCCTCGACACCAGCTTCTGCGTGCCCTACCTGAAGGAGCAGGGCTGGAACGTGCACACCGTGTTCGCCGACACCGGCGGCGTGGACGCCGAGGAGCGCGCCACCATCGAGGCGCGCGCGGCCGAACTGGGCGTGGCCTCGCACGTCACCGTCGACGGCGGCCCGGCGATCTGGAGCGGCTTCGTCAAGCCGTTCGTCTGGGCCGGCGAGGGCTACCAGGGCCAGTACCCGCTGCTGGTGTCGGACCGCTACCTGATCGTCGATGCCGCACTGGCGCGGGCGAAGGAACTCGGCACCAACGCCATCGCCCACGGCTGCACCGGCATGGGCAACGACCAGGTGCGCTTCGACTTGGCGGTGAAGGCGAGCGGCGATTACCGCATCGTCGCGCCGATCCGCGAAATCCAGAAACAGCACACTCAGACCCGCGCCTACGAACAGGCCTACCTGGAGGAGCGCGGCTTCGGCGTGCGCGCCAAGCAGAAGGCCTACACCATCAACGAGAACCTGCTGGGCGTGACCATGTCCGGCGGCGAGATCGACGCCTGGGAAGCGCCGGGCGAGGGCGCACGCGGCTGGTGCGCGCGCCGCGAGCACTGGCCGGCGGAGGCGCTGGAAGCGACGCTGCGCTTCGAGAACGGCGAGGCGGTGGCGCTGGACGGCCACGACCTGCCGGGCGAGAAGATCCTGGCCAAGCTCAACACCATGTTCGCCCAGTACGGCGTCGGCCGCGGCATGTACACCGGCGACACCACCATCGGCCTGAAGGGGCGGATCGTGTTCGAGGCACCGGGCCTGGCCGCGCTGCTGGCGGCGCATCGCGCGCTGGAGGAGGCGGTGCTGTCCAAGCAGCAGAACCGCTTCAAGCCCGAGGTGGGGCGCAAGTGGGTGGAGCTGGTCTACGAGGGCTTCTTCCACGATCCGCTGAAGGCAGACCTGGAGGCGTTCCTGGCGTCCTCGCAGCGCACCGTCAACGGCGAGGTCGTGCTGCGCACCAACGGCGGGCGCGTCGACGCCATCGCGGTGCGCTCGAAGCACCTCCTCAACAGCAAGGGCGCCACCTACGCGCAGAGCGCGGACTGGGGCGTGGAAGAGGCCGAGGGCTTCATCAAGCTGTTCGGGATGAGCAGCACGTTGTGGGCCGAGGTGAACCGCTGAGGCTGTCATTCCCGCGAAGGCGGGAATCCAGCGTCTGGATTTTCAAGTCACAGCCAAGAGCTGGATCCCCGCCTTCGCGGGGATGACGAGCAAGAGCGAACTTGTACATGCTTGATGACCTTCTCCGCCACCTCGAAGCGCTGGTGTCCTTCGACACCCGCAACCCGCCGCGCCTGATCGGCACCGGCGGCATCTTCGACTACATCCGCGCGCAGCTGCCGGACTTCCGCATCGACGTCGCCGATCACGGCGACGGCGCGGTCTCGCTGCTGGCCGTGCGCGGCAATCCGCGCCGCGTGTTCAACGTGCATCTGGACACGGTGCCGTCGTCCGAGGCGTGGGACGCCGATCCGTTCGCGCTGCGGGTGATGCAGGACCGCGCCATCGGTCTCGGTGCCTGCGACATCAAGGGCGCGGCGGCCGGGCTGATCGCCGCGGCCAACGCGACTTCGGGCGATGCCGCGTTCCTGTTTTCGTCCGACGAAGAAGCCAACGATCCGCGCTGCATCGCCGCCTTCCTGTCCGGCAATCATGGCTTTTCCGAAGCGATCATCGCCGAGCCGACCCGCTGCGAAGCGGTGCTGGCGCATCGCGGGATCAGTTCGGTGCTGCTGAAGTTCAAGGGCGAGGCCGGACACGCGTCCGGCGCCAACGCGATGAACGCCAACGCGCTGCACCAGGCGATGCGCTGGGGCGCGAACGCGCTGGCGCTGGTCGAGGGCGAGGCGGAGGCGCGTTTCGGCGGACTGGCCGGGCTGCGCTTCAACATCGGCAAGGTCGAGGGCGGCATCAAGGCGAACGTGATCGCACCCAGCGCCGAGGTGCGCTTCGGCTTCCGGCCGCTGCCGTCGCACGACATCGATACGCTGCATGCGCGCCTCGAAGCCTGCGCCGCGATCGGCGCGCTGGAGCGTTACGAGGAAACCTTCCGCGGCCCGTCGCTGCCCGGCGGCGACGCCACCACCGCCGAGGAACGCCGGCAGGCGGCGCACGCCCTCGCCGGGAGCCTCGGCCTGCCGATCGGCAACGCCGTCGACTTCTGGACCGAAGCCTCGCTGTTCTCGCAAGCCGGCCTGACCGCCTTCGTCTACGGCCCCGGCGACATCGCGCAGGCGCACACCGCCGGCGAGTTCGTGCTGCTCGACCAGCTGCAGCGCTACGCCGAGTCCATCACCCGCATCCTTGGAACCTGATCCCCCGTGACCCCGACCCTCAACCCGCAGGCCATCCACGACCCGCAGACCCGCCAGACCATCGTGCGGCTGCTGTCCAGCATGGGCAGCGCGAAGGAAATCAGTCAGTACCTCAAGCGCTTCTCGCAGCTCGACGCGGCGCGCTTCGCCGTGGTCAAGGTGGGCGGCGCGGTGCTGCGCGACGATCTCGACGCGCTGGTGTCCTCGCTGGCGTTCCTGCAGGACGTGGGCCTGACGCCCATCGTCATCCACGGCGCCGGCCCGCAGCTCGACGTGGAGCTGGCCGCCGCCGGCATCGTCAAGCAGACCATCGACGGCCTGCGCGTGACCTCGCCGGAAGCGCTCGCCATCGTGCGCCGCGTGTTCCATGCGCAGAACCTGAAGCTGGTGGAAGCCTTGCAGGCCGCCGATGCGCGCGCCACCAGCATCGTCAGCGGGGTGTTCGAGGCCGATTACCTCGACCGCGAGCGCTACGGACTGGTGGGCGAAGTGAAGCGCGTCGACCTGGCGCCGATCCAGGCCAGCCTGCAGTCCGGTTCGATCCCGGTGATCGCCTCGCTGGGCGAAACCGTCGGCGGGCAGATCCTCAACGTCAACGCCGACTTCGCCGCCAACGAACTGGTGCAGGTGCTGCAGCCGTACAAGATCGTGTTCCTGACCGGCACCGGCGGGCTGCTGGACGCCGACGGCAAGGTGATCGATTCGATCAACCTGTCCACCGAATACGAGCACCTGATGCAGCAGCCGTGGATCGAAGGCGGCATGCGGGTGAAGATCGAGCAGATCAAGGACCTGCTGGACGGGCTGCCGCAGGCGTCGTCGGTGTCGATCACCCGGCCGGACGAACTGGCGAAGGAACTGTTCACCCACAAGGGCTCGGGCACGCTGGTGCGGCGCGGCGAGCGCGTGCTGGAGGCCGGCGACTGGAGCGCGTTCGACCTGCCGCGGCTGCGCGGGCTGATCGAATCCGCGTTCGGGCGCAAGCTGCTGCCGGATTACTTCGACACGACGAAGCTGCATCGCGCCTACGTCAGCGAGCACTACCGCGCGGCGGTGATCCTCACCCAGGAGGACGCGGGCGTGTACCTGGACAAGTTCGCGGTGCTGGACGAGGCGCAGGGGGAGGGCCTGGGCCGCGCGGTCTGGCAGGTGATGCGCGAGCAGAACCCGGCGCTGTTCTGGCGTTCGCGCCACGGCAACCCGGTCAACGCGTTCTACTACGCCGAATCCGACGGCTGCATCAAGCGGGAGAAGTGGAAGGTGTACTGGTACGGCGACGCCGATTTCTCCCGCATCGAACGCTACGTGGCGCTGTGCGCGCAGCGGCCGGCGACGCTGGAGGAGCCGAAGTGAACACGTTCAAGGTCGGTCTGGTCGGCGCGCGCGGCTACACCGGCGCGGAGCTGATCCGGCTGTTCGCGGCGCATCCGCGCTTCGAGCTGGCGTTCGTGACCTCGCGCGAGCTGGACGGCCAGCGCGTGGCCGAGCACAACGACGGTTTCGCGGGCGAGCTGCGCTACTGCAATCCCGCCCACGAGGAACTGCCGACGCTCGGCGCGGACGCTGTGGTGCTGGCGCTGCCCAACGGCAAGGCCGGCGCCATCGTGCAGGCGTTCGACGCCGCCGGCGTCGATCCGGTCATCGTCGACCTGTCCGCCGATCATCGCTTCGACGATGCCTGGTACTACGGCCTGCCGGAGCTGACCCGCACGCGCTACGCGGGCCAGCGCCGCATCAGCAACCCGGGCTGCTACGCTACCGCGATGCAGCTGGCGATCGCGCCGATGCTGGGCGCGCTGGACGGGCCGGTACAGTGCTTCGGCGTGAGCGGCTACTCCGGCGCGGGCACCACGCCCTCCGACAAGAACGACGTCGAGCTGCTGCGCGACAACCTGATGCCGTACGCGCTGACCGGCCACGTGCACGAGCGCGAGGTGTCGCGGCAGCTCGATCATCCGGTGGAGTTCATGCCGCACGTCGCGCCGCATTTCCGCGGCATCACCCTGACCGCCAACCTGCACCTGACCAGGGCGTTCACGCGCGAGGGCGTGCTGGCGCGCTATCGCGACCGCTATGCGGACGAGCCGCTGGTGCGGGTGCAGGACGAGGCGCCGTGGGTCAGCCGCATCGCCGGCAGGCACCACGTCGAGATCGGCGGCTTCACGCTGTCCGGCGACGGCCGGCGGCTGGTGGTGGTGGCGACCGAGGACAACCTGCTGAAGGGCGCGGCGACGCAGGCGTTGCAGAATCTCGACATGGCGTTTGGTTTGGACGAGTTCCTCGGGGTTCCGCTGTAGTTTTGAGTTCTTCTCCTTCGGGAGAGGTTGGGGCGCGTGCAATGCCACCGGGTTCGCCGAACCCTCATCCGCCCTTCGGGCACATACACTCGGCACATCCCTGTGCCTCGCCCTGCGGGCGGCTGGCGCCGTGCAAATCGGCAATCCTGCCGATTTGTCTCCCGAAGGGAGAAGGAAAAACAAGTTTTGGAGGCGTGGATGTCCGACCTGCTTTGGCAAAAACCCGGCGTCGCCGTCGATGCGCAGATCCAGGCGTTCCTGGCCGGCGACGACGTGCTGCTGGACCGCGAGTTCTTCCTGCACGACATCGCCGCCAGCGCCGCGCACGCGGAGGGCCTGCACCGCATCGGCATCCTCGGCGGCGACGAGCTGGGCGGGCTGAAGCGCGAGCTGGCGACGCTGGCGGAGGACTTCCGCAACGGCGATTTCGTCCTCGACGAGCGCTACGAGGACGGCCATTCCGCCATCGAGGCGCGCCTGACCGAGCGGCTGGGCGATGCAGGCCGCAAGATCCACACCGGCCGCAGCCGCAACGACCAGGTGCTGGTCGCGACGCGGCTGTGGCTGAAGGAGAAGCTGGCGCGGGTGGCGCAACTTTCGCGCGAGATCGCCAGGGTCGCGCTGGATCGCGCCGAGGCGGAAAAGGATCTGCCGGTTCCCGGCTACACCCACGTCCAGCGCGCCGTCGTTTCGTCGGCCGGCATGTGGTGGGCGGGCTGGGCCGAGGCCTTCATCGACGATGCGATCCGCGCCGCCGACACGCTGCGGCTGGTCGACGCCAATCCGCTCGGCACCGCCGCCGGCTACGGCGTGAACCTGCGGCTCGACCGCGAGCACACCACGCAGGTGCTGGGCTTCGCGCGCATGCAGGTGTCGCCGATCTACGCGCAGCTCTCGCGCGGCAAGTTCGAGCTGGCCGCGCTGGAAGCGCTGGGCAGTGCCACGCTCGACCTGCGCCGCATCGCCTGGGACCTGTCGCTGTTCACCAGCACCGAGTTCGGTTTCGTCGCATTGCCGGCGCAGTACACCACCGGCTCATCGATCATGCCGAACAAGCGCAATCCCGACGTGATCGAACTGATGCGCGCGACCCACGCCAGCGTGGCCGCCGCGCGCACTGAGATCGAACAGCTGCTGTCGCTGCCGTCCGGCTACCACCGCGACCTGCAGGCGTCGAAGGGCGCGATCTTCCACGGCTTCGGCCGCGGCCTGGCCGCGCTGGAGTTGCTGCCGGCGCTGCTGGCGAACCTGGAGTGGCGCGAGGACAGGCTGCGCGCGGCCATCGATTCTGGCATGTACGCCACCGACGTGGCGGTGGAAGCCGCGATCGCCGGCGTGCCGTTCCGCGAGGCCTACAAGGCCGCGGCGGCGAGCAGCGACACGGCCGGGCAGGGACGCACGCCGGAGGGTTCGCTGGCCGCGCGCACCTCTCCCGGCGCCGCCGCCGACCTGCGGCTGGACGCGCTGCGCGCGCGCTGGGAGGCGCTGTGAGCGCCGCGGTCGTGCGCCATCTGGTGCTGGTGATGCGCCGGCCCGGCTTCGACGCCGGCCTGCTGCCCGCGCATGCCGCCTTCCTCGACGAACTGCGCGCGCGCGGCGTGCTGGAGACCAGCGGTGGTTTCGCCGACCGCAGCGGCGGCGCCTACCTGCTGCGCGGCATCGCCGACGTGGAGGAAGCGCGCAGGATCGCGATGTCCGATCCGCTGGCGATCCACGGCGCATCAAGCATCGTCGTCCACGAGTGGCACACGCGCTGAGTCATGGACGCCCACGCCTTCCCCGCGCAAGCCCTGCCGCCGTGGAGGCGCGCGGTGCTCAAGGTCGGCAGCAGCCTGCTGGCGGCCGATGGTGGCGGCCTGAGCCCGCGCTTCGCGCTGGGGCTGGCGCAGTTCGTGCTGGCCAGCCTGCAGGCCGGGCGCGAGGTGGTGATCGTGTCGTCCGGCGCGGTCGCGGCCGGGCGCGCGGTGCTGCCGAAGGCCGGCAACGCCGCGTCAACGATGGCGGCCAAGCAGGCGCTGGCGGCGCTGGGGCAGGGCCAGCTGATCGCGCTGTGGCAGCGCTTCTTCGAGCGCCCGGTGGCGCAGGTGCTGCTGACCCACGACGACCTGCGCAACCGCCGCCGCTACCTCAACGCGCGCGCCGCGCTGCTGGAACTGCTGCGCCTCGGCGCGCTGCCGGTGGTCAACGAGAACGACACGGTGGCGGTGGACGAGCTCAAGCTGGGCGACAACGACAACCTCGCCGCGGCCATCGCCTCGCTGGTCGAGGCCGACCTGCTGCTGATCGCCACCGACATCGCCGGCCTCTACAGCGGCCATCCCGTGCGCGATCCGGAAGCGCGGCCCGTCGTTCGCGTCGAAGCCGTCACGCCGGCCGTGCTGGCGATGGCGGGAGAGGCCGGCGCGCTCGGCACCGGCGGCATGCGCACCAAGCTGGAGGCGGCGGCCAAGGCGGCCACCGCCGGCATTGCCACCGCGCTGTTCAGCGGGCGCGACGCCGCCGCCGTGGCGGCGCTGGGGCAGGGCATCCTGCACGGCACCCTGGTCGATGCGCAGGGCAATCGCCTGAGCGCGCGCAAGCAGTGGCTGCGGCACGCGCCGGCGGCGGGCCAGCTTGCGATCGACGAGGGCGCGCGCGCGGCGCTGCTGCGCGGCGCCTCGCTGCTGCCGGGCGGCGTGCGCGCGGTGCGCGGTGATTTCCGGCGCGGCGACGTGGTGGAAGTACGCGCGACCGACGGCGCGGCATTGGCGCGCGGGCTGGCGCAGTACAGCGCGCAGGACGGCGCGCGCATCGTCGGCCGCCACAGCCGCGAGATCGAAGCGGTGCTCGGCTTCCGCTACGACGAAGCGATGATCCACCGCGACGACCTCGTCCTGCTGCACGCTGCCGGCCATCCGGCCGTCGAACCGCACGGCGAAACGAACGGAGAAACCACGGCATGAGCGGTTACGTCCGGAATTTGGCGCAGGCCGCGCGTGCGGCGCAGGCGGCCATCGCGGCCGCCGACGCTTCGACCCGGCACGCGCTGCTGGAAGGCATGGCCGACCGGTTGCTGGCCGGGCAGGACGCGATCCTCGAAGCGAATGCCGGCGACCTGGAGCGCGCGCGACAGGGTGGCGCGGGCAAGGCGACCCTGGATCGCCTCGCGCTGAATCCGGAGCGCGTGCGCGGCATGGCCGAGGCGCTGCGCGAAGTGGCCGCGCAGGCCGATCCGCTCGGCGAGGTCTCCCGCAGCGACGTGCGTCCCAACGGCATCCGCATCGAACGCCAGCGCATCCCGCTGGGACTGGTGGCGATGATCTACGAGGCGCGCCCGAACGTGACCGCCGAAGCCGCGGCGCTGTGCCTGAAGGCCGGCAACGCGGTGCTGCTGCGCGGCGGCTCCGAGGCGGCGGCCAGCAACGCCGCCATCGCAGCCTGCCTGCACGCGGCGCTGCGCGACGCCGGATTGCCGGAAGCGGCGGTGTCGCTGGTCGCCGACACCGCGCGCGAGCACGTGCTGGAACTGCTGCAACTCACCGACCTGATCGACCTCGCCATCCCGCGCGGCGGCGAGAGCCTGATCCGCTTCGTCGCCGAGCACGCGCGCGTGCCGGTCATCAAACACTACAAGGGCGTCTGCCACCTGTACGTGGACCGCGCCGCCGACGTCGACCTCGCGCTCGGCCTGCTGGTGGACGGCAAGGCGTCGCGGCCCGGCGTGTGCAACGCGCTGGAAACCCTGCTGGTGCATCGCGATGTCGCCGATGCCTTCCTGCCGCGGGCGCTGGCCGCGCTGAAGGCGCGCGGGGTGGAGGTGCGCGGCGATGCCGGCGTACGCGCTTTCGACGCCGCCCTCGCGCCGGCGACGGAGGACGACTACGCCGCCGAGTTCCTCGACCTGGTCATCGCCGCGAAGCTGGTCGCCGGCCTGCCGGAAGCGCTGGCGCACATCGCCCGCTTCGGCTCCGACCACACCGAGGTCATCGCCACCGCCGATCCCGCCGCGGCCGACGCCTTCGTGCGCGCGGTGCGCAGCTCGGCGGTGATGGTCAACGCCTCGTCGCGCTTCAACGACGGCGGCCAGCTCGGCCTCGGCGCGGAAATCGGCATCTCCACCACCCGCCTGCACGCCTACGGGCCAATGGGCGTGGAGGCGCTGACCATCGAGCGCTTCGTGGTGCGCGGCGAGGGGCAGGTGCGGCACCCGGAATCGCGCGCGGGCTGACCCGCGCGACGCGCGATCAGTTGGCGGCCTGCGTCGCCACCGCAGCGGGAGAGGGCGCGGACGCGGCCGGCTGCGCCGCGGCGGCAGCGGCCACCGGTACGGGCAGGCTTTCGCTCTGGCCCAGCGCAGCATCCTCCGCTTCCTTGCTCATCACCACGATGCTGATGCGGCGGTTGATCGGGTTGAGCGGGTTCTGCCGGTCGAACAGCACCGCCGCGCCGAAGCCGACCACGCGCGCCACCTTGGCCGCGTCCATCCCGCCTTCCAGCAGCGCGCGGCGCGCGGCGTTGGCGCGGTCGGCGCTCAGTTCCCAGTTGCTGTAACCGAAGCGGCTGGCGTAGTTGGCGGTGTCGGTATGCCCGGCGATGCTGACCCGGTTGGGCACGCGGTTCACGAAGCCGGCGATCTCGTGGAGGATGCCCACCGTGTAGGGCATCAGCTTGGCGCTGCCGAGGTCGAACATCGGCCGGTTCTGCTTGTCCACGATCTGGATGCGCAGCCCTTCCGGGGTGATGTCCAGCAGCAGCTGGTCCTTGAACGGTTCCAGCGCCTGGCTCTTGTCGATGGCTTCCTTCAGGTCCTGCATCAGCTGTTCCAGCCGCTGCCGGTCCTGCTGGCGCTTCTCCGCCTCGTTCTGCTGGTCGCCGGGATCGCGAGTGAACTCCTTGCCCGGTCCCTTCGGCAGCTCCATCGTGCCGCCCAGCTTGATCATCGAATTGCTGGCGCCGCCGGGGCCGTTCATGCCCGGCGACGGCGCGGGGCTGGTGCCCTTCATCGGGCTGGGGTTCTTGAAGTAGTCGGAAATGGCCTCGCGCTGCTTGGTGGTCAGCGCGCCGACCAGCCACATCACCAGGAAGAACGCCATCATCGCGGTGACGAAGTCGGCGTAGGCCACTTTCCACGAGCCGCCGTGGTGGCCGCCGCCCTGGATCTTCTTGACCCGCCTGACGATGACCGTGGGTTTGTCGTCCTTGCCGGCCATGGCTTATTTCAGCGCTTTGATGTGCTGTTCGAATTCTGTGAAGCCCGGCCGCAGCGTGGACGGCACGGTCTTGCGGGCGAACTCCAGCGCGATCTTCGGCGGGTAGCCGCGCAGGCTGGCCAGCAGCGCGGTCTTGACCGATTCGTAGATGCGCGAATCCTGCTCCGCGCGCGCCTCGATCGCCGACGCCAGCGGGCCGACGAAGCCGTAGGCCAGCAGGATGCCGAGGAAGGTGCCGACCAGCGCGCCGGCCACGTGCGCGCCGACCTGGGCGATGTCGCCGCCGATCGAGCCCATGGTGATGACGATGCCCAGCACCGCCGCCACGATGCCGAAGCCCGGCAGGCTGTCCGCCACCTTGGTCAGCGCGTGCGCCGGGGCCATCACTTCGTGGTGGTGCTTCTCCAGCTCCAGCTCCAGCAGCGGTTCCAGTTCGTGCGGCTCGATGTTGGAGCCGATCATCAGCCGCAGGCAGTCGGTGATGAAGTCCATCAGGTGGTGATCCTTGCGGATCGACGGATAGCTGGCGAACAGCGCGCTCTCCATCGGGTTCTCGATGTGGCTTTCCAGCGCCACGAAGCCCTCGCGGCGCGCGCGGTTCAGCAGTTCGTAGAGCAGGCTGAGCGCGTCCAGGTAGCTCTGCCGCTGGTAGCGCGGCCCCTTGAGCACGCCGATGGTGGCGGAAACGGTCTGCTTCACCGTCTTCATCGGCGTGCTGACCAGGAACGAGCCGATCGCGGCCCCGCCGATGATCACGAATTCGTACGGCTGCCAGAGCGCGCCCAGCTTGCCGTGCGAGCCGATGAAGCCGCCGATCACGCTGAGGAGGACGACGATGAAGCCGACGATGATAAGCATGGGCGAACGCGTGTCCGGGGGAAGCCGCACCTTACATTATCGTCGGGAGCGGCAATATCTGAACGGCCGGCCGCGGGCGGGAAGGGCGGCGCGGCATCCCGTCGTAATCCGCAAACGAAAAGACCGCCTTGCGGCGGCCTTTCGCGAATCGATGGTCGGGGAGACAGGATTCGAACCTGCGACCTCTACGTCCCGAACGTAGCGCTCTACCAGACTGAGCTACACCCCGACAGCGGAGCCGCGCATTTTAGGGGGATGTCGCGGCGACGGCAAGTCCCCGCGACGCATTTCATGGCGATATGCCGGCAGGGCGCCGCGGCGGGGCGGCTGCGGCCGCTAAACTAGCGGTTTTCCGCGTCCCCCCGGAGTCTGCCTTGATCAAGCCGCGTACCCCGCCCGGCGTGATGGAACTGTTGCCGCGCGACCAGATCGCGTTCCAGCGCATGCTGGACACCATCCGCCAGACCTTCGAGCGCTTCGGCTTCCTGCCGGTGGAAACGCCGGTGATGGAGCTGTCCGACGTGCTGCTGACCAAGTCCGGCGGCGAGACCGAGCGGCAGGTCTATTTCGTCCAGTCCACCGGCGCGCTGGACAAGGCTGGCGACGGCCTGCCCGAACTGGCGCTGCGCTTCGACCTGACCGTGCCGCTGGCGCGCTACGTGGCCGAGCACGAGCACGAGCTGGCGTTCCCGTTCCGCCGCTACCAGATGCAGCGCGTCTATCGGGGCGAGCGCGCCCAGCGCGGGCGCTTCCGCGAGTTCTACCAGTGCGACATCGACGTGATCGGCAAGGACGCGCTGTCGCCGCGCTTCGACGCCGAGGTGCCGGCGGTGATCGCGGCGGTGTTCGAGCGCCTGGCCATCGGCGAGTTCACCATCCAGCTCAACCACCGCAAGTTGCTGCGCGGCTATTTCGAGGGGCTGGGCATCGAGGGCGAGGCGCAGCTGCTGGTGCTGCGCGAGCTGGACAAGCTGGACAAGCGCGGCGGCGATGCGGTGCGGGCGACGCTGGCGGGCGAGGGCTTCGGGCTGTCCGGTGATGTCATCGACAGGCTGATGGCGTTCTCGCAGGTGCGCTCGCAGGGCCACTTTGATGCGCTGGCGAAGCTCGACGCGCTGGGTGCGGGCACGCCGCTGTTCGAGGAAGGACGCGGGGAACTACGCGCGATCCTGGCGCAGCTCAAGGCGCTGGGCGTGGCGGAGTCGCGCTACGCGCTGAACCTGTCGATCGCGCGCGGGCTGGACTACTACACCGGCGTGGTCTACGAGACGACGCTGAACGCCTATCCGCAGATCGGCTCGATCTGCTCGGGCGGGCGCTACGAGAACCTCGCCGGCCACTACACCAAGTCGAAGCTGCCGGGCGTGGGCATTTCCATCGGCCTGACCCGCTTGTTCTTCCAGTTGAAGGATGCCGGGCTGGTGCAGACCGCCGAGAGTTCGGTGGACGTGCTGGTGGCGCTGCTCGACGACGCCGGGCTGGAGCACGCGTTGGCGCTGTCGCAGCGGCTGCGCGCGGCGGGCCTGAACGTGGAGACGCAGCTGGAGCCGCGCAAGCTGGCGAAGCAGTTGCAATACGCCGACAAGGCCGGCATCCGCTTCGTGGCGATGCGCGGCGAAGACGAGGCCGCGCGCGGCGCGGTGGCGGTGAAGGATCTGCGCCGCGGCGAACAGTTCGAGGTGGCGGAGGCCGAGCTGGCCTCGGCGCTGCTGGTGGAACGCGAACAGCTGCGCGGCGGCATCGCGGAGGGCGTGCGATGAGCGGCGCAGAGAAGCTGGAAACCGTGCGCCTGAACGGCCTGTCGCTGACCCGCGCGCAGCTGGTGGCGGTGGCGCGCGGTGCGGCCGTCGAACTGGACGCCGACGCGCTGGCGCGGGTGGCGCGCGCCGCCGATTTCCTGGCCGCGCAGGTGGAGAAGCAGGAGCCGATCTACGGCGTCTCCACCGGCTTCGGCAGCAACGCCGACAAGCTGCTGGGCGCGCATCGCCTGCGCGACGAGCTGCCGGGCGCGGCCAAGTCCGGGCAGTCGCCGCACATCGAATTGCAGCGCAACCTGATCGTCACCCACGCGGTCTGCGTCGGCGAGCCGTTCGCGCCGGAGGTGGTGCGGGCGATGCTGTGCATCCGCATCAACACGCTGCTGCGCGGGCATTCCGGCATCCGCGTGCAGACCCTGCAGGCGCTGACGGATCTGCTCAACGCCGGCATCGTGCCGGTGGTGCCGCAGCTGGGTTCGGTGGGCGCGTCGGGCGATCTCGCGCCGCTGTCGCACCTCGCCATCGTGCTGCTGGGCGGCGGCGAGGCGTTCGTGGACGGGCAGCGCATGCCCGGCGCCGACGCGCTGGCGCGCAAGGGGCTCAAGCCCGTCGAGCTGTCCTACAAGGAAGGCTTGGCGCTGAACAACGGCACCGCGCAGATGCTGGCGACCGGCGTGCTTGCGGTGCAGCAGCTGGAAGACCTGTTGGACACCGCCGACCTCGCCGCGGCGATGACCATCGATGCCTTCGCCGGCCGCCTCGGCGCGTTCGCGCCGGAGGTGCACGCGCTGCGTCCGCATCCGGGGCAGGTGAAGACGGCGGCCAACCTGCTGCGTTTGCTGGACGGCTCCACGCTGTCCGACATCGCCTATCACCTGGTGCCGAAGTTCCGCCAATGGCTGCCGACCAGCTGGGACACGCCGGCGTCGCAGGCGCTGGGCTTCGACATCGGCTGGGACTGGGTGCCGTTCTCGCAGCGCCACGGCCGCGAGAAGTTCTACCGGCGCTTCCTGCCGTTCCGCGGCGGCAAGAAGCACCAGCCGCAGGACAGCTATTCGCTGCGCTGCATCCCGCAGGTGCATGGCGCGGTGCGCGATGCGCTGGAACAGGCCAAGCGCGTGCTCGACGTCGAACTCAATGCGGTCACCGACAACCCGCTGGTGTTCCCGGACAAGGCCGACGCCGCGCACGTGGAGGAGCAGGTCATTTCCGCCGGCCATTTCCACGGCATGCCGCTGGCGCTGGCGATGAGCTATCTGAAGGCGGCGATCCCGGTGCTGGCCTCGATCAGCGAACGCCGTCTCAACAAGCTGGTCGATCCCGCCACCAACGACGGCCTGCCGGCCTTCCTGATCGGCAACGAGGACGGCACCGAATCCGGCCACATGATCGTGCAGTACACCGCGGCGGCCATCGTCAACGACCTCGCCAGCCGCGCGATGCCGGCGTCCGTGTACTCGGTGCCGACTTCCGCCAACGCCGAGGACCACGTGTCGATGGGCGCCAACGAGGCGCGGCACGTGCTGGCGATGGCGAACGACCTCGGCAAGGTGCTGGGGCTGGAGCTGTTCACCGCCGCGCAGGCGCTGGACCTGCGCCGCGACATGATCAACGCGGCGCGCGAGCTGGCGGATCGCGCCGATGCCGAGGCGTTTGCCGCCAAGGTGACGGGCGGGCCGTTGCCTGACGCGGCGGAACGCGCTGGTTTCCTGGAGGAAGTCGACGCCCTGCGCGCGCAGCTGGCGCAGGCCGCCGAGTTCCGGCCGGGCAGGGCGGTGGCGGCCGCGCACGCGGCGATCCGCGCGCGCATTCCGTATCTGGACCGCGACCGCGCGCTGGATGGCGAAGTGGCGGCGGCGGTGGCGATGGTGGCCGACGGCAGCATCCTCGCTGCCGTACGCGCCGGCTGACGATGGCCACGTCGATCCGGTCCGGGCGTTCCCGGGCCGGATGGCATGGCGGCTGGCCGATTGTTTGCAGTGAAGCAGGGCGCGGTTGACGCGCCTTTTTCTTTGCATTAATGTAGTAGCGCGTTAATACATTAACTAGATGATTTAATCGCACACACCTGCAACCGACCGCATGAAGCAGCGCCCAGAACCCCTGCCGAAGTACGACGCCGCCATCGCCATCGATGCGCTGGCCTACGTGCTCGCCTCCCTGAAAGACGCGGATGAAGTGCGCGCCTTCCTCGAAGACCTCTGCACCCCCGCCGAACTGGAAGCCATGGGCGACCGCTGGCGGGTGGTGCCGGAGCTGCTGCGCGGCGCCCCGTACCGCGAAATCCACGACCGCACCAAGGTCAGCGTGACCACCATCGGCCGCGTCGCGCGCTGCCTGGAACGCGGCGCGGGCGGTTACCGCGCCGCCGCCGAGCGGCTCGGCCTCGTCAACGACTCCCACTGAAGCAACCGCCATGAGCCCTGCCGCCAATCCGGCGGTGCGCGACCGCCTGCGCATCGCCATCCAGAAATCCGGCCGCCTGAGCGAGCCGGCGCGCGCGCTGCTGGCGTCCGCCGGGCTGAGCTGGCGCGAAAGCCGCGACCGGCTGTTCTGCTACGGCGAATCGCTGCCGGTGGATCTGCTGCTGGTGCGCGACGACGACATCCCCGGCCTGATCGCCGACGGCGTCTGCGACCTCGGCATCGTCGGCCGCAACGTGCTGGCCGAACAGGCCGGCGAGCGCAGCGAGACCGGCAAGCCCGCCGTGTTCCGCGAATGGCGCGCGCTCGGCTTCGGCGGCTGTCGCCTGGCCGTGGCCGTGCCCGACGGCTGGGATTGGCAGGGGCCGCAGCAACTCGCGGGCAAGCGCGTCGCCACCACCTATCCCAACCAGCTCCGCGCCTGGCTGCGCGAACAGCGGGTCGAGGCCGACATCGTGGTGCTGAACGGTTCGGTGGAGATCGCGCCGCGCCTCGGCCAGGCCGACGCCATCTGCGATCTGGTGTCCAGCGGCGCCACCCTGGCCGCCAACCAGCTCAAGCCGGTGCTCGACGTCATGCGCAGCGAGGCGGTGCTGGCCGGCCCGGTGCAGCCGTTCGGCGACGTGCGCGCCGAACTGGCCGATCTGCTGCTGCGGCGGATGGACGGCGTGCTGCGCATCCGCGACAGCAAGCTGCTGCTGTTCCAGACCCGGCGCGACGCGCTGCCACAGGTATTGCAACTGCTGCCCGATGCGGAGCCGCCGACCATGTGCGCCATCGACGGTGCGGACACGCTGGCCTTGCAGGCGCTCTGCCACGGTGCGATGACCTGGCAGCGGCTGGAAGATCTCAAGCGTGCCGGCGCGCGCGGGCTGATGGTGCTGCCGGTGGAGCGGATGCTGGCATGAAGCGCATCGACTGGAACGCGCTGGACGAGGGCGCGCGCGCCGCCGTGCTGCAGCGCCCGGTGCAGGCGGTGTCGGATGCGCTGCGCGCGGGCGTGCAGGCGATCTTCGACGACGTGGCGACGCGCGGCGACGCGGCCCTGCGCGAGTTCACCGCGAAGTTCGACGGCGTGACGCTGGACGATTTCGAGGTGGGCGAAGACGAGTTCGCCCGCGCACGCGAACAGGTGCCGGCGAACGTGCAGGCCGCCATCGCCGAAGCGGCGTCGCGCATCGAAGCCTTCCACCGCGCCGGCATCGCGCGACCGTACGAAGTGGAAACCGCGCCCGGCCTGCTGTGCCGGCGTGTGCAACGTCCGATCCCGCGCGTCGGCCTGTACGTGCCCGCGGGCAGCGCGCCGCTGCCTTCCACCGCGCTGATGTTGTGCATCCCCGCGCGACTGGCCGGATGCCGCGACGTGACCCTGTGCACGCCGCCGCGCAAGGACGGCAGCGCCGACCCCGCCGTATTGCTGGCGGCGCGGCAGGCGCCAGGCGTGCGCGTGTTCAAGCTCGGCGGCGCGCAGGCGATCGCGGCGATGGCGCAGGGCACGGCGCGCGTCCCGCGCTGCGACAAGCTGTTCGGCCCCGGCAACGCCTGGGTCGATGAAGCCAAGCGGCAGGCCGCGCAGCGCCCCGGCGGCATCGCCATCGACATGCCGGCCGGGCCGTCGGAGGTGCTGGTAATCGCAGATAGAGGCGCGAACGCCGCGTTCGTCGCCGCCGATCTGCTGTCACAGGCCGAGCACGGCCCGGATTCACAGGTGTTGCTGCTGACCGACAGCGCGGCGCTGCTGGAGGCGGTCGCGCTGGAAGTCGATGCGCAGCTCGCGCGGCTGCCGCGCGCCGACATCGCCCGACGCGCGTTGGAGGCTTCGCGCCTGGTGCTGGTGCGCGACATCGAACAGGCCATCGCGATCAGCGACGCCTACGCGCCGGAACACCTGATCCTGGCCGTGCGCGAGCCGCGCGCCTGGCTGGAGCGCATCGGCAACGCCGGCAGCATCTTCCTCGGCGACTGGACGCCGGAAGCGCTGGGCGACTATTGCAGCGGCGGCAACCACGTGCTGCCCACCGGCGGCGCGGCGCGCGCGTGGAGCGGGCTGTCGGTGGCGAGCTTCCAGAAGGCGATCACCGTGCAGGAGGCGACGGACGCCGGCATCCGCGCGACCGGCCCCTGCGCGGCCGTGCTGGCGCATGCCGAAGGATTGCAGGCGCATGCGCGCGCGGTGGAGCTGCGGCTGGAGCGGGCGGCATGAGCGCGACCGTGCGAGCGTTGCTGCGCGATGACCTACGCGATTTCGGCGGCTACAAGTCGGCGCGCAGCGAGGCGCTGACGGGATCGGTCTGGCTCAACGCCAACGAGTCGGCCTGGGCCAATCCCGCCGACGCGGAGGGCCGCCTGCGCCGCTATCCGCAGCCGCAGCCGGAGGCGCTGTGCGCGCGGCTGGCGCAGCTGTACGGCGTCGCACCGGCGCAACTGCTGGTCGGGCGCGGCAGCGACGAAGGCATCGACCTGCTGGTGCGCGCGTTCTGCGCGCCGGGGCGGGGACGCATCGTGGTCGCGCCGCCGGTGTTCGGCATGTACGCGGTGTGCGCGCGCCTGCACGGCGCGGCCATCGTCGGGGTGCCGCTGCGCGATGGCGATGCCGGCCTGTGCGCCGATCTCCGGGCGATGGGCGATGCCGCGCTGGGGCGTGCCGGAGAAGGGCAGGATGCGTCGCTGCTGTTCCTGTGCTCGCCCGGCAATCCGTCCGGCGAACTGCTTCGGCTTCCCGACATCGCCGCGCTGGCGGAGCGCCTGCGCGGGCGCTGTCTGGTGATCGTGGACGAAGCCTACGTCGAATACGCCGATGCGCCTTCCGCCACGGCGCTGCTGGCCGACCACGACAACATCGCCGTGTTGCGCACGCTGTCCAAGGCGCATGCGCTGGCGGCGGCGCGGGTGGGCTGCGTGCTGGCCGCACCGGCCTTGATCGAGGCGCTGCGCCGCTGCCAGGCGCCGTATCCGCTGCCGCAGCCAGTGGTCGAAGCGGCGCTGGCGGCGTTGGCGCCGCACGCGCTGGCGCTGACCTGCAGCCGCATGGCAGCGGTGCGCGAGGCGCGCGCGCGGCTGGCCGACGGGCTGCGCGCATCGCCCGGCGTGAAGCGCGTCTATCCCTCCGCCGGCAATTTCCTGCTGGCGCGTTTCGCCGATGCCGACGCCGCCTTCGCGGCGCTGCTGGCGGCCGGCGTGGTGGTGCGCGACATGCGCGCGATGCCGCAGCTCGACGACGCACTGCGCATCAGCGTCGGCAGCGCGGAGGAATGCCGGCGCGTGCTGGCCGCACTCGGCGTGGCGCGCGTGGAGGCGGCGGCATGAGCCTGCGCCCCGTCCTGTTCGTGGATCGCGACGGCACCCTGATCGAGGAGCCGGACGACTTCCAGATCGACGCCTACGAAAAGCTCCGCTTCGTGCGCGGCGTCATTCCCGCGCTGCTGAAGCTGCGCGACGCCGGCTACGAGTTCGTCATCGTCAGCAACCAGGACGGCTTGGGCGGCGCGGCCTATCCGCAGGCCAGCTTCGACGGCCCGCACGCGCTGATGATGCAGGTGTTCGAGAGCCAGGGCATCGCGTTCCGCGACGTGCTGATCGACGCCAGCCTGCCGCACGAGGGCAAGTCCACGCGCAAGCCGGGCGTCGGCATGATGCTGCCGTACCTGCAGGATCGCGGCATCGACTGGTCGCGTTCGGCGATGGTCGGCGACCGGCCGACCGACATCGAGTTCGCGCGCAACCTGCGCATCCGCGGTTTCCAGCTCGCCACCGCGCAGTTCGGCGGCGAGTGGGACTGGGCCGGCATCGCGCATGAGCTGGCCGATGCGCCGCGCCGTGCGAGCGTGCGGCGCGATACGAAGGAAACGAAGATCCGCGTCGACATCGACCTGGACCGCGTCGCCGAGCCGCAGGTGTCCACCGGCCTGCCGTTCTTCGACCACATGCTGGAGCAGATCGGCAAGCACGGCGGGTTCGCGCTGGCGATCCGTGCCGACGGCGACCTGCACATTGACGAGCACCACACCGTCGAGGACACCGGCCTCGCGCTGGGGCAGGCGCTGCGCGAGGCGCTGGGCGACAAGCGCGGCATCGGCCGCTACGGCTTCACCCTGCCGATGGACGAGGCGCTGGCCAGCGCGGCGCTGGATTTCAGCGGGCGGCCTTACTTCGTGTTCGACGGCGCGTTCCGGCGCGAGCGCGTGGGCGATCTGCCGACCGAACTGGTGCCGCATTTCTTCCGTTCGCTCTGCGATGCGGCCGGCCTGAACCTCAACCTGAAGGTGCAGGGCGAGAACGACCACCACCAGATCGAAGCCTGCTTCAAGGCGCTGGCGCGCGCGCTGCGGCAGGCGATCCGGCGCGAGGGCGCGGAGCTGCCATCGACCAAGGGCACGCTGTGAGCCGCGTTGCCGTCATCGACGCGGGCGGGGCGAATTTCGGCTCGGTCTGCTACGCGCTGGAGCGCCTTGGCGCGACGCCGGCCATCGTGCGCGATGCTGCCGGCCTGGGCGATGCGCAGAGGATCGTCCTGCCCGGTGTGGGCGCGGCGGCGCCGGCGATGGCCCTGCTGCGCGAGCGCGGCTTCGCCGAGGCGCTGCCCGCCTTGCGCGTGCCGCTGCTGGGCATCTGCCTCGGCATGCAGCTGTTGTTCGATGCGTCCGAGGAGGGCGACGTGGCCTGCCTCGGCCTGCTGCCGGGTCGCGTGCGCAAGCTGCGCGGCGTGCCCGGATTGCGGGTGCCGCACATGGGCTGGAACACGCTGGAAACGATCGGCGCTTCGCCGCTGCTGGACGGCATCGACGCTGAAACCAGCGCCTACTTCGTGCACGGTTACGCCGCGCCGGTGACGGACGATTGCATCGCCGCCTGCACGCACGGCGAGCGCTTCGCGGCGATGGTGCAGCGGGGCAACGTCGGCGGTGCGCAGTTCCATCCTGAGCGTTCGTCCGCAGCCGGCGCGCGGCTGCTCGCCAATTTCCTCGCTTGGGAACCCTCGCCATGAGCTTCGCCGTCTATCCCGCCATCGACGTGCGCGGCGGCAAGGTGGTGCGCCTGCGCCAGGGCGACTACGCCGACGAGACCCGCTACGGCGACGATCCGCTGGCCTTCGCGGAGCGCTACGCGGAGGCCGGCGCGACGTGGCTGCACCTGGTCGATCTGGATGCGGCGAGGGCGGGCGGCTACACGCTGCTGCCGCTGCTGCGCGACATCATGGCCCGGACCGGATTGCGCGTGCAGACCGGCGGCGGCGTGCGCTCGCGCGGGGACGTGGCGGCGTTGCTCGATGCCGGCGCATCGCGCGTCGTGGTCGGCTCGCTGGCGGTGCGCGAGCCGGACATCGTGGCGGGCTGGCTGGCGGATTTCGGCGGCGAGGCGCTGACCCTCGCGCTGGACACGCGGCAGGACGCGGACGGCGTCTGGCGCCTGCCGGTGCACGGCTGGACGCAGGCGGCGAAGGAAACGCTGCACGCGCTGGCGTCGCGGTATGCGGACGCCGGATTGCGGAATCTGCTGTGCACCGACATCGCCCGCGACGGCATGCTGGCCGGCCCGAATCTGCTGCTGTATCGCCAGCTGTGCGGCGATTGCCCGGAGGTTCGCTTGCAGGCCAGCGGCGGCATCCGCGACGTGGCCGACATCCGGGCCGCGCGCGACGCCGGCTGCGCGGGTGCGGTGCTGGGCAAGGCGCTGCTGGAAGGCCGCATCGACCTGCGCGAGGCGCTGGCATGCTGAGCCGCCGCATCGTGCCCTGCCTGGACGTGCGCGACGGGCGTGTGGTCAAGGGCGTGCGCTTCCGCGACCACGTGGACATGGGCGACATCGTCGAACTGGCGATGCGCTACCGCGACGCCGGCGCGGACGAGCTGGTGTTCTACGACATCGCCGCAAGCCCGCAGGGGCGCAGCGTGGAGCGTGGCTGGGTGGAGCGAGTGGCCCGCGTCATCGACATCCCCTTCTGCGTGGCCGGCGGCATTCGCTGTGTGGAGGATGCGCGCGCGGTGCTGCGCGCGGGGGCGGACAAGGTGTCGGTCAACACGCCGGCGCTGGAGCGGCCGGCGCTGGTCGCGGAGTTGGCCGACGCCTTCGGCGTGCAGTGCGTGGTGGTCGGCATCGATTCCGTGCGCGAGGCGGACGGCGAGTGGCACGTGCGCACGCATACCGGCACGCCCGATGCGATGCGCGCGCCCGGCAAGCGCACGCTGGACTGGGTCGTGGACGCGCAGCGACTGGGCGCGGGCGAGATCGTGCTCAACTGCATGGGCAGCGACGGCGTGCGCGGCGGCTACGACATCGAGCAGCTGCGCGCGGTGCGTGCGGTCTGCGAAGTGCCGCTGGTGGCTTCGGGGGGCGCGGGCATGCCGGAGCATTTCGCCGACGCCTTCCGCGACGCCGACGTGGACGCAACGCTGGCAGCCAGCGTGTTCCACTCCGGCGCGATCGCGATTCCGGAACTCAAGCGTTTCCTGCGCGGGCAGGGCATCGAGGTGCGGCTGTGACCATCGACATCGACGCATTGGCCTGGGACAAGCAGGGCGGCCTGCTGCCGGCCATCGTGCAGGACGCGGACACGCTGCGCGTGCTGATGCTGGGCTACATGGACCGCGAGGCGCTGGCCGCCACGCTGCGCAGCGGCCACGTCACCTTCTTCAGCCGCAGCAAGGGCCGGCTGTGGACGAAGGGCGAAAGTTCCGGCCACGTGCTGGAACTTGTTTCCATCGACGCCGACTGCGACGCCGACGCGCTGCTGGTGCGCGCGCATCCGCGCGGGCCGACCTGCCATCTGCAGCGCGCGAGCTGTTTCCCCTCCGCGCCGGGCGACGGGCTGGCGGAACTCGACGCATTGATCGCGCAGCGCGAGCGCGAGCGCCCCGAAGGCAGCTACACCACGAAGCTGTTCGAGGCCGGCGTCCGCCGCATCGCCCAGAAGGTGGGCGAGGAGGGCGTGGAAACCGCGCTGGCGGCGGTGGCGCAGGACGATGCCGCGCTGCTGGGTGAGGCCGCCGATCTGCTCTACCACCTGACCGTGCTGCTGCGCGCGCGCGGGCTGTCGCTGGAAGACGCTCGGCGCGTCCTGCAACTGCGCCGCAGCTAGTCGGCTCGCACTGTCGTCATTCCCGCGAAGGCGGGAATCCAGTTCTTGCGATGAGCAGGTTCAAGCAGAAAGCTGGATTGGACAGCCACGCGTCTGTCAGAAGCGGTCTGCCTTCGCGGGAACGACGATCTGATGCGCAGGCGCTCGGCTCAGGCCGTCGCGATCGAATGCCGCACGCAGTTGCGGCCGTCGTCCTTGGCGCGGTACAGCGCCTCGTCGGCGATGCGGATGATGTCTTCCTGCGCGGCTTCGCGCCCGGCCGGCACGGTGTGGATGCCGATGCTGGCGCTCAGGTGGATGGCATGCCCTTCGTGCGACACCGGCGTCTGGTGGATGCGCAGGCGGATCGCCTCGGCGAACTGCAATGCTTCCTGCGCGTCGGCGCAGGCCAGCACCACCACGAACTCCTCGCCGCCGAAGCGCGCGACCAATCCGGCATGCGGGCGCGCGACCGCCTCGATGCAGCGCGCCGCATGGATCAGGCAGGCGTCGCCGGCCGGATGGCCGTAGCGGTCGTTGATGCGCTTGAAGTGGTCGAGGTCGAGCAGCAGCATCGCCAGCATGGCCGGCCGCGCGTGCTCCCCGCGCGCCTCCAGCATCTGTCCGAACGCCTCGCGGAAGTGACGACGGTTGTACGCGCCGGTCAATGGGTCGCGCCGGCTGTATTCGCGCAGCTTGACGTTGGCCTCGCCCAGCTTCGCCATCGTGGTGCGCAGCTCGCGGGTGCGGTCGACCAGCCCGCGCTCCAGCTTCTCGTTGGTTTCCTGCACAATGCGGACGTTCTCCTCGCGCAGGCTGGCATAGCGCCGGCCCAGCGCCAGCGAGAGCAGCAGCAGTTCCATCGCCGAGCCCACCTGCACGCCGTTCTGGGTCCAGAAGTTCTGCGGCACCAGCCCGAACGCCAGCAGGGTGAAGGCGGCGGTGCCGGTCAGGAACAGCGCCCAGGCGATCAGGAACAGCCGTGCCGGCAGGTAGCCGCGCCTCAGCATCACCACGGTGGCGACGATGATCCAGGCCACGCCCAGCAGCACCGCGCGCGAGGCGATCGGCGTGGCGACGCTGTACGGCAGCCAGGTCGAGGCGACGCCCAGCAGGGCGAAGAACGCGACCACGGCAAGGCAGACCATATCGCCGGTCCGCCAGCGCGTACGCAGGTCGAGGAAGCTGCGCGCGAACAGCTGCATGCCGATCAGCGCCAGGCAAATCGAGAGAGGAATCGAGGCGTCGGCCAGCCACGCCGAGGTCGGCCACAGGTATTCGAAGCCGTAGCCGTTGAGGGTGAACAGCACCAGCCCGAACGCGCCGGTGTGCAGCAGGTACCAGAAGTAGCTGGCATCGCGCAGCATCAGCCACAGCACCAGGTTGTAGCAGAGCAGCGCCAGCACGATGCCGTAGTACAGGCCGTTGGAGAACTGCGCGTCGCGCATCAGCTCGGCGAAGGCCTTGGGCGTGTACAGCATCAGCGGCACCTGCATCGAACTCTCGCTGCGCACCCGCAGCAGCAGCTCCACGCGCTGGCCGGCCGGCAGGTCGAGGCGGAAGTTGGGATGTCGGTAGCGGATGTAGCGGTCGGCGAACGGCACGTGGTCGCCGCCGGCGGTGTGCTCGACGCGGCCGTCGGGATAGCGCAGGTACAGGTCGAGGTTGTCGCTCAGCGCGTATTCCTGCACCAGGATCCACAGCGGCTCGTCGCGCTGCCGGTTCTCGATCGGCAGGTGGAACCAGTACGCGCCGGTCTTGAAGCCGAACGCCGGGTTGCCGTCCGGCAGCGGCGCGAAGCCGTCGCCCTGCGCGCGCGCGAACGCCTGTTCCGGGCCGGCCTTGGCGTCCGCGTCGTGCCAGTAGCGGATCGCGCCGGTCAGCGCGAAGCTCGATTCGCCGGCCTCCAGCCGCAGCGGCGCGTCGGCGGCGAACGCGGGCAACGCGATGCACAGGCAGGCGGCCAGCGCCAGCAGCCAGCCGGCCAGCAACCGCCATGAGCGGCGATCGCCCCGTTTTCGCATCGACATCCCCATGTCGCCGATTCTAGAGCAGCCGTTGCCGGCGCAGCCATCGGCCCGCCGCCCGTGCGCCATAATCGTGCGATGCGCAGATTCCTGATCCTCGCCGTCCTCCTGTCCGCCGCGCTGCCCGCATGGGCGGACGCGCCGGAATGCGTCCCGGTCGATGTGGAGGCGCCGCTGGCGCTGCCGCGCGCGCAGGGCGGGCAGGGCGCAGGCTGCATCGCCTATCGGCGCGTCGCCCGCGGCGTCGAGGGCGATGCGGCGCAGGTGCTGGTGTTCGGCGATCCGCAGGTGAAGTCGGACGACGACGTCGATTACTTCCGCCGCGACATCGTGCAGCCCCTGCAAGGACGGCATGCGGCCCGCCTCGGCATCACCCTGGGCGATCTGGTCGACGACACGCCGGCGCTGTTGCCGGCGGTGAAGCGCACCACCGAAACGCTCGGCGTGCCGTGGCTGTACGCGCCCGGCAACCACGACGTGGACGCGGGCGCGGCCAGCGACGAAGCGTCGCTCAGCGCCTTCCACCGCGCCATCGGCCCGGACACCCGCGCGCGCGAAACCGCGCTGGCCAACTTCGTGGTGTTCGACGACGTGGTCGTGCTGCCGGGGCAAAAGCCGGCCTACGTCGGCGGCCTGCGCGCGGAGCAGTTCGCCTTCCTCGAACGCTGGCTGCCGACCTTGCCGAAGGACAGGTTGTTGGTGCTGGCGATGCACATCCCGCTGTTCGACAAGGATGGCCGCGAAACTTTCCGCCACGCCGACCGCACGCGCCTGTTCGCGCTGCTCAAGGACTTCCCGCACGTGCTGGTGCTGAGCGCGCACAGCCACACCCAGCAGCACGTCTTCCACGGCGCGGCCAGCGGCTGGCAGGGCGAGGCGCCGCTGCACGAATACAACGTCGGCGCGGCCTGCGGCGCGTACTGGTCGGGCGCGAAGGACGCCGACGGCATCCCCGACGCCACCATGCCCGACGGCACGCCGAACGGCTACGCGGTGTTGACCGTGAAGCGCGGCGGCGATTACGCATTGGCCTGGCACAACGCCCGCGACGCCGCCGACAGCCAGATCGGCCTGCACGCGCCGAAGGTGCTGCGGCGCGGCGCGTACCCGGCCTGGGGCGTGTTCGCCAACGTCTACATGGGCGACGACGACACCCGCGTCGAGTTCCGCGTCGACGGCGGCGACTGGATGCCGATGAAGAAGGTGCTGCAGCCCGACCCGAACCTCATGGCGGAGAACCGGCGCGACGACGAGGCCGAAGCGCTGCGCGGCTTCGACCGCTCGCCGGAAGCGGAAACATCAACGCATCTGTGGCGCGGCGCGCTGCCGACGAAGCTGGCGGCCGGCGAGCATCGCGTCGAAGTGCGCGCGTTCGATCGCTGGCGCGGCGAGGTGCGTGCGAACACGACGTACCGGCTGCTGGAGTCGGAAGCCGCCGATTCGGCGCAGCTGCCGCTGCGTTCGCAGGCGGCATTGGACGCGTACCTCGCGACGCATGCGGACCGCGCCACGCCGTTCGATCCGCTGCCGCCGCTGGCGCGCGCACGCTTCCTGTCCAGCCTGCGGTTCGGCAGCAAGGGACTGGTCGGATTCGATACCCGCGATCTGGCGACCGAACTGACGCCCCCCGAGATAGAGCGGGTGCTGGCGCTGTTCGACGCCGCCGACTACGCGAAGATGGTGCGGTCCCGCCATCCGTTCGGCCCGCCGACATGGCGCGGCCATGCCGATGCGCCGGGACGTATCGAAACCGGGTTCGATGCGCTGTATCGCATGCAGCGTGCCGAAGGCGGGGATGTGCAGGCGCTGCAAGAGCGTATCGCTGCGCTGGTCGGCGATCTGCCGCGCCAGCCGGATGCGCTGCGGGCGCTGCCCGAGCGCGAGCTGATCCATCTCCTGCGCGCGCTCGACCTGCTGCCGGAAGGCGACCTGGATGCGCGCCGCGCCGTCGTCGCGGAGATGCAGCGGCGCGGCATCGCCCAGCCCGACGATTTGCGGCAGATCTACGATGCCCTGTTGCTGGCGCGGCGTTTCGACGAAGCCGCGCGCCACGCCGCCGCGCATCCGCAGGCGGGATTGCCCATGATGCCGGCCATCGTGAACGCCTTCGGTACGCATGCATCCGGGCCGACGGTCTGGCGTTCAAGCGCGGACGGCGCGACCTTGACCCGTACGCTGCTCGATACGCGGGGCACGACCATCCTCGTCACCGCCGGCTGCCATTTTTCCGCGGATGCCGCCGAGGACATCGGCCGCGATCCGCTGTTGGGGCCGGTGTTCGCCGCGCATGCGCATTGGCTGATGCTGCCGCCGGGACGCGAGGATCTGGATGCCGTCCGCGACTGGAACAGGCGTTTCCCGGCGGCGCAGGCGGAGCTGATCCACGCCAGCGAGGAATGGCCGCAATTGCCCGCCGATTGGCCGATGCCGGGCTTCTTCATCGTCCGCGACGGCAAGGTGGTCGAGCGCATCGTCGGCTGGCCGCGCGATCCCGCCGACAACCGGCAGCCGCTGATCGATGCGCTGGCGCGCGCCGGGCTGCTGGAAAAGCGATAGGACTCAGCGCGGCTTGCGCACGCTCAGCCACGCGCCCAGCAGAAGCAGCGCGATGGCGATGCCCTGCGAGATGTGCGGCTCCGCTTTCCCCGCAATGACCAGCAGCAGCGTGGACAGCAGCGGCGCGAGGTAGGACAGGCTGCCGAGCAGGGCGATGTCGCCACGCTTGGTGCCGATGTCCCAGAGCAGGAAGGCGGCACCGGTTGGGCCGAGCGCCATGCCGGCCAGGGCCAGCCATTGCGACGCGTCGGGCGCGACGTGCGTTTCCGTCAGGCAGTGGGCGAGCGCGCCGAAGATCGACACCAGCACGCAGGGCAGGGCGAGCGCGGCGCTGGGCACCTCCGCATGGCGGCGGTTGAGCACGGAGTACGCGGCCCAGGTGACAGCGGCGCCCAGCGCGGCGGCGTAGCCGGGCAGGTAATCGCTGCGGATCGAAAAGCCGCTGCCGCGCGTCACCAGCACGACCGCGGCGACCAGCCCCAGCAGGGTGCCGAGCCACTGTCCGCCGCGCACGCGCACGCCGGGCAGGAAGCCGGCGAACACCACGATCAGCAGCGGCCACAGGTAGTTGAGCAGGTTGGCTTCCAGCGCCGGCGCGCGCTTGAGCGCGATGAAGTACAACGCGTGGTAGCCGAACAGCGCGGCGGTGGTCAGCGCCAGCGCGGAGAACGGCTGCTTCAGCGCGCGCCAGCCGGCCTTGCCGCGCGATGCGGCGTAGGCGATGCCGAGCAGGCCGGCGATGCCGAACACCGTCGCCAGCACCTGGAACGGCGGCAGGCCGGCGGTCAGCGTGGTCAGCAGCGCCAGCGAGGCCCACAGCAGGATCGCCAGCAGGCCGCAGATCGTGGCGCGGCGGCCCGCGTGCGCGCTCACGCGGCGACGTCGATGTCGGCGAACGATTCGACGCGCATGTGACCGTTGGCGGCAGCGCCGGTGCGCGGCTGCGGGTAGTCCTCGCGGCGGTCGAGCAGTGCGGTGCGCAGCCCAGCCTCGCGTGCGGCGTCGAGTTCGGCCACCACGTCGGACAGGAACAGGATGTCGCCGGGCGAAGTCCCGAGCCGGTCGGCGATGGCGCGGTAGCTGCCGGCCTCGCGCTTGCCGCCGACTTCGGTATCGAAGAAGCCGGAGAACAGCGGCGTCAGGTCGCCGTCGTCGGTATGCGCGAACAGCAGCTTCTGCGCCGGCACCGAGCCGGAGGAATACACCGCCAACGGATGCCCGGCCGCATGCCAATCGCGCAGCGCGGGCGCGACGTCCGGATACAGCGGCGCGGTGAAGTCGCCGTCGCGGTAGCCGGCGTCCCAGACCATGCCCTGCAATGCCTTGAGCGCGGTGTGCTTGCGGTCTTCGTCGATCCAGCCCTGCAGCGTCTCCACGATCACCGCGTCCTGGCAGGCGCTGGCGGAGATTTCGATCGCCACCGCGTCCAGCCAGCGGCGCACGTCCGGCTCGTGGCCGTGCCGGCGCACGAAGTCCGGCAGCTTGGCGCGCGCGTAGGGGAACAGCACGTCCTTGACGAAGGAGATGCTGCTGGTGGTGCCTTCGATGTCGGTGAGGATGGTGGTCTTCTGCATTCGCTCGTCGCTCCCGCGCAGGCGGGAGTCCCGTGTCTTTCGTGTACTCGTGGAAATCCAAAGACGCTGGATCCCCGCCTTCGCGGGGATGACGGCGTCCGGTCAGCCGGCTTGCCCGGCCTCGTAACGCGGGAACCGCTGCGCGATGTCGCTGCCGGTGAAATGGCCGACCCAGCCGTCCGGCTCGGTGAAGAAGCGGATCGCGACGAAGCTCGGCTCCGGCCCCATGTCGAACCAGTGCGTGGTGCCGTCGGGCACGGCAATGAGATCGCCGGCCTCGCACAGCACCTCGTACACCTTCCCGCCGACGTGCAGCGAGAACAGGCCGGAGCCGGCGACGAAGAAGCGCACCTCGTCTTCCTTGTGCGCGTGCTCGTCGAGGAACTTGGCGCGCATCGCCTCGCGGCTCGGGTTGTCCGGCGCGATGCTGACCACGTCCACGCTGCGGAAACCGTTGGCCTCGACCAGCCGGTCGATGTCGGTGCGGTAGGCGGCCATGATCGCCTCCGGCGGATCGCCGGGTTTCACCGGCTGCGCGGCTTCCCACTGTTCGAAGGCGACGCCGATCTTGCCGAGTTCGGCGGCGATGGCGGTATGGTCGGCGGTGGCCAGCAGCGGCGCGTCGGGCGCGTCGTGGTCGAAGATGCGGAGACGGCTCATCGGCGATCCTCAGCGTGCGCCCAAGCGGCGCAGTTCCAGCTCGCAGCCGAGCATGAATTCGAACGCGTCCAAGTGCCGGCGCGCTTCGCTGATGTCGCGGCCCCAGGCGTACAGGCCGTGGCCGGCGATCAGGTAGCCCCAGTTGTTGGCCGCATCCAGCGCGGCATCGACGCTGGCGGTGAGCTCGTCCATGTCCTGCGAATTGGGCACCACCGGCAGGTCCACTTCGGTTTCGTGGGTGGTACGGCCGCGCAGGGCCTTGAACAGCTCGTAGTCGCGCAGGCGCACGCGGCCCTGGTCGGCGTACAGCAGCCCGGCGATGGTCTGGGTCGGCGAATGGGTGTGCAGCACCGCGCCGACGTCGGGATAGCGGCGGTAGAGGTGGGTATGCAGCGCCGCCTCGGCGGACGGGCGATGGTGGGTGGCGACGGGGGTGTTGGCCATGTCCACCACCATGATGTCGGCTTCGGTCAGGCGGCCCTTGTCCTTGCCGGAAATGGTGATGGCGGCGTGATCGGCGTCCATCCGGATCGAGAAATTGCCGGCGGTGGCGGGGGTGAAGCCCTTGGCGGCCAGTTCGCGGGTGTGGCTGATGATCTGCGCGGCGCAGCCGGCGTACAGGTTGTGGTCGAAGGCGGGGGTGTTCATGCGCGCAGTGTAGCGACTGCGGGCCGGCTTTCTAAATGACGATTGCGCCCGCTGCGATCACGTCTGTTCAGGCTTGCGCTGCTGCCCGTAGTGCTTGAACTTCTCCAGCACCACGGCCATTTCCTCCGGCGGCAGGTTGCGGGTCGGGCCCAGCGTGCGCGCCAGCATGTATTGCCGGGCGAGGTTCTCCACTTCCTCGGCCAGCGCGTAGGCGTCCGAAAGCGTCTTGCCGGTGGTCACCTGGCCGTGATTCGCCATCAGGCAGGCGCGCAGGCCGCCTTCCAGCGCGCGCAGCACGTTGTCGGAGAGCTCGCGGGTGCCGAAGGTGGCGTAGCCCGCGCAGGGAATGCGGTCGCCGCCGGCCACCGCGACCATGTAATGGAAGGCGGGGATGCCTTCGCCCAGGCAGGCCAGCGCGGTGGCATGGGTGGAATGCACGTGCACCACCGCATTGGTGGCGGGGAAGGCGTGCAGGATGTCGCAGTGGAAGCGCCACTCGCTGGACGGGAGCAACTGGCCGGGCGGGCAGCTGCCGTCGAGCTCCAGATAGACGATGTCCTCCGGCAGCAGGCGGTCGTAGGCGCGGCCGGTGGGCGTGATCAGCAGGCCTTCGCCCCAGCGCAGGCTGGCGTTGCCGGACTTGTTCAGCGACAGCCCGCTGGCGTTCATCGCCCGGCAGTGGTCGATCAGCGACTGGCGGGCGGCGCGCTCGTGGTCGTGCATGGCGGTTCGGAGGAAGAGGCTGGGGCGCCGGCGGCCGCATCGACCGCCGGGCGCCAAGACATCAGGCCCGGCGCAGCTTGCTGTGCCGGTAGCCGTACAGGAAATAGATCAGGAAGCCGAACGCCGTCCACACCAGCATCAGGAACCAGTTGTGCGCGGTCATCGTGGACAGCAGCGCGAAGCAGCTCAGGATGCCCGCCGTGCACACCAGCCACGCGGCGCGGATGCGGAACGGGCGCGGCAGGTCGGGCTGGGTGCGGCGCAGGACCAGCACGCCGGCGCAGACCGCGGCGAAGGCGATCAGCGTGCCCATCGAGGTCAGCTCGCCCAGCACGTCCAGCGGAAACAGCGCCGCCAGCACCGCGATGCCGATGCCGGTGATGACCGTGTTGATGTGCGGCGTGCGGTATTCGGGATGGATGCGGGTGAACACCGGCGGCAGCAGGCCGTCCTTCGCCATGATCATGAAGATGCGCGGCTGGCCGATGATCATCACCAGCACTACCGAGGACAGGCCGATCAGCGCGCCGATCTCGACGATCACGCGCAGCCAGCCGAGCTGCGGATGCGCCGCCACCGCGGTCACCACCGGTTCGTCGGTGCCGAGCTGGGTGTACGGCACCAGCCCGGTCATCACCGCCGCCATCGCGATGTACAGCACGGTGCAGATCGCCAGCGAAAGCAGCATGCCGATCGGCAGGTCGCGCTGCGGCTTGTGCGATTCCTGCGCCGCCACCGACACCGCCTCGAAGCCGATGTAGGCGAAGAACACCAGCGCCGCGCCGCGCAGCACGCCTTCGAAGCCGTACTTGCCCGGACCGACGTTGGCCGGGATGAAGGGCTCCCAGTTGGCCGGATCGACGTATTTCCAGCCGGCGAAGATCACCAGCAGGATCAGGCCGGTCTTCAGCGCCACCATCACCGTGTTCATCGCCGACGACTTGCGGATGCCGACGTAGCACAGCCAGGTCAGCAGCAGCACGATGCCCGCCGCCGGCAGGTTGGCGATGGCGCCGGTCGGCTGCAGCTTGGCGTCCAGCGGGGCGCTGACCAGCGCGGTTGGCAGATGGATGCCGAAGTGGTCGAGCAGGCTGAGGAAGTAGCCGGTCCAGCTGACCGCCACGGCCGAGGCCGAGACGCCGTATTCCAGCACCAGCATCCAGCCGATGAACCACGCGGCCAGTTCGCCGAGGGTGGCGTAGGTATAGGTGTAGGCGCTGCCCGACACCGGCACCATCGCCGCGAACTCGGCGTAGGCCAGCGCGCAGAAGGTGCAGCAGATGGCGGCCAGCACGAACGACAGCATGATCGCCGGGCCGGCGTGGTCGGCCGCGGCCTGGCCGGTGATGACGAAGATGCCGCCGCCGATCACCGCGCCGATGCCCAGCGCGGTCAGCCCCCACGGGCCGAGCGCGCGTTGCAGGCTCAGGCCCTGCGCGTCGGCGTGGCTGGCGTGGGGATGCTTGGTGGCGAACAGTTGTTTCATGTCGTGCGTCCGGAAAATGGGGCGTCCCGAATGCAGAAGGCCGGCGACGAGGCCGGCCTTCCTGCATGCGTGCGGTTACTGTGCGGCTTCGCGTGCCAGGTGGCTGCGCTTGTAGCCGTAGACCCGGTACAGGATCAGGCCGAGCACCGCCCACGCCGCGAACACCAGCTTCGCGGTCATGCTGAGGTTCACGAACAGCAGCAGGCAGCCGGCCACGGCCAGCGGGCACACGATCCACGCCAGCGGGGTGCGGAACGGACGCGGGCGGTCGGGCTGGGTCTTGCGCAGCACCAGCACGCCGATGGACACCATCGCGAACGCCAGCAGCGTGCCGGAGTTGGAGGTGTCGGCCAGCTTGCCGACCGGGAACAGCGCGGCGCAGATCGACACCACGATGCCGGTCAGATAGGTGATCACGTGCGGGGTGTGGAAGCGCGAATGGACCTTCGACAGCGCTTCCGGCAACAGGCCGTCGCGCGACATCGTGAAGAACACGCGGGTCTGGCCGAACATCATCATCAGGATGACCGAAGGCAGCGCGACGACCGCGGCCAGCGCGATCAGGTTGCCGATCTTCGGGAAGCCCAGCACGCGGATCACGTGGGCCAGCGGCTCGTTGCTGCACACCAGCGCCTGCGCGTTCTCCGGCAGCGCGCAGGCGGCGGCCATGGCCGGCGTGCCCGGGTCGAGCACGGTGCCGGCGGCGTCCATCAGCGGCTGCGCGCCGACCGAACCGGCCGCGCCGTAGCCGACCAGCAGGTAGAAGATCGTGCACACGGCCAGCGCGCCGATCAGGCCGATCGGGATGTTGCGGTTCGGGTTCTTGGTTTCCTCGGCGGCGGTGGAGACCGCGTCGAAGCCGACGTAGGCGAAGAAGATCGAGGCCGCCGCGCCGAGCACGCCGACGCCGCCGGTGGGGTTGCCCCAGCCGACCGGCATGAACGGGGTGAGATTGGTGCTCTGCACCGCCGGCAGGGCCAGCGCGATGAAGGCCACCAGGGCGACGATCTTGATCGCCACCAGCACCGCGTTGACGCGCGCGCTCTTGGAGGTGCCGATCACCAGCAGCCAGGTGACGCCGATGCCGATCAGGAAGGCCAGTAGGTTGAAGCCGCCGCCGGAGAAGTAGCCGGTCTGCAGCCAGGCCGGCAGCGACAGCGTGCCGGGTTCGACCAGTCCGAACACGCCGCTGTTGAGCAGGCCGTTGACGTAGCCCGACCAGCCCACGCACACGGCGGTCGCGCCGATCGCGTATTCCAGTACCAGCGCCCAGCCGACCACCCAGGCCAGCACCTCGCCGAACACGCCGTAGCTGTAGGTGTAGGCCGAGCCCGACACCGGGATCATCGAGGCGATTTCCGAATACGCCAGCGCCGCCAGGCCGCACACCACGGCCGCGATCACGAAGGCGAGCATCATCGCCGGGCCGGACTTCTGCGCCGCTTCCGCGGTCAGCACGAAGATGCCGGTGCCGATCACCGCACCGATGCCCAGCAGGGTCAGCTGGATTGGCCCGAGTTGGCGCTTCAACGATTTCTTTTCAGCGGTTTCAAGAATCTTGTCGAGCGGTTTGACGCGCCAAAAAAGCATCGAAGTATCCCCATTGAAGACGGTCGGGCCGCGACGGCGGGCGGCGCGGGCGGTGCCGAACCTTACCTTGTTGCGATTTGGTTTCACAAGCGCCGCGGGTCACGGCGGGGGATAATGCGGCCCATTCATGTTCAAGCGGAGGAATTGCGCATGCAGGCAGGTCTGGACGCCGCGTTGCTGGACTACGCCCGCCGCCGGCCGGAGGAGTCGGAGGCGGTGGCGCTGTTCCGCGAACTGCTGGCCGACGCCGAGGATCCGTTCCGGCGCGAGCGCCTGGCCGGTCACTTCACCGCGTCGAGCTGGCTGGTGGATCGCGGCGGCGAACGCGCGCTGCTGACCCACCATCGCAAGCTGGGCCTGTGGCTGCAGCTGGGCGGGCATGCCGACGGCCAGCGCGAATTGTATCTGGCGGCGCTGCGCGAGGCGGAGGAGGAATCCGGGCTGACCGGGCTGCGCGTCGACGAGGCGATCTTCGACGTGGATCGCCACTGGATTCCCGAACACAAGGCGGTGCCCGCGCACTGGCATTACGATGTGCGCTACGTGGTGCACGCGGGCGAGAACGAGGCCTACACTGTCAGCGAGGAATCGCTGGACCTGGCCTGGCGGCGCATCGACGAACTGGCGGCCGATCCGGCGACGGACGCGTCGGTGCGGCGGATGGCGCGGAAGTGGCTGGCGAAGGGCGAAGGGCGAGGAGTGAGCGGAGAGGAGTGAGGAGTGAAAACAGGCGAAGAGCGGCTTTCACTCACCCCTCACTCCTCTCCGCTCACTCCTCGCTTCAATAAAGCACGCGCGTCCGCAGCGTCCCCGGAATCGCCGCCAGCTCGTCCTTCAGCGCGTTCGCCTGCGCCTCGTCGGCGCTGACGTCGATCACCACGTAGCCCACCTTCGGGTCGGTGCGCAAAAACTGGCCGTCGATGTTCAGCGCGTGGCGGCTGAAGGTCTCGTTGATTTTTGACAGCACGCCCGGCACGTTGCGGTGGATATGCAGCAGGCGCAGGCTGCCCTCGTGCTCGGGCAGCGTCACTTCCGGGAAGTTGACCGCCGACAGCGTGCTGCCGTTGTCGCTGTAGCGCACCAGCTTGGCCGCCACTTCCACGCCGATGTTGTCCTGCGCTTCCAGCGTGCTGCCGCCGATGTGCGGGGTGAGGATCACGTTGTCGCGGCCGCGCAGCGGCGACAGGAATTCGTCGCCGTTGGCCTTGGGTTCGACCGGGAACACATCCACCGCCGCGCCGCCGACGTGGCCGGCGTCCAGCGCCGCCGCCAGCGCGTCGATATCGACCACGGTGCCGCGCGAGGCGTTGATGAGATGCGCGCCGCGCTTCATCGCCGCGATCTGCGCCGCGCCGAACATGTTCTTCGTTGCCGGCGTTTCCGGCACGTGCAGGGTCACCACGTCGGCGCGCGCCAGCAGGTCGTTCAGCCCGGACGCGGCGCGCGCGTTGCCGAGCGAGAGCTTGGTTTCGATGTCGTGGAAGACCACGCGCATGCCCAGCGCCTCGGCCAGCACGCCCACCTGGGTGCCGATGTGGCCGTAGCCGATGATGCCCAGCGTCTTGCCGCGCACCTCGTGGCTGCCGGTAGCCGCCTTCGACCAGCCGCCGCGGTGGCATTCGGCGTTCTTCTGCGGGATGCCGCGCATCAGCATCACCGCCTGCGCCACCACCAGTTCGGCGACGCTGCGGGTGTTGGAGTAGGGCGCGTTGAACACCGGGATGCCGGCGACCTCGGCGGCGTCCAGGTCCACCTGGTTGGTGCCGATGCAGAAGCAGCCGATCGCGACCAGCCGCTTGGCCTCGGCCAGCACCTCGGCGGTGAGCTGGGTGCGCGAGCGCAGGCCGACGATGTGCGCCTCGGCGATGCGCGCCTTCAGCTCGTCCTCCGGCAGCGCCTTGGCGTGGTAGTCGATCTGGCTGTAGCCGGCGGCCTTGAAGGTGTCGACCGCGGTCTGGCTGACGCCCTCCAGCAGCAGCACGCGGATGTCCTGCTTCGGGAACGAGGTCTTCTTGGGCGACATGCGGGTGGGCGTCCGGCGGGGATGGAGAAGAACCGACTATAGCCAGAACGAAGGCGATTTTGTTGCGCTGCGTCATGCTATTTTCGGGGCGCGACATGCCCCGCCGGCTGTTGCGGACGAAACCGTGTCCGCGACGCCCATCGCGCCTCCGCCACCAAGCCCCGACGCCATGCCCGACACCCGCCTCGATTCCCTCCGCGCCGCGCTGCCCGGACTGCGCCTGCTCACCGATCCCGCCGAGCTGGAGCACTACGGCCGCGACTGGACGCGCCGCTGGACGCCCGCGCCGCTGGCGATCGCGCTGCCGGACAGCGTCGAGGACGTGCAGGCGATCGTGCGCTGGGCGAACGCGAACGGCGTGGCCATCGTGCCATCGGGCGGGCGCACAGGGCTGTCGGGCGGCGCGGTGGCTGCCGACGGCGAGCTGGTGGTCAGCCTCGAACGCATGAACAAGGTGCTGGGCTTCGATGCGGTGGACCGCACCCTGACCGTGCAGGCCGGCATCCCGCTGCAACTGGCGCAGGAGGCGGCGCGCGAACGCGGCCTGCAATACCCGGTCGATTTCGCCGCGCGCGGCTCGTGCAGCATCGGCGGCAACATCGCCACCAACGCCGGCGGCATCCGCGTGGTGCGCTACGGCAATACCCGCGAATGGATCGTCGGCCTGAAGCTGGTCACCGGCGGCGGCGAACTGCTGGAGCTGGGCCGCGCGCTGGTCAAGAACTCCAGCGGCTACGACCTGCGCCACCTCGCCATCGCCTCGGAAGGCACGCTGGGCATCGTGGTTGAGGCGACGCTGCGCCTCGCCGATCCGCCGCCGCCGACCAACGTGATGCTGCTGGCGCTGCCGTCGTTCGAGGCGCTGATGCGGGTGTTCGCGGCGTTCCGCTCGCGGCTGCAATTGCAGGCGTTCGAGTTCCTCACCGACGTGGCGCTCAGGCACGTGCTGGCGCACGGCGCGCAGGCGCCATTCGACGAGGTGCATCCGTTCTACGTCGTCACCGAGTTCGCCAGCGATGAAGCCAGCGAAGCCGAGGCGCTGGCCGCATTCGAGCAATGCGTGAACGACGGGCTGGTCAGCGACGGCGTCATCAGCGCCAGCGAAGCGCAGGCGGCGCAGCTGTGGCGGCTGCGCGAGGGCATCACCGAAAGCCTGGCGAAGTACGTGCCGTACAAGAATGACGTGTCGGTGCGGGTGTCGGCGATGCCGGCTTTCCTCGCCGAGACGCAGGCGCTGCTGGGCCGCGAATACCCGCAGTTCGAGGTGGTCTGGTTCGGCCACATCGGCGACGGCAACCTGCACATCAACATCCTGAAACCGGATGCCGTGGCGCAGGCGGACTTCGTGGCCGACTGCGAGCGCGTGACCAAGCTGCTGGCCGAAGTCCTGCAACGCCACGGCGGCAGCATTTCCGCCGAGCACGGCATCGGGTTGGTGAAGAAGCCGTATCTGTGGTGTACGCGCAGCGCGGCGGAAATCGCGGCGATGCGTGGGATCAAGGCGGCGCTGGACCCGAACGGGATCATGAATCCCGGCAAGCTGTTCGACGCGTAAGCGGTGCCATGCGCGGCGATCGCGTTTAGTCTTGCGCTCCTGCATGCATGAATCCGCCCGCATGAACCCGTCCGGAGAGATCGCCATGACGAAATCCTTCCTGATCGCCGCGCTGCTGCTCGCGGCCACGCCGGCCGTCGCCAGCAGCTTCGGCTCCAGCGCGTCGTCGGCCGGTTCGGCCACGTCGGCCAGCACCTCCGGCGACGACAAGGTGGTGCTGCAGGCGCGCGCGGACGCGGCCAGCTTCGTCGCCAGCGACGGACGCATCCGCGGCGCGCGGCTGGAAGCGGCGCTGCGGCTGCTGCGCGAGCGTCGTGCCGATGCCCGTGCGGCCAGCGACATGCAGCTGGCGCAGGCGATCCTGGCACGGTGAACCCGCGCCGCCCGCCGTGGCGGCTTGCCTGCGCGGCGTGGCTGGCCTGCCTCGCGCTGCCGGTTGCGGCGGCGCGGTTGCAGGTGGAGCCGCGGGGATTGGACGACGCGCAGCTGGCAGCAAGCCGGCAATTGATCGACGATAGCGAGGGCCGATTGCCGCCGGCCTGGCGCGACGCCTTGCCCGCCGACTTGCGCCTGCGCTGGCGCGACGATCTGCCGACGCAGGTGCACGGCCGCAGCCGGGGTGCGGACATCGGCCTGCGCCGCGAACTGCTCGACGGCTGGATGGCGCGCGCGCCGCAGGCGGGCGCCGACGACCCGGCCGCGCGCGCGGCGCTGGCCGCGCTGATCCACGAGCTGGCGCACGTGCTGGATCGTGGGCCGCAGGGCGGCCTGTCGCGCGATCCGCGCCTGCTCGACCTCGCCGGCTGGCAGCTGCGTCCGCTGCGCTTCGGCCTGCGCGCACGCCACAACCCGCTGAGCGACCGCAGCCCGGATCGCTACGAGCTGACCAACCCGCGCGAGTTCGTGGCGGTCAACCTGGAATGGTTCCTGCTCGACCCGCAGTACGCCTGCCGGCGGCCGGCGCTGGCACGGTATTTCGCAGGCCGCTTCGGCTGGCAGCCGCCGGGTGCGGCCTGCGCGCCGGGGCTGGTGTTCCTGCAGGCGGATGCGGACTACGCCGCCGCAGGCTTCGAGCGGATCGATCCCGAACGCGTGTACGCGGTCGATTACCTGCTGGCCGAAGGCAACGACGCGCCGATGAGCCGCTGGGGCCACAGCATGCTGCGGCTGATGGTCTGCGCGCCGGGCCGCGCGTTGGGGCCGGACTGTAGGCTCGACCTGCAATACCACCGCGTGCTGAGCTTCCGCGCCTTCGTCGGCGACGTGCAGCTGTCGGGCTGGCGCGGGCTGACCGGCCGCTATCCGTCGCGGCTGTTCCTGCCGCCGCTGGACCAGGTCATCGACGAGTACACGACGGTGGAACTGCGCGGGCTGCGCTCGCTGCCGCTGCGGCTCGGGCGCGACGAAATCCGCGGCGTGCTGGAACGCGCCGCGCTGCTGCACTGGAGCTACGACGGGCGCTACACCTTCCTCGACAACAACTGCGCGGTGGAAACCTGGCGGCTGCTGCGCGAAGGCGCGCCGCGGCTGGCGGCGCTGCCGCTGCGCAGCATCACCCCGACCGGCCTGCTGCGCCGGTTACAACGCGAAGGCGTGGCGGACGTCTCCGTGCTGGAGGATCGCGACGCAGCGCAGCGGCAGGGCTATTACTTCGAGTCGATGCGCGCGCGCTACCAGGCGATGTTCGAGCTGGCGCGCGCGCGGCTGGCGCTGCCGCAGGCGCGCCTGGACGACTGGCTGGCGCTGCCGCCGGAGCGCCGCGCGCCTTGGCTGGAGCAGGGCGACCTGCGCGCGACCGCCGCGCTGCTGTTGCTGGAGCAGGCGGCGCAGCGGCGCATGGAGTTGCAGGCGCGCGACGCGATCAAGCGCAGGCTGCTCGACCGCGCCGAGGGCCGCGCCGCGCGCACGCAGGTGCAGGCGCTGCTGGCGGAGGAAGCCCTGCTGCTGCGTCCCGCCGCATTGGGCGGAAGCGGCTACGGCCTGCCGCAGCAGGAGCGCGGCACGCTGGAGGCGAAGGCGAGGGCGCTTTCGGCGCGGGTCGGAAGCGAATGGGTACGGCTGCGTCAGGCGGCGCTGGCAGCCCTGCCGGCCGAACGGCAGCGGGCGATGCAGGGCATCGAAAGCAACCTGTCCGCGCTGGGCGAACGCCTGCGCGCACTCAATCGCGAGCAGGGCGGCTTGGAACTGCGCTGACGCCGCTCAACCTGCTTTGATCCGCGCGTCCAGCCGTTCGCGGATCGCCGGCCATTCCGGCGCGAGGATCGAATAGGTATGGGTGTCGCGCAGGGTGCCGTCCTTGTGCCGCCGATGCGCGCGCAGGACGCCGTCCTTTTTCGCGCCCAGCCGCTCGATCGCCGCCTGCGAGCGCAGGTTGAGGTGGCTGGTGTGGAAGTACACGGACTGCGCACCCAGCGCGTCGAAGGCGTGCCCCAGCATCAGCCGCTTGTTGGCGGTGTTGACGTGGCTGCGCCAGACCGAGGCCGCGTGGAAGGTGTAGCCGATGGCGAGCGTCGGCACCGACAGGTCGATGTCGTAGAAGCGCGTGCTGCCGACCACGCGTTCGCCGGCGACGATGGCGAACGGCAGCTCGCGGCCGGCGTCGCGCATCGCCAGCGCGTTTTCCACCCACGCGGGGATGCCGTCGCGGCCGGGCACGTTGACGTAGTTGATCGCGCCGATGTCGCCGTCGTCCACCGCGTCCTGCAAGGGGACAATTTGGTCGCGCGACAAGGGATCGAGGCGGACGCCGTGGCCGGCGAGACTGATGGTGTTCATGTGCTTTTGCCCGTCATTCCCGCCTTCGCGGGAATGACGGGCCAGAGCGCTTATTCCGCGCGGCCGGCGAACTCGCCGGTGGTGGTGTTGACCCACACCTTCTCGCCGTTGCCGATGTACTCCGGCACCATGATCTCGATGCCGGTGCTCAGCTTGGCCGGCTTCGGGCGCTTGGTGGCGGTGCCGCCCTTCAGCTCCGGCGGGGTCTCGATCACTTCCATCGCCACCGACTGCGGCAGCTGGATCGCCACCGGCGCGTCCTCGATCAGCTGCACGTAGATGCCGGTCAGGTCGTCCACGATGTAGCCGGCCAGGTCGCCCACGGCATCGGCGTCGAGCGTGTACGGCGTGTAGTCCTCGTCGTCGAGGAACACGAAGGCGTCGCCGTCCTTGTACGAATAGGTGGCCTGGCGGCGGCTCATGTCCACTTCGCGCAGGTCGTCGTCGCCGTCGAAGCTGGCGTCCAGCTTGTTGCCGCCGGGGATCGCGTACATGACGAAGCGGTAGCGCACGTTGCCGCCGCGGCCCTGCGGGCTGCTGCGCTCGATGTCGCGGATCTGGTACACGCCGCCGTTGTGTTCGACGACGTTGCCTTTCTTGATGTCGTAAGCCTTCATGGGAACTGTCTGCTTTGTTGTTGGAGCGCACGGTAAATGCGCTCGTTGAGGAACCAGGTGAGCAGGCCCCAGGCGAGCCCGCCGATGGCGCACAGCGGCAGGGCGATGGCGGCCAGCAACGGGTAGCGCGGATGGTCGAAGCCGAGCCGCAGCCCGGTCATCGCCAGCATCGCCACGAACATCAGCCCGCCCCAGAACGCGACGCCGCGCACCAGCACGAAATGCCGCATGCCGCGTGCGCGGATCGCCGGCCATTTGGCGGCGATCCGGCGTTCCGCGCGCGAGCCGTAGTCGGTCACTTCGGCGCCAGCCGCGTCGCGCCGTCCAGACGGATGGTCTCGCCATTGAGGTAGGTTGTGCCGAGGATGCTGGCGACCAGGTCGGCGAACTCCTCCGGCCTGCCGAGGCGCGAGGGGAAGGGAATGGTCGCGGCCAGCGACTTCTGCACGTCTTCCGGCATGCCGTCGACCATCGGCGTCCAGAACACGCCGGGCGCGACGGTCATCACGCGGATGCCGAAGCGAGCCAGTTCGCGCGCCATCGGCAGCGTCATGCCGATCACGCCGGCCTTGGAGGCGGAGTAGGCGGCCTGCCCGATCTGGCCTTCGTAGGCGGCGACCGAGGCGGTGTTGACGATCACGCCGCGCTCGCCGTCCGCGCCGGCCTCGTTGTGCTGCATCAGCTCGGCGCAGGTCTTGGCGACGTTGAAGCTGCCGACCAGGTTGACCATCACCGTGGTCTGGAACTGCGCGAGCTTCATCGCCCCCTCGCGGCCCAGCACGCGGTTGGAACCGAGGATGCCGGCGCAGTTCACCGCGACGTTCAGCCCGCCGAGGAACGCCTTCGCCGCGGCGACGTTGGCCTGCACCGAGGCTTCGTCGGTGACGTCGGTCTTGAAGTAGCGCGCGTTGGCGTCGCCGAGTTCGGCGACGGCGGCCGCGCCCTTGTCGTCGTTCACGTCGAACAGGGCGACCTTGCCGCCGTGGGCGACGAGGTGCTTCGCCACCGCGAAGCCGAGGCCGGAGACGCCGCCGGTGACCACGGCGCGGGCGTTGGAGAGCTGCATGGAAGAGATCCTGCGGGCGGAAACCGGCGATTTTACGCTTCTCCCTTCTCCCTTCGGGAGAAGGCGCCCCGCAGGGGCGGATGAGGGTTCGGTGTGCGCGGGCGATTCCAGGCTTGCCCCGAAGCCTCTCCCCAACCCCTCTCCCGAGGGGAGAGGGGCTCAGAGCTCGAGCGAATAGAAAACGTCGCAGCCGCCATGCCCGGTCGCGCCCTGCGGGCCGCAGATGCGCTTGAAGCCGCTGCGTTCGTACAGCCGCATCGCCGCGTCCATGCCGGTCAGGGTTTCCAGGTAGCAGCGGGCGAAGCCGAGGTCGCGGGCGGCGTCCAGGCAGCGGGCCATCATCGCCGCGCCGGCGCCCAGGCCGCGCGCTTCGGGTAGGAAGTACATCTTGCGCAGTTCGCAGGTGCCGGCGTCGCCGCCGGCCAGCGGGGCCACGCCAGCGCCGCCCAGCACGTGGCCGCCGCGCTCCAGCACGAAATAGGCGTGGCGCGGCTGCGCGTAGGCGCGGCTCATCCAGTCCACTTCCGGGTCGTTGATGGCAAAGCCGCTGCCGGTGGCGCCGAACTCGGGCATCACCGCGCGGATGACCGCTGCCATAGCGGTATCGTCCTCGGGCTGGATGGGGCGGATGGCGAAGTCGTGCATGCGGGTGTTTAGGAGGATTGCGCGGCCAGGCGCTTGGCGAATTCTCCCGGCAGCAGGCCGGGCGCGAACAGGAAGCCTTGCCCGACCTTGACCCCGAGCCGCAGCAGGAAGTCGCGCTGGGCTTCGGTTTCGATGCCCTCGGCGACCATGTCCAGCCCGAGGCTGCGGGCGATGCCGGTGACGGTCTGGCAGATGGCCTCGTCGGAGCGTGCGCCCGGCACGCCCTTCATGAAGCTGTGGCTGAGCTTGAGCGCGTGGATCGGCAGCCGGCGCAGATAGTTGAGCGCGCTGTAGCCTTCGCCGAAATCGTCGATGGACAACCGCACGCCCAGCTGCCGCAGCTGGTCGAACACGCGGCTGGTGTCGGCCACGTCCTCCACCAGCACGCGCTCGGTCAGTTCCAGTTCCAGCGCATGCCCCGGCAGGCCGGCTTCCCCCAGCATCCGGCGCACGCTGTCCACCAGGTCCTCGCCGATGAATTGGCGGTAGGACACGTTCACCGCGATGCGCTGGATCGGCAGCCCCTGTTCCTGCCAGCGGCGCATCTGCGCGCAGGCTTCGCCCAGCACCCAGTGGCCGATGCGGACGATCTCGCCGGTGCTTTCGGCCAGTTCGATGAAGCGGCCCGGGCGCACTTCGCCGAGCAGCGGGCTGCGCCAGCGCATCAGCGCCTCGGCGTGCAGGATGCGGCCGCTGCGCAGGTCGACCTGCGGCTGGTAGACGAGGTGGAACTCGCCGTTGTCGAGCGCGCGGCGCAGCTGCGTTTCGATCTGCAACCGCTCCTGCTGTCGCTTGGCGAGCCGGGGCGAGAACGCCTGGTAGCCGTTGCGCAGCCGGCGCTTGCTGTCGTACATCGCCATGTCGGCGCTCTGGATCAGCTGCCGGGGCGTGTCGCCGTCGGCGGGCGCGCGCGAAATACCGATACTGGTGGTGACGTTGAACTCGTCCTTGCCCATGCGGAACGGCGCGGTGAACGCCTGCTGCACGCGCTGCGCCAGTTGCTCCGGGCGGTCGGGGTTGTCGGCGATGCGGCAGACGGCCAGGAACTCGTCGCCGCCGAAGCGCGCGATCAGGCCTTCCTCGCCGACCGCGCCGCGGATGCGGTTGGCCGCTTCGATCAGCAGGTGGTCGCCGGCGTCGTGGCCCAGCACGTCGTTGACGATCTTGAAGCGGTCGAGGTCGATGTACAGCAGCGCCAGATCGGGGCCGCTGGGCGCGTGCAGGCGCTGCTGGGCGTGGGCGAGGATGGCGTCGCGGTTCAGCAGCCCGGTCAGGGCGTCGGTCTGCGCCTGCGCGCGCAGCGCTTCCTCGGCGCGCTTGCGCTCGGTGATGTCTTGCAAGGTGCCGCTGAGGCGTTCGCTGCCGGGATCGTGCGGATCGGGTTCGCCGATCATGCGCACCCAGAAGGGCGTGCCGCTGGGATCCGTGCCGGCCAGTTCGAGGTCGAAGCCGGTGTCGCCGCGGATCTCGTCCAGCGTCTGCCGCAGGCGCTGGCGGTCGTCGTCGCACAGGCAGTCGAGCAGCGCATGCATCGTCATGGGCGGGACGCGCCTGCACAGGATGCGCACCGCCTCGCCGGTCAGGTAGAGCGCGTCGCTGCCGCGGTCCCACTGCCAGCCGCCGATCTGCGCGAGTTCCTGCACGCGATGGAACAAGGTCTTGTCGCGCTGGAGTTCGGTGATGTCGGTGCTGAGCGACAGCACCATGCCGGTATGGCTGCCATCGGGCGCGCTCTGCGGCAGCGCCGTCACCGACAGCCAGACCAGCTTCTGGTTGCGGCGATGGTAGAGGCCGATCACCTCGTTGCCCACGGCGCGCCCCTCGCGCAGCGCGCGCGAGGTGGGATGCGCCTGGAACGGCAGCGGCCGGCCCGCCTCGTCCATCACCCGCCAGCCGTTCCAGTCCGCCATGCCGGGAGTGTCGCCGTCGCCGGGCACGCCGAAAATCTGCCGTGCCGCCGGGTTCATGTAGTGCAGCCGGCCGTCCGCGTCGTGCAGGACGATGGCCTGGCCGATGTGTTCGATCAGGCCGGGATAGCGGGCGTCGAGCAGGTGCGCGAGCTGGGACGGCGCGCTCGCGGCGGCCTCCGGGGGCAACGCGTTGGCGAGCATGCTCTGATGGAGCATCTGGTTGCTCATCGTGCGCCCAGCGCTTTGCCGGCCTTGCTGCCGGTGTCGCGGCCCAGCAGGGCGGCCAGCCAGCGGCCGGTGTCGGCCAGCAGGTCGAGGTCGATGCCGGTGCGGATGCCGAGGCCGTGCAGCATGTACACCACGTCCTCGCTGGCGACGTTGCCGCTGGCGCCCTTCGCGTACGGGCAGCCGCCCGCGCCGGACACGGCGCTGTCGACCACGGCGACGCCTTCTTCGAGGCAGGCCAGCGCGTTGGCCAGCGCCTGGCCCCAGGTGTCGTGGAAATGGATGGCGAGCGCGGCCATCGGAACTTCGCCGGCGACGGCCTTCAGCATCGCCCGCGCCTTGCCGGGCGTGCCGACGCCGATGGTGTCGCCCAGCGAGATTTCGTAGCAGCCCATTTCGTGCAGCGCACGCGCCACGCGCACCACCTCGGTCAACGGTACCTCGCCCTGGTAGGGGCAGCCGAGCACGGTGGAGACGTAGCCGCGCACCTTCACCCCGTCCGCCTTCGCCCGCGCCAGCACCGGCGCGAAGCGGCGCAGCGATTCGTCGATGCCGGCGTTGGTGTTCTTCAGGTTGAACGCCTCGGAGGCGGCGGTGAACACCGCCACTTCCTCCGCGCCGGCCGCGCGGGCGCGCTCGTAGCCGGCCTCGTTCGGCACCAGCACCGGGTAGGACACGCCGGGCGCGCGGGCGATGCCGGCCATCACCTCGGCGGCGTCGGCCATCTGCGGCACCCACTTCGGACTGACGAAGGCGGTGGCCTCGATGCTGCGCAGGCCGGTCTTCGACAGCCGGTCGATCAGCGCGATCTTGTTGGCGGTGCCGATGTCGGTCTTCTCGTTCTGCAGGCCGTCGCGCGGGCCGACTTCGACGATGCGCACGTCAACGGGCAGGGCCATGGTCATTGCTCCAGCGTGGCGAGGACGGCGTCGGCCTCGACGAAATCGCCGGCATGCGCGCGCAGTTCGGCGAGGGTGCCGGCGCGCGGGGCCTTCAGCGCCAGCTCCATCTTCATCGCCTCCAGCACCAGCACCACGTCGCCCGCGTCCAGCGCGTCGCCGGGCCTGGCCTGCACCAGCACCACGCGGCCCGGCATCGGCGCGCGGATGCGGTGTTCGGCGGCATCGCTGCCGGCGGACTGGCGGCGGTACAGCGGTTCCGGTTGCAGGCGCAGGCGCCGGTCGCCGTCGTGCACCAGCACTTCGTCGGCGGACACGGCGGCGAGGAAGCGGCGCATGGCGCCGTCGATGCGAACGCTCAGCGCGCCGTCGGCGAGACGGGCTCCGGCGATGGTGTGGGTCTGGCCGTCGCGTTCGATGCGGTAGTCGCCGCCGTGGCCGTGCGCCAGCAGTTCGATGCTGGCGTCGCCGTGGGCGAAGGCGAGCCGGCGCGCGCCGGCGTGGCCCAGCCGCCAGCCGTCGGCGTCGGCCCAGGGCGAGGTGGGATCGCTGCCATGCGCGGCAGCGGCGCGCGCGTCGGATTCCTGCGCCAGCAACTGCGCGGTGGCGGCGGCCAGCAGCAGGGATGGATCGATGGCGGAGGGCGCGAGGAATTCGTCGAGATGGCGGTCGAGGTAGCCGGTGTCGATGCTCGCCTCGACGATGGCGGGATGCCGCACCAGCCGTTCGAGGAAGGCGACGTTGGACTTCGGCCCGCTGATCGCGCAGCCGGCCAGCGCTTCGCGCAGCCGCGCCAGCGCGCGCGGGCGGTCTTCGTCCCAGACGATCAGCTTGGCGATCATCGGGTCGTAGAAAATGGTGACGGTGTCGCCTTCGACCACGCCGGAATCGAGCCGCACGTGCCGCGACGGCGCCGGCAGGCGCAGCGTCTTCAGCGTGCCGGAGCCGGGTAGGAAACCGGCGTCCGGGTCTTCCGCGTACAGCCGCACCTCGATGGCGTGGCCGTGCTGAGCGATGTCTTCCTGCCGCAGCGGCAACTGCTCGCCGGCGGCGATGCGCAGCTGCCATTCGACCAGGTCCAGGCCGGTGACTTCCTCGGTGACCGGATGCTCGACCTGCAGTCGCGTGTTGATCTCCATGAAGTAAAAGCCGCCGTCCTGCCCGACGATGAATTCCACCGTGCCGGCGTTGGCGTAGTCGATCGCGTGCGCCGCCTGCACCGCCGCCGCGCCCATCGCCGCGCGCAGCTCGGGGGTGAGGAAGGGCGAGGGCGATTCCTCCAGCACTTTCTGGTAGCGCCGCTGCGCCGAGCATTCGCGCTCGCCGAGATGGATGGCGGCACCGAAGCCGTCGCCGAAGATCTGGATCTCGATGTGGCGCGGATGCTCGATGTAGCGTTCCAGAAGCACGCGGTCGCGGCCGAAGGCGCTGGCGGCCTCGCGCTGGCAGCTTTGCAGGTTCGCCCCGAACTCGCCGGCCTCGCGCACGATGCGCATGCCCTTGCCGCCGCCGCCGTGCGCGGCCTTGATCATCAGCGGGTAGCCGATGCGGTCGGCTTCGCGCTGCAGCAACTCGGGCGACTGGTCCTCGCCGGTGTAGCCCGGCACCACCGGCACGCCGGCGGCGGCCATCAGGTCCTTGGCGCCGGCCTTGCTGCCCATCTTGCGCATCGAGCTGCCTGCCGGGCCGATGAAGGCAATGCCGGCGGCCTGCACGGCGTCGGCGAAGTCGGCGTTCTCGGACAGGAAGCCGTAGCCGGGATGGATCGCCTGCGCGCCGGTCTTCTTCGCGACGTCGAGGATGGCGTCGCCGCGCAGGTAGCTGTCCTGCGGGCGCGGGCCGCCGATGCAGTGCGCCTCGTCGGCCAGCCGCACGTGCTGGGCGTCGCCGTCGGCCTCGGAAAACACGGCGACGGTGCGGATGCCGAGCCGGCGCGCGGTGCGGATGACGCGGCAGGCGATCTCGCCGCGGTTGGCGATCAGGATCTTCTGGAACATCAGGCGCTGGCGTCCGGCAGGTGGCAGACGGCTTCGATGTTGTGCCCGTCCGGGTCCAGCACGAAGGCGCCGTAGTAATTGGCGTGGTAATGCGGGCGCAGGCCGGGCGTGCCGTTGTCGCGCCCGCCCGCGGCCAGCGCGGCGGCGTGGAAGGCGTCGACCCTGGCGCGGCTGTCGGCGGCGAAGGCGACGTGGGTATGCTCGCCCGGCGCGCCGTCGTCGCCGAACCAGAAGTACGGATTGCCGTCGCTGCCGAAGCCGGCGGCGCTGCCGTTGCCGGTCATCTCCGGCGTGACCTCCATCACCAGGCCGATGCCCAGCGGCGCCAGGGCCTGCGTGTAGAACGCGAGGCTGCGTGCGTAATCGGAAACGGGGATGCCTACGTGGTCGAGCATGGGTTACTCCGTGGTTCCGTCGTGGGGATGCCAGCCCGGCTTGCGCTTGTCGAGGAAGGCTGACAACCCTTCCTGGCCCTCCGGCGAGACGCGCAGGCGGGCGATCAGCGCGGCGTTGTCGGCGTCGTGCCTCGCGCCGTCGGCGTGTGCGCGGACATCGCGCACCAGCCGCTTGGCGGCGGCCGACGCAACCGGCCCGGCCTTGAGCAGGAAGCCGATCTGCCGCTGCACGGCGGCGTCCAGCGCGTCGGTGTCGACCACCTCATGCAGCAGGCCGATGCGCAGCGCCTCGGCGGCGTCGAAGATTTCGGCGGTGGCGAAGTAGCGGCGCGCGTTGCGCGGGCCGATGGCATCGACGACGTAGGGCGAGATCACCGCCGGTAGCAGACCCAGCTTGCTTTCGGTCAGGCCGAACTTCGCCTGCGGCACGCCGATGGCGATGTCGCAGCAGGCCACCAGCCCCACGCCGCCGCCGAACGCCGCGCCCTGCACGCGGGCGATGGTCGGCTTGGGCAGCTCGTCCAGCGTGCGCATCAGGCGGGCGAGGGCGAGGCTGTCCTCGCGGTTCTCGGCCTCGCTGGCGGCGGCCATGCCGCGCATCCAGTTGAGGTCGGCGCCGGCGGAGAACGACGGGCCATCGGCTTCCAGCACCAACACGCGGATCGACGCGTCCGCCGCCACCTCGTCCAGCGCCGCGGTCAGGCCGGCGATCAGGCCGGCGTCGAAGGCGTTGTGCACCTGCGCGCGGGTCATCCGCAGGCGGGCGACGGCGCCGTCGCGGTGCAGTTGCAGGGAGGCGCTCATGCCGGGTCCGCCGCGCTCTGAAAGAGTGATGCCGCACATGATACCGGCAGGCGGGAATGCTAGAATTGAGAACAATTCCCATTTGTCGTGGTGCGGCGTGTCGATGCGATTGAGCGAACTTCCCAAACGCCGGCCGGCCGTCGTCGACATCGTCGAGGAACACATGCCGAACGACGCGGTCGCGCGCCGCCTGCGCGAGCTGGGCTTCGTCGCCGGCGAGGACGTCGAAGTGGTGGCCGCCGGCCCGCTGGGCGCCGAGCCGCTGCTGGTGCAGGTGGGCTTCACCCGCTTCGCGCTGCGCCGCGCCGAGGCCGCGCGGGTGCGCCTGCGCGCGGACGGGAGCGCGGCATGAGCGACGCCGCCGCGCTTTCGCGCATCGCCCTGGTCGGCAACCCCAACTGCGGCAAGACCGCGCTGTTCAACCTGCTCACGGGCAGCCGCCAGAAGGTCGCCAACTACGCCGGCGTCACCGTGGAGCGCAAGGAAGGCCGGCTGACCGCGCCGTCCGGGCGCAACTACGCGGTGCTGGACCTGCCGGGTGCGTACAGCCTCAACGCCGCCAGCCTGGACGAGGCGGTGACGCGCGACCTGATCCGCGGCTTCTATCCGGGCGAGCCCGCGCCCGACCTGCTGCTGTGCGTGGTCGACGCCACCAATCTGCGCCTGCACCTGCGCTTCGTGCTGGAGCTGCGCGCGCTGGGGCGGCCGATGATCGTCGCGCTCAACATGATGGACGCCGCCCGCAAGCGCGGCATCGCTATCGACGTGGACGCGTTGCAGCGCGAACTCGGCGTGCCGGTGGTGGAAACCGTGGCGGTGCGGCGCAACGGCGCGCACGCGCTGCTGGAGCGGCTGGAAACGCTGGGCGGCGCGGCGCCGGACGCGCACGCGCCGCTGTCCGACGACGCCCTGCACGGGGAAGTGCGCCGCCTGCTGGCGCTGGCGGTGGCGATGCCGCGCCGCACCGCCGCCATCGACGACGCGCTGGACCGCTGGCTGCTGCATCCGTTGTTCGGCCTGGTGGCGCTGGGCGTGGTGATGTTCCTGATCTTCCAGGCGGTGTACGCCTGGGCGACGCCGATGATGGACGGCATCGAGGCCGCCACCGCGTGGTTCGGCGAACTGGTCGGCGGCGCGCTGCCGGACGGCCCGCTGCGCAGCCTCCTGGTGGACGGCGTGATCGCCGGCATCGGCGGCGTGATCGTGTTCCTGCCGCAGATCCTGGTGCTGTTCGCCTTCATCCTCGCGCTGGAGGAGTCCGGCTATCTGCCGCGCGCCGCCTTCCTGCTGGACCGGATGATGGCGGCGGCGGGGCTGTCCGGGCGCAGCTTCATCCCGCTGTTGTCCAGCTTCGCCTGCGCGGTGCCGGGGATCATGTCCACGCGTTCCATCCAGGATCCGCGCGACCGCCTCGCCACCATCCTGGTCGCGCCGCTGATGACCTGCTCGGCGCGGCTGCCGGTGTACACGCTGCTGATCGGTGCGTTCGTCCCGCAGAAGAAGATCGGCTGGTTCAACCAGCAGGGGCTGGTGCTGTTCGGCCTGTACGCGGCCGGCATCCTCAGCGCGCTGGCGGTGGCGTGGACGATGAAGCTGTGGCGGCGCGACAAGAGCGAGCACCCGCTGCTGCTGGAGCTGCCGTCCTACCGCATCCCGCACCTGCGCGATGTCGGGATCGGGCTGTGGGAGCGGGCGATGATCTTCCTCAAGCGCGTCGGCGGCATCATCCTGGCGCTGACCATCCTGCTGTGGTTCCTGCTCAGCTTCCCCGGCGCGCCGATCGATGCCACCGGGCCGGCCATCGACTACAGCTTCGCCGGCCGCATCGGCACCTGGATGACCGCGGTGTTCGCGCCGATCGGCTTCAACTGGCAGATCTGCATCGCGCTGATCCCGGGCATGGCCGCGCGCGAGGTGGTGGTGTCCTCGCTGGCGACGGTGTACGCGCTGTCGGCGGCCAACGACGATGCCGCCGTGCAGGCGCTGACGCCGATCATCCAGGGCCAGTGGACGCTGGCGACCGCGCTGTCGCTGCTGGTGTGGTTCATCTACGCGCCGCAGTGCATCTCCACGCTGGCGACGATCAAGCGCGAGACGCATTCGTGGAAGCAGACCGCGTTCGCGGCCGGCTACCTGTTCGCGCTGGCCTACCTGGCGTCGCTGCTCACCTACCGCATCGCGCTGGCGTTCGGGGCGGGCTGATGGACGCCTCGCTGCTGCTGCAATACCTGATCGTCGCGCTGGCGGTGCTGGTCAGCGCGGCGGTGGTGATGCGCAAGCAGTTCCCGAACGCGACGCGGAAGCTGCGCATCGCGCTGGCGCTGCCGCTGCTGCGCGAAGGCCGGCCGGCCTGGCTGCGCGCGCTGGCGCGGAAGATCGCGCCGCCGGGGCAGGGCGGCGGCAAGGACTGCGGCGGCTGCAACGGCTGCGGCTGAGCGGCGTCGATAGAGGCAAAAAAACAAGGCCCGCGATCGCGGGCCTTGTCGTGTGGTGCGTTGAAGCCGGGCGGTTATTTCTTGGCTTCGTCGGCAGCGTTCTTGGCCTTGTCGGCCATCTTCTGCGCGGCATCCGCGGTCGCCTGGGCCGCATTCGCGGTCGCATCGGCCGCTTTGGAGGCGGCGTCGGCGCTGGCCTGCTTCGCGTTGTCGGCGGCGTTCTCCACCGCCGCGCCGGCCTCGCCGACGGCTTCGCCGGTCGCGGCGGCTGCGGCGTCGGCGGCCTCGGAGGCGGCATTGGCCGCGGCGTCGGCGGCCTGGCTGGTGGCATCGGCCGCCTGCTGGGCGGCGTCGCTGGCTTCGGCGGCTTCGTTCTGCGCGGTGGTGGTGTCGTTCTTGCAGGCGGACAGCGTCAGTGCGGCAGCCACCAGGGCGACATAGAGCTTGGCATTCATCGATGGACTCCTAGAGGGTGTGAAGTGGCTGTCTGGCGGTGCGCGAAGATTGGCCGCGTGACTGCCAGCGCCGCCGCGGGGCGGCAGCCGAAGTGTAAGAACGCGTCCGTGAAGAAAACGCTGCGGGAACGTTCGGATCGCGTTTCGGCGCTGGAAAGAAGCGATCAGGCTTCCAGGGAATTGAGCCGGAAGGATTGTTTTTCGGTTCCGGCTTTCGGCCTGCGGCCTGGACCTCGGGTGGGACAGGCTCGCCGGCTACTTCGGAGCACGGGGGGCGACCTTGCCGCCTCCCCCGGATCAGTGCCGCCGCCGCTTGCCCGGCGACGCCGGCACCGCCTCCACCGCCACGCTGAAACTGCGCGATTCGCCCGGGAACACCGCGCCGACGCCGGCCACGTGGCGGCCGACTTCCTCGCCGCGTTCGTTGCGGATCACCACCACCATCGTGTACTCGAACGCGCCGTCGTCCGGCGCGTTGAGCGTGCCTTCCACCTTCAGCGGCACGAAACGCTGCGCCGCGTCGCTGGCCGGCGCGTCGAAGCGCAGGTGGCCGCGGCAGGCCGGGCAGACCGCCGAGCTTTCCAGGATGGTGGCCTTGCAGTGCGGGCAGGTGCGCGTGGCGCCCGCCACGCCGGGGCGCACGGCGCTCATGCGGCGCTGCCGCTCTCCGTCTTCGCCGGCTTGTCGTCCTTGCCCCAGCCGCATTCGACGTGGCCGCGGATGCGGCTGCCGGCGGCGACGGTCAGGCTGCCGGCCTTGAGGTCGCCGTTGATCGCGCCACTCTGCAGCAGTTCCACCTGCTGCGCGCTGGCGATGTTGCCTTCCAGCTCGCCGGCCAGCGTCACCTTGCTGGCCGACACGCCGCCGGACACCTTGGCGCCCTGGTCGATGGTCAGGTTGCCCTGCACCTTGATGTCGCCCTTGAACTTGCCGGCGATGCGGACGTGGCCGGCGCCTTCGATCTTGCCCTCGATGGCGAGGTCGGCGGCGATCACCGACTCGCGCGCCGGGGTTTCCACCGCGCGGATCGGCGTGGGAGCGGCGGGCGCCGATGCGGGTTCCGTGGCCGTCGCGACCGGCGGTTCGGGCGAGGCGAGGTCGAAGCGGGCGGGCTCGCTGGCCTTGGCGGCCGGGGCGGGGTCTTTCCAGATGGCCATGCACGGATCTCCACGGGGAAGGATTTCCGAGGCTACCACCGATTTAGCGCAACTATCTTCCTGAATACGGAAGATAGTTGGCCCAAGCCATTGAATGCGATGGAAGTCACATCCCCATTTCAAGGGAAGCGGGTGCGATTTTTGGAGCCAGGCGGAACGGCGCTCACAGCCTGAGCGAAAGCTCCACGTCCGCATCGAACGGCAGGCTGAGATAGCCGTTCCCGCCGCGGATGCGCGCAAGGTAGTCCGGCGCCATGTCCGCGTTGTCGGCGACGATCAGCGCGCCGGGGCGCAGGTGCGGTTCGAGCAGGTCGAGCACGGGCGAATACAGCGCCTTGGCGCCGTCGAGCAGCACCAGATCGATGGCTTCCGGCAGATCGCGCGCCAGCGTTTCCAGCGCATCGCCCGCGCGGATCTCGACCAGGTCGTCCAGACCCGCGGCGGCCACGTTCGCGCGCGCCCGCGCCACCTTGCCGGGCTCGAACTCGCTGCCGATCAGCCGGCCGCCGCCGTTGTCGCGCAGCGCGGCGGCCAGATGCAGCGTGGACACGCCGAACGAGGTGCCGAATTCCACCACCGTGCGGGCGTTGCTGGCGCGGGCGAGCAGGTAGAGCAGGCGGCCGGTCTCGCGCGAGACGGCGAGATGGGCGTCCTTGGCGCGTTCGTACAGCGCGCGCCAGTCCTCGCCGCGCAGCAGCGCCTGGCGCTGGTCCGGCGACAGCTGGTCGAAGTCGCGCTCCAGCGTTTCCTGGGTGGCGTCGGCTTCGTCGAACAGGCGGGGCAGCAGGGTCGAAAGCGGGGGGGAAAGAAGGGTATTCATCGCGGTATTTCCAGCGGTTGGCGGACGGCGTCCGGGGTGCGGCTAGAATGCGAATGATTCGTCGCATTCACAATTCGCATTCCGGAGCGCCGCCCATGAAGAAGCGCGAAAACCCCGTGGTGTCGCCGCGCAAGCGGCCTCGCCAGTCCCGCTCGGAGCACCTGGTGGCGGCCATTCTGGAAGCGGCGGTTCGCGTTCTGGAGCGCGAAGGCGCGGCGCGCTTCACCACCGCGCGGGTGGCGGAGGCGGCCGGCGTCAGCGTGGGTTCGCTTTACCAGTACTTCCCCAACAAGCAGGCGATCCTGTTCCGGCTGCAGGCCGACGAATGGGCGCAGACCGGCGGCCAGCTCCACGAGATGCTGGCCGACGCCGCGCGCCCGCCGCCGGAGCGTCTGCGCCGGGCGGTGCTGGCGTTCTTCCGCTCCGAGTGCGAGGAGGCGGCCCTGCGCGGCGCGTTGGCCGACGCTGCGCCCCTGTATCGCGATGCGCCGGAAGCGGCGGCGCACCGCCGCGCCGGCCAGAAGCAGCTGGCGGCGTTCATGGCCGAGGCGCTACCCGGCGTCGATCCGCGCAAGCGCCGGCAGGCCGCCGATGCGGTCGCCACCGTGCTGACCGCGACCGGCAAGACCGTGTCCGAGCAGGCGCGCTCGCGCGCCAGCGTGGATGCGCTGGCGAAGGCGGTCGGCGAAATGCTGTGCGGCTATCTGGAACGCGTGGCGAAGGGCCAGGCCTGATCGCCGCGCGGGCGGTCACATGCGGAACACGCCGAAGCGGGTGCGATCCTCGATCGGTGCGTTGAGCGAGGCCGACAACCCCAGCCCCAGCACCCGGCGGGTATCGGCGGGGTCGATGATGCCGTCGTCCCACAGCCGCGCGGTGGCGTAGTAGGGGTTGCCCTGCGTTTCGTACTGCTCGCGGATCGGGGCTTTGAAGGCGTCTTCTTCCTCGGGCGTCCACACGCCGCCCCTGGCCTCGATGCCATCGCGCTTCACCGTCGCCAGCACGCTCGCGGCCTGTTCGCCGCCCATCACGCTGATCCGCGCGTTCGGCCACATCCACAGGAAGCGCGCGCCGTAGGCGCGGCCGCACATCGCGTAGTTGCCCGCGCCGAAGCTGCCGCCGATCACCACGGTGAACTTGGGCACATGGCTGCACGCCACCGCCGTCACCATCTTCGCGCCGTCCTTGGCGATGCCGGCCTGTTCGTATTTGCGGCCGACCATGAAGCCGGTGATGTTCTGCAAGAACACCAGCGGAATGCCGCGCTGGTTGCACAGTTCGATGAAGTGCGCGCCCTTGAGCGCGGATTCGGCGAACAGGATGCCGTTGTTGGCGACGATGCCCACCGGGTAGCCGTGCAGATGCGCGAAGCCGGTCACCAGCGTCTTGCCGTAGCGTGCCTTGAACTCCTGCAGTTCGCTGCCGTCGGTGATGCGGGCGATCACTTCGCGGATGTCGAACGGACGGCGCGCGTCTTTCGGCACGATGCCGTACAGCTCGTCGCTGGCGTACAGCGGTTCGCGCGATGCTTGCGTCGCCACCGGCAGGACTTTTTTGCGGTTGAAGGTGCCGACGATGCCGCGCGCGATTTCCAGCGCGTGGCGGTCGTCCTCGGCGAAATGGTCGGCCACACCGGAGACGCTGGTGTGCACGTCCGCGCCGCCCAGCGTTTCGGCATCCACCACTTCGCCGGTGGCCGCCTTCACCAGCGGCGGGCCGCCGAGGAAGATGGTGCCCTGTTCCTTCACAATCACGGATTCGTCGCACATCGCCGGCACGTAGGCGCCGCCGGCGGTACAACTGCCCATCACCACCGCGACCTGCGGGATGTTCGCAGCAGACATCCGCGCCTGGTTGTAGAAGATGCGGCCGAAGTGTTCCTTGTCGGGAAACACCTCGTCCTGCAACGGCAAAAACGCGCCGCCGGAATCGACGAGGTAGATGCAGGGCAGCTTGTTCTCGCGCGCCACTTCCTGCGCGCGCAGGTGCTTCTTCACCGTCATCGGGAAATAGGTGCCGCCCTTGACGGTGGCGTCGTTGGCGACGATGACGACTTCCTGCCCCATCACCCGGCCGATGCCGCAGACCATGCCGGCGGCGGGCGCGGCATCGTCGTACATGCCTTCGGCGGCCAGCGGGGCGAGTTCCAGGAACGGCGAACCCGGGTCGAGCAGGGCGTCGATGCGTTCGCGCGGCAGCAGCTTGCCGCGTTCGACGTGCTTGGCCCGCGCCTTCTCGCCGCCGCCGTTCGCCGCGCGCGCCAGCCGACGGTCGAGTTCGGCCACGAGGTCGCGGTGGAAGGCGGCGTTGTCGAGGAAGTCCTGCGAGCGGGTGTCGAGTTGCGAGGTCAGCGCGGGCATGCGGAGCGTCCGGTGCGGCACGAAAACGCCAAGGATACCGCCTGCATCCGCCGGCTTCGCGCTGCAGTCTGCGACAATGGCCGGCCACCCAGCCCTTGTCCGCCACGTGGCCCGCCTCGACCAGACCCCCAAGACCCTCGCCATCCACGACCTCAGCCACGACGGTCGCGGCGTCGCCCGTTGGCCGGACGGCCACGCGCAGGCCGGCAAGGCCGTGTTCGTGTCCGGCGCGCTGCCGGGCGAAACCGTCAGCGTGCAGCAGACCGCGCGCTCCAAGCATTTCGACGAGGCGAAGACGCTGGAGGTGCTGGAGGCATCGGTGGATCGGGTCGCGCCGCGCTGTCCGCATTTCGGCATTTGCGGCGGCTGCGTGTTGCAGCACCTCGCCGAGGATCGGCAGATCGCCTACAAGCAGCGGGTGCTGCTGGACAATCTGCAGCGCATCGGCCATGTCGCGCCGGGCGCGGTGCTGCCGCCGCTGCAAGGCGATGCCTGGGGCTATCGGCGCAAGGGGCGGTTCTCGGTGCGGCGGGTGGAGAAGAAGGACAAGACGCTGGTGGGTTTCCGCGAGCAGGATCCGCGTTTCGTCGCCGACATCGCCGAGTGCCACGTCGTGGTGCCGCAGCTCGGCTTCAAGGTGGCCGCGCTGGGCGCGCTGGTCGATGGCATGGACGCGCGCCGCGACATTCCGCAAATCGAGTTCATCGCCGGCGATGCGGCGACCGCGCTGGTGTTCCGCCACCTGCAACCGCTGTTGGAGGCCGACAAGGCCAAGCTGGCTGCGTTCGGCGAGGAACACGGATTCACGATTTTCCTGCAACCCGGCGGCCTGGATTCCGTGCATCCGCTTGCGGGCGAGCCGCCGCAGTTGGCGTTCCGGCTGCCCCAGTGGGACGTGGAACTGCTGTTCCGCCCGCTGGATTTCATCCAGGTCAACGCCAAGCTCAACCAGGCGATGATCGCCCGCGCGCTGGAGCTGCTGGACGTACAGCCGGGCGAGCGCGTGCTCGATCTGTTCTGCGGATTGGGCAATTTCACCCTGCCGCTGGCGCGTGCGTCGGGCGACGGTGCGGTGGTCGGCGTGGAAGGCGATGCCGGTCTGGTGGCGCGGGCGCGCTTGAACGCCGAGCACAACGGCATGGGCAACGTGCAGTTCCACACCGCCGATCTGGCGCAGGATTTGGCCGGTCAGCCGTGGCTGAAAGCCGGCTTCGACAAGCTGCTGCTCGACCCCGCACGCTCCGGTGCCATCGAAGTGCTTAAGCAACTGCCGCTGAAGGGCCTGAAGCGGATCGTCTATGTCAGCTGCCATCCCGGCTCGCTGGCCCGCGACGCCGGCTGGCTGGTCAACGAAGCGGGCTGGACGCTGCGCGAGGCGGGCGTGATGGACATGTTCCCGCATACCGCGCACGTCGAATCCATCGCGGTGTTCGATCCGCCGAAAAAGGGCTGAGCATGGGCATCGAAATCGAACGCAAGTTCCTGCCGGTCAACGACGCTTGGCGCGCCGTCGCGCACAGGGTCGTGCCGATGGCGCAGGGCTATCTCAACGACCTCGCGCTGGTCGATTCCGGCGCGATGCAGGCGTCGGTGCGGGTGCGCATCGAGGGCGAGGCCGCCTTCCTCAACATCAAGTCGCGCGAGCTGGGCGCGAGCCGGCAGGAGTTCGAATATCCCGTCCCGGTGGCGGACGCGCAGGCGCTGCTGAAGCTGTGCGTGGGCGGGCTGATCGAGAAGAACCGCCATTACGTCGAACACGCCGGCCATCTGTGGGAAGTGGACGAGTTCCTCGGCGACAACGCCGGGCTGGTGGTGGCGGAGATCGAGCTGGACGCCACCGACGAAGCTTTCGCGAAACCGGATTGGGCCGGCGCGGAAGCCACCCACGCGCAGCGCTACTACAATCTGGCCCTGGCCTCGCGCCCGTACTCGCAATGGCGCGAGGACGAGCGATTGGCGCTGGACTTGAAGGAAGAACAGGGATGCTGCTGATCGGCGTTGCCGGACACGAACTCACCGCGCGCGAGCGCGACTGGCTGCGGCACGACGCCTGCGCCGGCGTCACCCTGTTCGCGCGCAATTTCGCTTCGCGCGCGCAGGTGGCCGAGCTGTCGCAGGCGATCCGCGAGGCGGCATCGCGGCCGGTGCTGCTCGCGGTGGACCAGGAAGGCGGGCGCGTGCAGCGCTTCCGCGAAGGCTACAGCGCGCTGCCGCCGCTGCACGGTTTCGACGCGCTGTACCGGCGCGACGCGGACGCCGCGTTGTCGCTGGCGCGCGAACATGCGTGGCTGATGGCGAGCGAAGTGCGCGCCAGTGGCGTGGATCTGAGCTTCGCGCCGGTGGTGGACCTGGCGCGCGGCAACCGCGCCGTCGGCGACCGCGCGTTCTCGCCCGATCCGCAGGCGGTGGCGGCGTTCGCCCGCGCCTACGTCGAAGGCATGCACGAGGCCGGCATGGCCGCCACGCTCAAGCATTTCCCCGGTCACGGTTCTGTGCTGGAAGACACCCACCACGACGCGGCCGTCGATCCGCGCACGCTGGAAGAACTGCGCACGCTCGACCTTGTGCCGTTCGCCGCCGGGATCGACGCCGGCGCGGACGCGGTGATGATGGCGCACGTCGTCTATCCGCAGATCGCGCCGGAACCGGCGGGCTGCTCGGCGCGCTGGATCGGCGACATCCTGCGAAACGAGATGGGCTTCCGCGGCGTGGTGTTCTCCGACGACATCGGCATGGCCGCCGCCGGTGCGGTGGGCGGCATCAAGGCCCGCATCGACGCGCATCTGGATGCCGGCTGCGACGTGGTGCTGGTGTCGCAACCGACGCAGGTGGAAGAGGCGCTGGCGGCGGTCGAAGGCCGCGCGCTCAACACGATGGCGCTGATCGGCCTGATCGGGCGCGGCCCGCTGGGCTGGGACGGACTGTTGGCGGATGCGCGCCGTGTCGACGCGCAATCGAAATTGGAAGGCATACGCGCCCCGGCGCTGGAGATCGGCGTGCAGTCCGGCGCGAACAACATGGGAGATGTGGCATGACCGCACCGAAACTGGCCGATGCGCTGGCCACCGCGCAGGTGGTGTTCGACAAGGCCACGCTGGAAGCGGCGATCGAACGCATGGCCGGCGAGATCCGCCCGGCCTACGACGACGGCGAAGTCCCGCTGTACATCACGGTGATGAACGGCGGGCTGCCGTTCGCCGCGCAGCTGGCGTTCGCGCTGGGCGAGCGTGGACTCGACCTGGAGTTCGATTACCTGCACGCCACTCGCTATCGCGGCCAGACCAGCGGGTCGGGCCTGGCCTGGCTGCACCGCCCGGCCACCTCGATGCAGGGGCGCAAGGTGCTGCTGGCCGATGACATCCTGGACGAGGGCCACACCCTGCTGGCGGTGAGGCACTGGTGCGAGGACCAGGGCGCGGCCGAGGTGCGCATCGCGGTGCTGGCCGAGAAGGTGCACGACCGTTGCGTCGAAGGCATCTGCGCCGACCACGTGGGCGTGCGGGTGCCGGATGCGTACGTGTTCGGCTACGGGATGGATTACTACGAGCAGGGGCGCAATCTGCCGGCGATTTACGCGTTGGGGGATTGAGTTTCCACTCCCTCCCTTTCGCGCAGCGAAGGGGAGGGTTGGGGAGGGGTGCTTTTCGGCGTTCCGCGAAGAGCGACCCCCTCCCAACCTCCCCCTGTGCTACGCACAAGGGGAGGAGCTGAGCAGGAGCATGCAATGACTATTGAACTTGCCGTCATCGGCGGCACCGGCGTCTACGCGCTGGGCGAACTGGCCGACGTCGAAACCCACCAGCCGGTCACGCCCTACGGCGCGCCGTCCGGCCCGGTGCGCATCGGCACCTATGCGGGCAAGCGCGTGGCCTTCCTGGCCCGCCACGGCGAGGGCCATTCGCTGCCGCCGCACAGGATCAACTACCGCGCCAACCTCGCTGCGCTGAAGGCGCTGGGTGCGACCCGCGTGCTGGCGCTGAACACCGTCGGCGGCATCACCGAGCGCTTCGGTCCGCGCGTGCTGGCCTGCCCGGACCAGCTCATCGACTACACCTGGGGCCGCATTTCGACGCTGTGCGAGGAGCCGGGCAGCGAAGTGCTGCACGTCGATTTCGGCGATCCCTACACGCAGGCGCTGCGCAAGCAGGTCATCGCCGCCGCGGTAGGCGCGGGCATCGCGATGGCCGTCGGTGGCTGCTACGGCGCGACGCAGGGGCCGCGACTGGAAACCAAGGCCGAAATCGCGTGCATGCGCCGCGACGGCTGCGACCTGGTCGGCATGACCGGCATGCCGGAGGCCGGACTGGCGCGCGAGCTGGGGCTGGACTACGCCTGCCTCGCCATCGTCGCCAACTGGGCGGCGGGCGCGGGGCCGAATCCGGACGAAGTCATCACCCTGCAGGACGTGCTGGACAACGTGGCGGCGGCGATGGACGACGCGGCGCGCCTGCTGCGGGCGCTGCTGGGCGGATGACGCGCCGCCTGCGCGTCGCCGTCGTCGGCTACGGCAGCGGCGGGCAGGCCCTCGCGCTGGCGCTGGCGCGGGACGGCCACGACGTCGAGGTGTTCGAGCGCGTGCCGGCGCCCGGCCCGGTCGGCGCGGGCTTCCTGCTGCAACCGACCGGCTTGCAAGCGCTGTGGCGGCTGGGGTTGCTGGACGATGCGCGCGCGCTCGGCGTGCCAGTGGCACGGCTGTATGGCGAGACGCCCGAGGGACGCGGCGTCATGGACATGCGCTACGCCGACCTCGATCCGCGCCTGACCGGATTGGGCATGCAGCGCGGCGCGTTGTTCGCGCTGTTGCATGCGGCCATAAGCCGCGAGTCCGGTATCCGGCTGCACGCCGGCTGCGCCATCGCCGAACTGGATTGCGACGGCGGCCGCCTGCGCGACGCACAGGGCCGCTGGCACGGGCCGTTCGACGTGCTGGCGGTGGCCGATGGCTCGGCTTCAACGCTGCGCTGTGCGGTCACCGGCATGCGCATCGACAAACCTTATCCCTGGGGCGCGCTGTGGTGCCTGCTGCCGGAAAGCGACTGGCCGTGGCGCGACGAACTGCGCCAGCGCTACCGCCGCGCCCGGCAGATGGCCGGCATGCTGCCGGTGGGGCGGATGCCGGGTGAGACGGCGCGCAAGCTGAGCTTCTTCTGGAGCCTGCCGGTGGCCGGCTTCGAGGCGTGGCGCGATGCAGGCCGCGAGGCCTGGCTGCGTGCGCTGGAGGCGCTGTGGCCGCAGGCACACGGGCAACTGGGCGATGCGTTCGACGTCGGCGTGCTGGCGCGCGCCGCCTACCGCGACGCCATTCCGCAGCGCTGGTGGCGCGGGCGCGCGGTGCTGCTGGGCGATGCCGCGCACGCGATGAGCCCGCAGCTGGGGCAGGGCGTCAACATGGCGCTGGTGGACGCGCTGGCGCTGGCGGCGCGATTGCGCGAAGCGGCGTCGACCGAGGCGGCCTTCGACGCCTACCAGCGCGAGCGCCGCGCGCATCTGGCCGCCTACCACCGCTACAGCCGCTGGCTGACGCCGCTGTTCCAGTCGGAGCGCGACCGCGTCGCCGCGCTGCGCGACCTGGCGTTCCTGCCGGCGGGCCGATTGCCGCTGGCGCGCGGGCACATGCTGCGGGTGCTGACCGGCGTGCAGCACGGCTGGTGGGGACGCTATCCGCTGGAGGCGGGCTTCGTGGCCGCGCTCGAACGCGCATCGCCTGCCGACCTTCCGGAATGAAAGCGGGCGTTGCGCGCGCCCGCGGTTGTTGCATACTCGCGCGTGCCGCCGCAGCCGCGGCGGTGCAGTCCGCAATCCGGCCCCATCACACACGCATTCGCAAGAGGTCTTCGCATCCATGCAGTACGGCACCGTGAAGTGGTTCAACGACGCCAAGGGTTTCGGTTTCATCGCGCCCGAGGACGGCAGCGCAGACGTGTTCGTGCACTTCTCCGCGATCGACAGCAAGGGCTTCCGCAGCCTGCAGGAAGGGCAGCGGGTCAGCTACGAAGTGCAGCAGGGCGCCAAGGGCGCACAGGCGGCGGGCGTCAAGCCGGTCGTCTGAGAACTCGCCTGCAGCCGGCGGCCAGCGCCGCAGGATTCCGAACCCCGCGCATCGCGCGGGGTTTTTTTGTGCCGGCTCCCGCGGCTGGCGTCTGTGGTGTGGCTCCGGCGATGGTGAAAATATCCTTCGATGCGCCCAGTGTCGTCATCGGCAGCCGGGCGATGTCCGGACTGCCGTTCCGGCCGTGGCCGACGGGACAAAAAACAAGGCCCGCCGGTGAGGGCGGGCCTTGCGGGTGTCGCTTGTGCAGCCTGGAATTACTTCTTGGCGGCTTCTTCGACCTTGGCGGCGCCATCCTTCACGGCGCCAGCGGCGTCGGCGGCGGCGTCCTTGACGGCGTCGGTCGCGGTGGCGGCAGCGTCGGTGGTCGCGGCGGCAGCGGCGTCGCCAGCGGCAGCGGCGGCGTCGCCGGCAGCAGCGGCGGCATCGCCAGCGGCGTCGGCGGCGGTGGCAGCGGCGTCGCCGGCGTTGTCGGCGGCGGTCGCGGCGGCGTCGGCGGCCTGGGCGGTGGCGGCGGCGGCGTCAGCAGCGGCGTCGGCGGCCGGGGCTTCTTCCTTCTTGCAGGCCGACAGAGCGAGGACGCCAGCGGCGAGGAGCGCGAAAAGCTTGGTGTTCATGGAAATCTCCTGAGGGGTTGACTGAAATGCAACTAGGATGGGATCAGACAACGCCAGTGCGCTTAGCGATCCGGCACGGGCCGGCGGGTCGTTCACTGACTCGTAGCAATTCCGGCGATGCGCCGGAACACGAAAAAGCCGCCGGGACACCGACGGCTTTTCCGATTTTGGCGTAACGATTCGGCGAAATGTGCTCCGCCGTCTCGATTACTTCTTGGCTTCTTCAGCCGTGGTCGCAGCCTGCTCGGCGGAGTCGGCGGCAGCCTGGGCCTCGGCCGGGGCGGCAGCGGCGTCGGCCGGAGCAGCGGCGGCGTCGGCCGAAGCGGCAGCGGCGTCGGCCGAAGCGGCGGCGGCGTCAGCCGAAGCGTCGGCAGCCTGGGCGGCGGAGTCGGCAGCGGCCTGGGCGTCGGCAGCCGGAGCTTCGGCGGCAGCAGCAGCGTCGGCAGCCGGCTCGGACTTGCTGCACGCGGTCAGGGCCAGGCCCAGCGCCATCGCCAGCAGGATCTTGTTGATCGACATGATACGGTTTCCTCGTCGTTAAAATTCTGGAGCAACGCAGAAAATGCGTGCCCCACCATGATGACAAGCCGTAGCCGCGTGTCAAGCGGTTGGCCGGATTTTTTTTGTTCGGGCGTTGAATGCCCTTATGCCAGTTCGATCGCGACCGCAGTCGCCTCGCCCCCGCCGATGCACAGGGAGGCCACGCCGCGCTTGCCGCCGCGGGCCTGCAGGGCGTGGATCAGGGTCACCAGCAGGCGGGCGCCGGAGGCGCCGATCGGGTGGCCCAGCGCCAGCGCGCCGCCGTTCACGTTCAGCTTGTCGTGCGGGATGCCGAGGTCGGTCATCGGTGCCATCGCCACGCAGGCGAAGGCTTCGTTGACCTCGAACAGGTCCACGTCGGCCACGCTCCAGCCGGCCTTGTCCAGCACGTTCTTCAGCGCGGCGACCGGGGCAGTGGTGAACCATTCCGGCGCCTGCGCATGGGTGGCGTGGGCGACGATGCGGGCCAGCGGCCTGGCGCCGGCGGCCGCGGCGGCTTCGGCCGACATCACCACCAGCGCGGCGGCGCCGTCGGAAATCTTGGAGGACGAGGCGGCGGTCAGCACGCCGTCCTTGCCGAACGCCGCACGCAGTTCGGGAATCTTGTTGAGGTCGATCTTGCCGGGCTCCTCGTCCTTGCCGACCACGACTTCTCCCTTGCGGGTCTTGACCGTCACCGGCGCGATCTCGGCGTCGAACGCGCCGGACGCCTGCGCGGCCTGCGCGCGTCGCGCGCTCTCGGCGGAGAAGGCGTCGACGGCGGCGCGGTCGTAGCCGTACTTGGCGCAGGCGGCGTCGCCGAACACGCCCATTGCCTTGCCGTCGTAGGGATTGGTCAGGCCGTCGTAGGCCATGTGGTCGAGCATTTCGGCGCTGCCGTAGCGGATGCCGGTGCGCGAGCCGTTGAGCAGGTGAGGTGCGTTGGTCATCGACTCCATGCCGCCGGCGACCACCGCGCGGGCCGAGCCGGCCTTGACGATGTCGTGGGCCAGCATCACCGCCTTCATGCCGGAGCCGCAGACCTTGTTGATGGTGGTGCAGCCTGCCGCGTCGGGGATGCCGGCCGCGCGCGAGGCCTGGCGCGCCGGGGCCTGGCCGAGGCCGGCCGGGAGCACGCAGCCCATGATCACCTCGTCCACCTGGTCGGCGACCAGCCCGGCCTGCGCCAGCGCGCCCTGGATGGCGGCGCTGCCCAGCGCCGGCGTGGGCGTGCCGGTGAACTGGCCGAGGAAGGAACCGATGGCGGTGCGCTTGGCACCGACGATGACGACGTCGCTCATGGAAAGCTCCGGATGCGTGGGGCCGGCGGCGCCGGCAAACCCCGATTATGGCGCGAAACGATCGCCATGTTGCGCTGCCGCATTCAGCTCGAACCGCGCCGCCGGGCGTTGCGGACGGGCGGGCGGCGGCTTACAACGTCGGCATGGGAAGGGCGCGCCGGGGTGGCGCGCCGGATCACGACAACGGGGATGCCATGAACACGAATCGAGCCTCGCACCGCTCGCCGCGGCTGGGCCGCGCGCTTTTGCCCGGCGCCATCGCGCTGGCCCTGGCCGCCTGCGGCGGGGGAGGCGGGGGCGGCAACGTGCGGCCCACGCCGCCGCCGGTGACGCCGCCGACAAGCCCGAGCTTCACGCCCAACGTCGCCAACGACGCGTCGCTGGCGGTCAATCCGCCGACGGTGCCGACGCTGGCCGGCCCGGCATCGCTGCCGCAATACAGCCAGCACCTGCAGCTGACCAATGCCGCGGGCGCGCTGGGCGCGGGCCTGCTCGGGCAGGGCGTGACCATCGGGCTGGTGGATTCCGGCGTCAACCGCAACCACCCGGCGCTGAGCGGCCGGGTGACGAGCAGCTTCATCCACGTCGATCCCGCCACCAACAACACCGGCGTCGACGACGTGGTCGGGCACGGCACGGTGGTGGCGCAGATGGCCGCCGGCAAGGGCATCGGCAGCTGGGGCGGCGGCGTGGCGCAGGGCGCCGGCATCGTGTCCTCGCGCATCATCGGCGACGCGCGCCCGGACGACGACGGCTCCGGCGCGGGCAACGAGATCCACGCCGGCGACGGCTACGGCGATTTCTTCAAGGCGATCAACGCCGAGCTGGCCGGTGCCGGCGCCAGGATCATCAACAATTCCTGGGGCGGGCTGTACTGGGACGACCCGGCGCTGACGCAGGAGCTGGCGGCCGCCTGGAAGGATTTCACGGTCAACCGGGGCGGCATCGTGGTGTTCGCCAACGGCAACAGCGGCGAGGATGCGCGCTTCGCGGGCGAGCCGTCCGACAACGCCCGCCTGCCGACGCTGGCCGGCGACGCGCAGCTGGAGAAGGGCTGGCTGACCGTGGGCGCGCTCGATCCGGACAACCCGACCCAGCTCACCTCGTATTCGCAGCGGTGCGGTTCGGCGATGAACTATTGCCTGCTGGCGCCGGGCAACACGATCTTCATCGACCCGGCCGCGAAGGTGGGCGACGCCAGCTATTCGCTGTATCAGGGCGGCGGCACGTCCTATGCCGCGCCGCAGGTGTCGGGCGCGGCGGCGGTGGTGTGGTCGGCGTTTCCGTACCTGAGCAACGACCAGGTGCGGCAGTTGATTCTGGGCGGGGCCAAGGACCTGGGCGCGGCGGGCGTGGACGCCGTGTTCGGCTGGGGCCTGCTGGACGTGACCAAGGCGGCGATGGGACCGAGCAATTTCGCCTGGGGCGACTTCAGCGTGTCGTTCTCCGGCAATTCGGTCTGGCGCAATTCGATCGTCGGCAGCGGCGGGCTGGTCAAGAACGGCAGCGGCACGCTGACATTGACCGAGGCCGGCAAGTTCACCGGCGCGACGCAGGTCAACGCCGGCGCGCTGGATGTGCGCAAGGGGCTGAAGTCCGACCTGTCCATCGCCAGCGGCGCCACGGTCTGGGCCAGCGGCGCGTTCGGCGGCAACGTCGGCAACAACGGCAAGTTCCTGGGCGGCGCGACCACGCCGGCCAGTATCGCCGGCAACTTCAGCCAGTCGTCCAGCGGCAACCTAGGCGTGTGGCTGGGCAGCGCGCTGAAGGTGAGCGGAAACGCCACGCTCAACGGCACGGTGTCGATCCTCGGCGTGAAGAGCGGCTACACCACGACCGCGAAGGAAACCCTGCTCAACGCGACCGGCGGCGTGAGCGGCACGTTCTCCGCGCTCAAGGCCGCGCCGAACGTGTTCCTCGACGCGGCGCTGGCCTACGATCCGAACAACGTCTTCCTCAACATCAACCGCATCGACGTGAGCAAGGCCGTCGCCGGCATGGGGCTGGACGGCATCAGCCTGGCCTCGGCGGCGCGGGTGGAGTCGGCGATGCAGGCCATCGACGCGCAGCTCGGCGGAAGCGCGCCTGGCGGGATCGGCGCGGCCTTCATCGACGCGGCCGGCGCGCTGCAGCAGTCGGCCAGCGTCGCCAACGCCGACGCCTCGCTGCGCAGCCTGTCCGGCGAACTGCACGCGGCCTCCAGCGCGATGACCTTCGACGCCATCGACGCCGGCCGGCGCGCGCTGGGCCAGCGCCTCGACGCGCTCGCGCAGGCGCCTGCGAAGGCCGGCGGCTGGTATCGCGACCTGGCCGCCAGCGGCCAGCTGGCGCAGGCGGGCTACGACAGCGTCGGCCTGGACGCGTCCGGCGAAATGATCGGCAGCGACTGGCGGCTGGGGCGCGATGCGGTGCTCGGCATCGCGATGAACCGGCTGGAGCAGTCCGGCTGGCTGGGCGCGTCGGGCGACCGCAGCCGCGGCCACCAGCGCGAGGTGCAGCTGTACGCGGTGGCCTGGCGCGGCCCGTGGCAGGCGCAGGCGCAGCTGGCGTCCGGCGCGTTCCGGCGGCAGATGCAGCGCAACCTGCTGCTCGGCGATCTGCGGGATACGGTGGCGACGCAGCTGTCCGGCGATTATGTGTCCGCGTTCGGCGAACTTGGCCGGCGCTTCGATGCCGGCGGCGTCGCGCTGACGCCGTATGTCGGCGCGCAGTTCGTGCGCATCGGCAACGACGGCTTCGCCGAAGGCGGCGACACCGGCTTCGGCCTGCGCGCCAATGCCTGGGACAGCCAGCGCTGGCAGGGCTTCGCCGGCCTGCGCGGGGAGCGCGGCTGGCGCATCGGCGACGTCGATCTGCGGGCGGACGCGCGCGCCGAGTGGCAGCGGACGCTGGCTTCGCGGGGCGAGCTGTTCGACGCCAGCTTCACCGGGCTGGAGCAGTGGGCACCGTTGCAGAGCATCGGCATGGGCGAACGCAGCCGGCTGTTCGGGCTGGGATTGTCGGCGGCGTTCGGCGGCAGGGCCACGTTCCGCTTCGACCTCAGCCGCCGCAGCGGCAACACGGGTGCCGGCGGCATGGCCTCGCTGTGGGGCACGTACCGCTTCTGACTTCGGCGAACCGGATTCCGCGGGAGCGCGTCGCCATGGCGCGCTTCCGGCGGCGATGGGAAAAAGCCTCAGCCCATCCGCGCGTCGATCGCCGCCGCCATCGCGCGGCGCTGGAGCACGAAGTCCCACAGGCTCCCACCCAGCTGTCGCCACAGTACGGCGGAGCGCAGCGCGGCCAGCAGCAGGGCGCGGATCTCGGCGACCACGCCGGCCTGGCCGAGGTAGTGCGGATTGCCCTGCACCATCACCCGCGGGCGCAGGGTGCTGATGGTGTCGGCGTACAGCCGCGCCAGTTCGGAAATGACGTCGGGATGGGCGCTGCCCTGCGCCTGCGCCTCGCCGGCCAATTGCCGCAGGCCGGCCTGCACCTTCGAGGTGATCCCGCCGCTGCGCACGAAGCGGCGCTCCAGCTGCAGCACCGCCAGCGCCAGCTTGCCCAGCGCCTCGTCCTTGTTGCCGTCGGCCAGATAGTCGCGCAGCTGGCGCAGGCCGGCGCGCAGGTCGCCGGCGCTGCCGTACACGGCTTCGGCGTCGGCGGCGTCGATGCGGAACACGCTGTCCAGCGCGGCCTGCACCTGGCGGCTTTCGGACTGGCCGGTGTCGGCGATGCGGCGCACCTGCGCCAGCGCCTGGACCAGTCCGGCCAAGGCCAGCACGCGGTCGTCGTAGGGATTGCTCATGCGGGATTCGTCTCGGGAACGGGCGCGTCGGTGGAAGCGATCACCGCGCCGCCCAGGCAGTTGTCGCCATCGTAGAGCACCACCGATTGACCGGGCGTGACCGCGCGCTGCGGCCGCGCGAAGCGCACCGACAGGCCGCCGTCGCCCAGTACTTCGACCTCGCAGGCTTCGTCCGGCTGGCGGTAGCGGGTCTGCGCGGTGCAGGAAAAGCGCGCGGCGGGCGGGGCGCCGGCGACCCAGTGCGCGGCCGCGCTGCGCAGCGAACGCGATTGCAGCCACGGGCTGTCGTGGCCCTGATCGACGTAGAGCAGGTTGCGCTCCACGTCCTTGCCGACCACGAACCACGGCGCCTGCGGGCGGCCGCGCACGCCGCCGATGTTCAGGCCCTCGCGCTGGCCGAGGGTGAAATAGAACACGCCCGGATGCTCGCCGATGCGCGCGCCGTCGGGCGTGCGCATCTCGCCGGTCTTCGCCGGCAGGTAGCGCGACAGGAACTCGCGGAAATCGCGCTCGCCGATGAAGCAGATGCCGGTGGAATCCTTCTTCTCCGCCGTGCGCAGGCCGTGTTCGGCGGCAAGCGCGCGCACCGCGTCCTTGCGCAATTCGCCCAGCGGGAAGCGCGTTGCCGACAGCTGCGCCTGCCCGAGCTGGTGCAGGAAATAGCTTTGATCCTTGCCGCGGTCGATGGCGCGCAGCAGGCGGAACACGCGGCCGTCGTGATCGACGCGCGCGTAGTGGCCCGTCGCAATGGCGTCCGCGCCCAGCTCGCGGGCGGCGTCGAGGAAGTGCTTGAATTTGATCTCGCGGTTGCACAGCACGTCCGGGTTGGGCGTGCGGCCGGCGGCGTATTCGTCGAGGAAATGGCGGAACACGCCGTCCCAGTATTCGCGCGAGAAATCGCGGAAGCGGATCGGGATGCCCAGCGCGCCGCAGACCGCGACCGCGTCGCGGCGGTCTTCCTCGGCGCGGCATTCGCCGCTGCCATCATCGGCCCAGTTCTGCATGAACAGCCCGGTGACATCGACGCCGGCATCGCGCAGCAGCAGCGCGGCGACCGAGGAATCCACGCCGCCGGACACGCCGACGACGACCCGCGCCGCCTCGCTCATGCCAGCTGCCGCGCCAGCGACAGCGGATGCCGGCTGCCGCCGAGATAGTCGGCGACCGCGCGCCAGACCAGCGGGCTGCGGTGGCGTTCGGTTTCGGCGCGCAGTTCTTCCGGCGTCAGCCACAGCGCGCGGACGATGCCCTCGTCCAGCGTCGCGCCGGGGATCTCGTCCAGCGGCTCGGCGGCGAAGGCGAAGCGCAGGTAGTGGCGATCGGTTTCCGGCGCCTTCCACTGGTAGGTGCCGACCAGATGGGTGAGGCGGACGTTCCAGCCGGTTTCCTCGCGGGTTTCGCGCAGCGCCGCGTCCAGCAGGCTTTCGTCGGGCTCCAGGTGGCCGGCGGGCTGGTTGAGCACCAGCCGGCCGCCGGCGCGCTCTTCCACGCACAGCAGGCGGCCGTCGCGCACCACCAGGGTGGCGACGGTCACGTCCGGCTGCCAGAAGCGGCCTTCGCGGTAGCTCATCAAAGGGCGTCCTTGTCGCCGGACAGCTCGATTTCCTTGTCGTCGGCGATCTCGGCCACGATGTCGATGGCCGCGTCCAGCTGCGTCGCGTCCGCGCTGTCGGGCAGCTTGATCACGTAGTAGAGGACGTCGCCGGCGATTTCCCAGGCGCCGATCTTCTTGGTGCGGCTCTCGGTCAGCAGCGCCAGCGCCTTGCCGGCTATGCCATCCTCGTTCACCTTGCCGGCCGGCGAGAACACCTCGCGCACCGTCAGCCCCTTGATCGACTCGGTGGCGCCGGAGACGAACACCAGCTGGGTGCGCTGTTCCTTTTCATAGGACACCACCACCTTGTAGTCGCCGTCCTCGTCGATCTCGTACTTGATGCCGCGGGCGTCCAGGCGGGCCTCGACCGAGGCGTCGCCGGCGGGAGCGGACGGGGCGGCGAGGCAGAGCAGGCAGGCGGTGGCGGCGAGGATCGGCAGGCGCATGAAAGAGTCCATTGGCGTGGGGAAGGGGGCCTGGCCTGCGGCGCGACGAGGCACGATCCGTATAATTTGCCCATGCCGAACCCGTCCGACAAGCCGCAGCGCGACCACGACCACGGAACCGTGGTCGCGCCCTCGCGCCCGGAACTGGCGCGCCCGCCGCAATACACCGTTCTGTTGCTGAACGACGACTACACCCCGATGGACTTCGTGGTCGACGTGCTGATGAAGTTCTTCTCGATGGGGCTGGAGCGCGCCACCCAGGTGATGCTGCACGTGCATACCCGCGGGCAGGGCGTGTGCGGCGTGTTCACCCGCGAGATCGCAGAATCCAAGGTGGCGCAGGTCAACGAATACGCCAGGCTGAACCAGCACCCGCTGCTGTGCACGATGGAGCGGGCGTAGGCCGCACGGGGCACTTGTCCCGGAGCCGAATGCGCCCTACATAGGAGCAGACGTACCCGGAGCAAGGTTTCCATGTTCAGCAAGGATCTCGAACAAACCATCGGCCAGTGCTACAAGCGCACCCGCGAGGCGCGCTACGAGTTCATGACGGTCGAGCATCTGCTGCTGGCGCTGCTGGACAACCCGTCCGCGGAAGGCGTGCTGCGCGCGGTGGGCGGCGACCTGCCGCGCCTGCGCATGGAGCTGGAAAACGCCATCGAGGTGTCGGTCAACCGGCTCCCGGCCGAGGACGCGCGCGACACCCAGCCCACGCTGGGCTTCCAGCGCGTGCTGCAGCGCGCGGTCTACCACGTGCAGTCCTCCGGCAAGAAGGAAGTGACCGGCGCGAACGTGCTGGTGGCGATCTTCGGCGAGAAGGACTCGCACGCCGTGTATTTCCTCAACCAGCAGGACGTGCACCGGCTGGACGTGGTCAATTACCTGTCGCACGGCATCGCCCGCCAGGAAGAGGAATCGGGCCAGCCCGCGCAGGAAGGCGAGGGCAAGAGCGAGGTCGGCGAGGGCGAAGGCAAGGGCGATCCGCTGACCGAATTCGCCAGCAACCTCAACGAGGCCGCGCTGGCCGGTCGCATCGACCCGCTGGTGGGCCGCGCCGACGAGATCGAGCGCACCATCCAGGTGCTGTGCCGCCGCCGCAAGAACAACCCGCTGTACGTCGGCGAATCCGGCGTCGGCAAGACCGCGCTGGCGGAAGGGCTGGCCAAGCGCATCGTCGATGGCGAGGTGCCGGACGTGCTGAGCGGCGCGGTGATCTATGCGCTCGACCTCGGCGCGCTGGTCGCCGGCACCAAGTACCGCGGCGATTTCGAGAAGCGCCTGAAGGGCGTGCTGGCGGCGCTGAAGAAGCAGCCGGAAGCGATCCTGTTCATCGACGAGATCCACACCATCATCGGCGCGGGCTCGGCCAGCGGCGGCACGATGGATGCGTCCAACCTGATCAAGCCGGTGCTGGCGAACGGCGAACTGCGCTGTATTGGCTCTACCACCTTCCAGGAATACCGCGGCGTGTTCGAGAAGGATCGCGCGCTGGCACGTCGCTTCCAGAAGATCGACATCGTCGAGCCCACGGTGGGCGAGGCGGTGGAAATCCTCAAGGGCCTGAAGCCGAAGTACGAAGCGCACCACGACGTGGCCTACGCCGACGAGGCGATCCGCGCCGCCGTCGACCTGTCGGTCAAGCACATCGGCGACCGCCTGCTGCCGGACAAGGCCATCGACGTGATCGACGAGGCAGGCGCGCGCCAGCGGCTGCTGCCGGTGGAGACGCGCAAGAGCCTGATCGACGTCGAGGAAATCGAAACCATCGTCGCCAAGATGGCGCGCATCCCGGCCAAGCAGGTCAGCGCCTCCGACAAGGACGTGCTGCAGCATCTGGAGCGCAACCTGAAGATGGTGATCTTCGGGCAGGATCCGGCCATCGAAACGCTGTCCAGCGCGATCAAGCTGGCGCGTTCGGGCCTCGGCAATCCCGACAAGCCGATCGGCAACTTCCTGTTCGCCGGCCCCACCGGCGTGGGCAAGACCGAGGTGACCCGGCAGCTGGCGATGCAGCTCGGCATCGAGCTGATCCGCTTCGACATGAGCGAATACATGGAGCCGCATTCGGTGTCGCGGCTGATCGGCGCGCCTCCCGGCTACGTGGGCTTCGACCAGGGCGGGCTGCTGACCGAGAAGATCGTCAAGACGCCGCACTGCGTGCTGTTGCTGGACGAGATCGAGAAGGCGCATCCGGACATCTTCAACATCCTGCTGCAAGTGATGGATCGCGGCGCGCTGACCGACACCAACGGGCGCGAGGCCAACTTCCGCAACGTGATCGTGGTGATGACCACCAATGCCGGCGCGACCCAAGCGGCGCGGCGCAGCATCGGCTTCACCAAGCAGGATCACAGCCCGGACGCGATGGAGGCGATCCGGCGCGGCTTCACGCCGGAGTTCCGCAACCGGCTGGACGCGGTGGTGCAGTTCCAGGCGCTGGGCTTCGACCACATCCTGCGGGTGGTGGACAAGTTCTTGATCGAGCTGGAAACGTTGCTGCACGAGAAGCAGGTGACGCTCTCGGCCACCCCGGCCGCGCGCGAATGGCTGGGCCAGCAGGGCTTCGACCCGCTGATGGGCGCGCGCCCGATGGCGCGGCTGATCCAGGACCGGATCAAGCGCCCGCTGGCGGACGAACTGCTGTTCGGCAAGCTGGTCGGCGGCGGCCGGGTGTCGCTGGACGCCGTCGACGGCGAACTGGTGCTGGACGTGCAGGCCGAACCCGAGAAGCTGCTGCCCGCCATGGTGGACTGAGGTGGGGGTTCGCGTGCGGCGGTTGCCCGCATGAGTGCCGCCGCGCGCCTGCATCTGCTGCCCGTCGCTTCGGCGGCCGCCGAGGCCGATGCGCAGGGACCGGAGTGGCTGACCGAAACGGAGCGCCTGCGTTTGCAGGCGATCACCTCGCCGGCGCGCCGCGACACGTTTCTCGCCGGCCACTGGCAGGCGCGATCGCTGGCGGCGCAGTGGCTGCAGCTGGACGTGCGCCGGATCGCGCTGGATGCGCATGCCGATGGCCGCCCGCTGCTGCGCGTGGACGGCGATGCCGCGCCGCTGCACGTCTCGCTGAGCCATAGCGGCGACTGGCTGGCCCTGGCGCTGGCCGACGCGCCGGTCGGCGTCGATGTCGAGCTGCCGCAGCGCGAGCGCGACTGGAACGCGCTGGCAAGGTTCGTGTTCTCGGCGGAGGAGCGGCAGCGCGTGCAGGACGCCGACGATGCGGCGCGGGCCGACGTGTTCCATGCGCTGTGGACGCTGAAGGAGGCGCGCGGCAAGCGCAGCGGCGAGGGCCTGCAGCCGCGCGCCGCCCGCGCGGTCACCGCGCAACCCGCCGAGGCGGCCGGCGCGGAGGCGCTGAGCTGGGCCTTCGGCAATGGCGCGCTGGCGCTGGCGATGATGCCCGGAACGCGGCTCGAACGCGTCGGCGAGGCGCTCGGCGCACCGACCTATTGGCGCTATGCGGTCAGCGCCGGGGACGCGCCCGATCGGGATTGACCATCGGCGGCATCCCCCGTATCTTGGGGTCGTCGGTTCCGTCAGGCACAACCTGTCGGATGAAAAGGGAAGCCGGTGCGGCCCGCGTTCTCCGGAACGCCACGCCAAACCCGGCACTGCCCCGCAGCGGTAGGTGGAGACGAGGTCGCGTATTCGCACTGGGGCGGTGGCCCTGGGAAGCGGCGGCCGAGGTGGTCGGGACGGGTTCCCGCCGCATCCACGAGTCCGAAGACCTGCCGACAGCCGCGCGAAGCACGCCGCGCGGTGCCGGCCGAGGAATCTCCGGGGGAGATGGCTGGTGCAGCAGGGCCGCCCCGCATGGATTCCGTGCCGGGTCGCAGGCCGTGCGACACCGCGCTTCCACCCTGACGTTTCCGATGCCATCCGCGCCTGCGAGGGACAGGCCGGGCCCGTGCATCCCGCATGGAGACGCCAGATGTCGCAGTCCTTGACCGCCGAAGCGCCGGCCGAAGCGCCCGCGTTCGACCTCACCCCGCCGCCCACCGCCACCGCCATGGGCGTGACCAAGCGCAACGGCAGCATCGAGCCGGTCGACCTGAACAAGATCGTGCGCGCCATCCAGCGCTGCTGCGAGGGGCTGCACGCGATCGATCCGATGCGCGTCGCCACCCGCACCATTTCCGGCCTGTACAACGGCGCGAGCACGCAGGAACTCGACGAGCTGTCGATCCGCACCGCCGCTCTGCTGATCGGCGAGGAGCCCGAATATGGCCGGCTGGCCGCGCGCCTGCTGGCGAACTACATCGCCAAGGAAGTGTCCGGGCAGGAAATCCATGCGTTCTCGCAGTCGGTCGCGCGCGGCCATGAGGTCGGCCTGATCAACGACCGCCTGCTCGGCTTCGTGCAAGCCAACGCGCGCAAGCTCAACGACGCCATCGACCCGGCGCTCGACCTGAACTTCGACTACTTCGGCCTGCGCACTCTGTACGACCGCTACCTGCTGCGCCACCCGCACACCCGCAAGGTGATCGAAACGCCGCAGCAGTTCTTCCTGCGCATTGCAAGCGCCTTGAGCGAGGACGTGCCGGAAGCGCTGGCGCTGTACCAGCGGCTGGGAAGCCTCGATTACCTGCCGTCCAGCCCGACCCTGTTCAACGCTGGCACCCGCCACGAGCAGCTGTCCTCGTGCTTCCTGCTGGATTCGCCGCAGGATTCGCTGGAGTCGATCTACGGCAAGTACGGCGAGATCGCCCAACTGTCCAAGTTCAGCGGCGGCATCGGCGTGAGCTATTCGCGCGTGCGTTCGCGCGGCTCGCTGATCCGTTCCACCAACGGCCATTCCAACGGCATCGTGCCGTGGCTGAAGACGCTGGATTCGTCGGTGGCGGCGGTCAACCAGGGCGGCAAGCGCAAGGGCGCGGCCTGCGTCTATCTGGAAACCTGGCACGCCGACGTCGAGGACTTCCTCGAACTGCGCGACAACGCCGGCGACGACGCGCGCCGCACCCACAACCTCAACCTCGCCAACTGGGTGCCCGACCTGTTCATGAAGCGCGTCGAGGCCGACCAGGAGTGGTCGCTGTTCGATCCGCGCGTGGTGCCGGAGTTCGTGGACCTGCACGGCGAGGACTTCGAGCGTGCGTATGTACAGGCCGAGGCGCAGGGCAAGGCAGCGCGGACGATCCCGGCGCGCAAGCTGTACGCGCGGATGATGCGCACGCTGGCCGAGACCGGCAACGGCTGGATGACCTTCAAGGACAAGTGCAACCGCGCCAGCAACCAGACGCTGCGCGCGGGCAACGTCATCCACCTGTCCAACCTGTGCACCGAGATCCTGGAGGTCACCAGCGCCGAGGAAACGGCGGTGTGCAACCTCGGGTCGATCAACCTCGGCAACCACCTGGACGAGCACGGCGACTTCGATTTCGACAAGCTCGCCGAAACCGTGCGGCTGGCGGTGCGCCAGCTCGACCGCGTGATCGACCTGAACTTCTATCCGATCGAACCGGCGCGCCGCGGCAACCTGCGCTGGCGGCCGGTCGGGCTGGGCTGCATGGGCCTGCAGGACGTGTTCTTCCGCAAGCGGTTGGCGTTCGATTCCGAGGCCGCGCGCGCGCTGTCGAAGCGGATCGCCGAGACCATCTATTTCCACGCGCTGGACACCTCCTGCGAGCTGGCCATCGAACGCGGCGCGCACGCGTCGTTCGCCGATACCCGCGCCTCCGTCGGCGAACTGCAGTTCGATGCCTGGGGCATGACGCCCGAGCATGGCGAACGCTGGGACGCGCTGCGTGCGCGCATCCAGGAGCACGGCCTGCGCAACTCGCTGCTGATCGCCATCGCGCCGACCGCGACCATCGCCTCGATCGCCGGGTGCTACGAATGCGTGGAGCCGCAGGTGTCCAACCTGTTCAAGCGCGAGACGCTGTCCGGCGACTTCCTGCAGATCAACCGCTACCTCGTCGCCGAGCTCAAGCAGCTCGGCCTGTGGACGCCGGAGATGCGCGATGCGATCAAGCTGGCCGACGGCTCGATCCAGAACATCGCGCAGATCCCCGAGACCCTGCGCCATGTCTACCGCACGGTGTGGGAGCTGCCGATGCGCAGCCTGATCGACATGGCCGCCGAGCGCGGTGCGTTCATCGACCAGTCCGCCTCGCTCAACCTGTTCATGGAAAGCCCGAACATCGGGGCGCTCTCGTCCATGTACATGTACGCGTGGAAGCAGGGCATCAAGACCTGTTACTACCTGCGCTCGCGCCCGGCTACGAAGATCGCCAAGACCACGGTGTCCAGCTACACGCCGGCGCAGGCGGTGGCCTGTTCGCTGGAAAACCCGGAGGCCTGCGAAGCCTGTCAGTGAGGCAGGAGTGAGCGAAGAGGAGTGAGGAGTGAGCGGGAAGCGGGGTCAGGCGGGGCGGGAGCGTTGGCGCAGGGTAGTGAGCATTCTGCTGATTTCGTCGAGCAATCCAAAGGATGTAGTCAGCAAGTCTGGCGGCAGCCAGTTCAGGCGGCTACAGAGCAGCAGTTGCGTGTTGAGTTCGGACAATGATCCATGCGCGATTGCCAGGAATTGCCTGCGCTCGTTCTTCGACTCGCGCGTCCATCCTTCCGCAATGTTGCTGGCGATGGAGACGGCGGCTCGTGTGATCTGCAAGCGGATTCCGTACCGTTCTTCGCTTGGCAGGCGCGCGGCATTCCTGCACGCCAGTTCGGCCAATTCCATCGCCTTTTTCCATAGCGTCGTTTCCATGTAATGCATCGTACGTTCCTCCGCTGTCCATCGTGACCGGACAACGCCACTCATGCCATCAGAGGAATCCCATTTCTATGTCAGCCATCGCAGCACTCACTCCTCACTCCTCTCCGCTCACTCCTCATCTTCTCGATCCCGGCTTCGAGCTGACCCTCCGCCCGATGCGCTACCCGGACTTCTACGAGATGTACCGCAACGCCATCCGCAACACCTGGACGGTGGACGAGATCAATTTCCAGATCGACATCACCGACCTGCATTCGAAGATGTCGCCGGCCGACCGCCACCTGATCCACCGGCTGGTGGCGTTCTTCGCTACCGGCGATTCCATCGTCTCCAACAACCTGGTGCTGAACCTTTACCAGCACCTCAACGCGCCGGAAGCGCGCATGTACCTGTCGCGCCAGCTCTACGAGGAAGCGCTGCACGTGCAGTTCTACCTGACCCTGCTGGACAACTACCTGCCGGATCCGGAGGAGCGCTTCAAGGCGTTCGCGGCGGTGGAGAACATCCCGTCGATCAAGAAGAAGGCGGATTTCTGCTTCAAGTGGATCGACTCGATCCAAGGCCTGAAGCGCATCGAGACCCGCGAACAGCGCCGCCAGTTCCTGCTCAACCAGATCTGCTTCGCCGCCTGCATCGAAGGCCTGTTCTTCTTCGCCGCCTTCGCCTACGTCTATTACTTCCGTTCGCGCGGACTGCTGCCGGGGCTGTCCTCGGGCACCAACTGGGTGTTTCGCGACGAAAGCTGCCACATGGACTTCGCCTTCGAATGCGTGCGCACCATCCGCGCCGAGGAGCCGGACCTGTTCGACGCGGCGATGGAGCGGCAGGTGCGCGACATGCTGGCCGAGGCGATCGAATGCGAGGTGCAGTTCGCCGAAGACGTGCTGTCCGGGGGCGTGGCCGGCATCTCCACCCGCGACATGCGTCAGTACCTGCAACACTGCGCCGACAACCACTTCGCCAAACTGGGCATGGCGAAGCAGTACGACGTGCGCAACCCGCTGCCGTTCATGGAACTGCAGGACGTGCAGGAGCTGACCAATTTCTTCGAGCGGCGGGTGTCGGCCTATCAGGTCGGCGTGCAGGGCGATGTGGCCTTCGACCATGCCTTCTGAGCCGGCGCGGCCCACCGAGGCGCGGTTGCAGGAAATCGTCTTCCCCGACCACGCCAACCACCTGGGCACGCTGTTCGGCGGGCAGGCGCTGGCGTGGATGGACAAGGCCGCGTTCATCGCCGCCTCGCGCTACGCGCGGCGGACGGTGGTGACGGCGCGCTCGGAGCAGGTGGATTTCCGCCTGCCGATCCGGCAGGGGCAATTGGTGGAAGTGGTGGCGCGGATCGTCGAGGTCGGGCGCAGTTCGATGCAGGTGGAGGTGGAACTGATCGCCGAAGACCTGCTGGGCGGCGAGCGCGAGCTGTGCACGCGCGGGCGCTTCACCATGATCGCGCTGGACGGGCGCGGGCGGCCGGTGCAGGCGCCGCCGCTGCCGACGGATCAAGGATTGTCGTCAAGGGATCCGATACTCGACGCAGCGTCCTGATGACCGCAGGCCGGACGTCAGTCCGGCGCGCATGCCATCGTTTGCCGTTATCGCGACCCAGGTTCATTCTGGCCTTGGGGCGGAGGGGCAAAGGCCGGTCGCTCGAATTCCGGCACCGGCAGGGTCACCGTCACGGGCAGGCCCCCGGTGCTGCCCGATTTGAGGAAATCGTAGACCGCCTGTTTGGTTGCGGGATCGTCGCGCAGTTGGTAGAAAGCGCCGTCATGCCCGGCCCGATGCACGAGGATGGCGTGGCCGTTCGGGAAATAAGGCAGCAGGCCCAGGGTATTGTCGATCGGGGTCGAGGTATCCCAATCCCCATGGACGAACACGACCGGTGTCGTGGTACGTACCGGTTCCCTGAACGTGTCGCCCATGTCGGGAGTGGGCCAGTCCGGCGCCGTGGCGATATTGCTCTCGAAGTTCCAGCTGCCGAGCAACTCCAGCGCCGGATCGGTTCGCAGCAAGTGCTCGCGCGCAGCGGTGACGCCGAGGCTGCTGTCGGCGAGCGGGCCGATCAGCGTGGTCGGTGCCGCCCGGCGATTTTCGATGGTGTCGCGCGCCCATTGTTCGTAATGCCGGTGATAGAGCGACAGAATGAATGCCGGCCATTGCTCCGCGTCCTGGGTGTGGGAAAGCAGCGCCAGTTGAAGATCGCCGCTGCCCAAGACGACGCGTTGCATCTTGCCCGCATCGTCGCGGACATCGACCTGCAACGGCCCGCGCGCAAAGCGTGCATGCAGGGCGTGCACCGCCGCCATCAACCCGCCCGGGGGCAGATAGGGGGCCAGGCCCGGATCGCGGTCGGCGTCATGGGAAATGCGCTGAAGGGAGGCGAAGACCTGCGAAGGCATGTCGTATCCGTTGTCCAGCGGCTCCACCGCCGCAAGCACCGCGCGCGCCACTGCTTGCGGATACAGGCGGATCACGGCCAGGCTCCATTGCGAGCCGAAGCTGCCACCGAACAGGCTGATCTTCGGGTAGCCCAACGCCTGCCGCAGGTCATCCACGTCCGCAGCGAACTGGCCGATGTCGTAGCCGGACAGATCCTTGTCCGGATTGGCGGCGATCGCCTTCCGGGCCAATTCACGCATGCCCTCGACATCCGCGCGCGGGGATGCCGGTTGATCCAGGGGTTGGCTGTCCCAGGTTTCCCGCAGCATTTCGCCGCGCAGGGTATAGCCGCGTTGTTCGACCACCACCAAGTCTCCGACGGTGCCGAAGGTCAACCAATGCCGCAACCGGGAAGCGGCCGCGGCATCATGATCGGAGAACGCACCCAGCACGCTCAATCCCGGTCCTCCCGGCAGCCAGAAGACGGGCGGCGCGCCGGTCGGTTCGGAAGCCCTGATCCGGGCGAAGCCCACTCCGATCAGGCGGCTTGCTGGATCGCGCCGGTTTTCCGGCACGTACAGGGTGCCGATTTCATAAGACACCTGTTGGCCGGCGATGTCGATCCGGTGTTCTTCCTTTTCGACGTCGCCGGCCTTGTGCGGCGCAGCTGCGAAGATCGGAAGGGCCATGAATACCAGTAGTCCCGCCAGCCATCTTGCCGACGGTCTTGCCGGCGTTGCACGTGGTGTGCGCATGCTGCGTTCCTGTAGGGGTGGTTCGGGCAGTTTTCCGGCGTAATATCTTGATGTCAAGATATTTCATGCAGGGGTTGATGGGGCATGACCATGCCCGCGATGCCTTCGTGCCGCCGTTGTCCGCACAGGATGTGGTGGATTTGCTTCTGGTGGACTGGCATCGGGAGCGGCCGGATCTCGATGCAACGGGCATGGCCGTGATCGGGCGCATCTGCATGGGCCAGTTGCTCGAAGCGCAGGTCAATGACGAACTGCGGCCCCCATGGCGTCCGCTATACCGAGCTGGACGTGCTGGCCACCTTGCGTCGATCCGGCAAGCCATATCGACTGACCCCGACCGCACTCCGGCAATCAGTGCCGGTGACTAGGCCATCGTGACCCGCTTCGACTAGGCCAGGAATGCGCTCGCGGGATTGTTCCCTGCCGGTGGCTGCCCGGGTCACTCGCTATCGGGATGTCTCGATTTCCACGCTGCCAGTGCCTGCCGGTAATACGCCAGCTCCTCGGCGTAGGTATCGTTCACGCAGGGATCGCAGCCGCTGTCGCAGCAGTCGCTGGGCAACGGCGGCTCCGGTGGTTGCGGACGCGGATCGAGGTCGGCGAGTGGCAGGGGATGGATCATGCCTGCGCATTATCGCGCGGCTTCGCGCCTGCCGCTTGGCGACGCGCGTGGCTGGCCGGCAGGGCTGGCGATCCGCCGCACTTTGCCGATCCGGCGATGATCCGGAAATTGCCCGCGCGCCAGCACTTCGGCCTCCCGGCGGTTGCTGGCCCTGACTTCGACCTCAACGGGCGCATCACCGTCGGGCGGCGTCATGGCAACGATGAAAACGGGTTTGCCCATGCCTGCCGCGCTCAGCCGGTTTCGTCGCCGTAGAACAGCACGCCGAACTTGATCTTGCCGCGCCCCTGCGCCACCCGGTGGCGGTTGCTGTCGCGCAGCGAATACACGCAGCCGCAGTATTCCTGTTGGTAGAACTGTTCGCGTTTGCTGATCTCGATCATGCGGCTGCTGCCGCCGCCCTTGCGCCAGTTGTAATCCCAGTAAGTCAGCCCGTCGTAGGGCGCGGCGGCGCGGTGGCCGCAGTCGTTGATCTGCGCCATGTTTTTCCAGCGCGAAATACCCGGCGAACTGGTCATGACCTTGAAGCCGTGCTTGTGCGCGTACAGCGCGCTGCGCTCGAAGCGCATGTCGAAGCACATGGTGCAGCGGATGCCGCGTTCGGGTTCGTTCTCCATGCCCTTGGCACGGGCGAACCAGTTGTCGGTATCGTAGTCGGCATCGACGAAAGGAACGCCGTGTTTTTCGGCGAAGCGGATGTTCTCCTGCTTGCGCAGCTCGTATTCCTTCAACGGGTGGATGTTGGGGTTGTAGAAGAAGATCGTGTAGTCGATGCCGGATTCCACGAAGGCTTCCATCAACTCGCCCGAACACGGCGCGCAGCAGGAATGCAGCAGCAGTTTGTCGCCGCCGTTCGGCAGGGTCAGCTTTTCGCGCGTGCCGCTCATGGTGTGTTCGCCATCAGTTTGACCACGCTGGAAAAATCCAGCCCGCCGTTGCCCTGCCGGCTGTTCATCGCGTAGAGGTTGCGCGCCAGTTCGCCCAGCGGGATGGACGCGCCGGTGCCCATCGCCGCTTCGGCGGCCAGCCCCAGATCCTTGAGCATCAGGTCGTTGCCGAAGCCGCCCGTGTAGCCGCGCGAGGCCGGTGCGTTCTCCAGCACGCCGGGCCACGGATTGCAGACTTCGGTGGCCCAACTGCGGCTGGTGCTGACCGCCATCATCTGCGACAGCGCCTTCGCGTCCAGCCCGTGCGCGACGCCCAGCGCGATGGCTTCGCCGGTGGCCGCCATGATCACGCCCAGCGCCATGTTGTTGCACAGCTTGGCGACTTGGCCCGCGCCGGCATCGCCCATGTGGAAGATGTTTTTGCCCATTGCCGACAGCACGGCGCGCGCGCGTTCCAGCGCGGAGGCTTCGCCGCCGACGATGAAGGTCAGCGTGCCCGCCGCCGCGCCGGCGGTGCCGCCCGATACCGGCGCGTCGATCATCGCAAGGCCGCGCGCAGCGGCGGCCTCGGCGACCTTGCGTGCGGAAGCGGGGGCGATGGTGCTGCAATCGATGACCAGCGCACCGGCGGGAATCTTCGCCAGCAGGCCATCCTTGCTCAAGTAAAGGCGTTCGACGTGGCGGCTGGCCGGCAGCATCGAAATCACCACCTCGGCATCGGCCACGGCGTCCGCCGCATTGGCGGCGGCCAGCGCACCGGCGGCGACGGCGGCGTCCACGACGGCGGGTACTAAATCGAACACGCGCAGGGCGTGGCCGGCCTTGAGCAGGTTGGCGGCCATCGGGCCGCCCATGTGGCCGAGGCCGATGAAGGCAATGCGGGACATGCGGTGTTCTCCGTCAGTGGCCGAGGTCGGCCAGTGGATGTTCGTGGGCCGCCCAAGGCGCGGCGAAGAAGGACTGCGCCCACGCGGCGCTGGCGGCGGCCAGCGTGGCCGGCTGCCAGTGCGGGTTGCGATCCTTGTCGATCAGCAGGGCGCGAATGCCTTCGGCGAAATCGCCGTGCGCGGCGCAGTGCAGGGCGACGATGTATTCGAGGCGGAACACGTCGGCCAGCGGCAGCGCCGCGCCGCGTTGTTGCAATTCATAGCCCAGCCGTGCGGAACCCGGCGCACCGGCGGCCAGCGTGGTTTGCGCGTTGCGCAGCCACGCATCGTCGTTGGCATCGAGTGCGGCGATGGCGACGACGCTGTCTTCCAGCGTCGCCTGCGCGCAGGCGATGCGGATGCGTGCGGCGTGGCGTTGCAACGGCCCCGGCGCAGTGGTGTCGGCGAAGCGTGCGAGCAGCGCGTGGAGTTGAGCGCGACGCGCGCCGGCATCATTGGCCCAATCGGTTTCGGCTATTGCATCGAACACGTCGCCGCGACGCGCTTCCGGCACCAACACGTCGGCCAGACCGGCGTGGATGGCGTCGCTGGCGTCCAGCGGCGCGCCGGTCAAGGCGAGGAACAGGCCCGCGCCATCGGGCACGCGCGGCAGCAGCCAACTGCCGCCCACGTCGGGGAACAGGCCGACGGTGATTTCCGGGAACGCCAGCTTGCTGCGCTCGCTGACCACGCGGTGGCTGGCCCCCGACATCAGGCCGATGCCGCCGCCCATCACGATGCCGTGGCCCCAGCACAGCAGCGGCTTCGGGTAGGTGTGGATGCGGTAGTCGAGGCGGTATTCGGTGGCGAAGAAGGTTTCGGCGTGCGGGTTGCCGCGCGGGTCGGCGAAGGCGTCGGCTTCCCAGCGGTCGCGCTGTTGCTGCTCGCGCATGCCGCGATACAAGCCTTGAAGGTCGCCACCGGCGCAGAACGCTTTTTCGCCCGTGCCTTGCAGGACGACCAGCGCGATGTCGTCGTCGGCTGCCCATTGGATGAGCTGCGCGTCCAGCAGCCGCGCCATTTCCAGCGACAGGCCGTTGAGCGTTTTTGGCGCGTTGAGGGTGGCGATGCCGATGCGCTTGCCGTTGCCGGCGTCGCGTTCGGCGAACAGAACGGATGCTTCGATGGCGTCGTCGTTCATGCGTTCTTCCATTGCGGCGCACGCTTTTCGAGGAAGGCGTTGACGCCTTCGCCTTGGTCGGCGCTGTCGAACAGATCGACGAAGGTTTCGCGCTCGGACACCAGCGCGGTGGCGTGGTGCTGCGTGCGGGTGGCCTGCACCAAGCGCTTGCAGGCGGCGACGCTGGTGGGGCTTTGCTTTTCCGCCTGCTTCGCCCATGCCAATGCGCGGGCTTTCGCTTCGCCCTTTGGCACGGTGTCTTCCACCAGCCCGATGCGCAGCGCGGTGGCGGCGTCGATGCGTTCGCCCAGCAGAATCATGCGCTTGGCCCAGCCTTCGCCGACGAGGCGCGGCAGATTTTGCGTACCACCCGCGCAGGGCAGCAGGCCGACGGTGGCTTCCGGCAAGGCGACCTGCGCCTGTTCTTCGATGATGCGCAGGTCGCAGGCCAGCGCGCATTCCAGCCCGCCGCCCATCGCGTAGCCGTTGATCGCGGCGATGGACACGCCGCGAAACGCGCTCAATGCCTCGAACGCTTCGCCGAAACGACGCGCCGCCTCGCGCGCCAGCGCCTTGTCGCCGTCGGCGAACTGCTTGAGGTCGGCACCGGCGGAGAAGAACTTTTCACCTTCGCCGGTGACGACCAGCGCGTAGATGCTGCGGTCGGCGTCCAGCGCGGCAACGAGGTCGCGCAGCGCGCTCAGGCTGTGCACCGTCCACGTATTGGCCGGCGGGTTGGACAGGGTGACGATGGCGACGTGGCCGTCGATTTCCAGCTTCAAGCCCGTCCACTCGCGGCTACGGTAGTCGTTCATCGCAATTCCTCGTCTGTATTGAGCAAATGGCGCGCCACGATCACGCGCATGATTTCGTTGGTGCCTTCCAGAATCTGGTGCACGCGGCAATCGCGCAGCAGGCGTTCGATGGGGTATTCGCGGATGTAGCCGTAGCCGCCGTGCAGTTGCAGGGCGTCGTTGCAGATCGCGAAACCGGCATCGGTGGCGAAGCGCTTGGCCATCGCGCACCACACGGTGGCGTCCGCGCTGCGCGCGTCGAGCTTGCGCGCGGCGGTGTGCACCATCTGCCGCGCGGCGACCAGTTGTGTCGCCATGTCGGCCAGTTTGAACTGCAAGGCTTGGAACTCGGCCAGCTTTTTGCCGAACTGGCGGCGTTCGCCCATGTAGCGGCGCGCGGCGTCCAGCGCGCCCTGCGCCGCGCCCAGCGAGCAGGCGGCGATGTTGATGCGGCCGCCGTCCAAGCCCTTCATGGCGATCTTGAAACCGTCGTCCTCGTTGCCCAGCAGATTGGTCGCCGGCACGCGCACGTTCTCGAACGCGACGCCGCGCGTGGGCTGGCTGTTCCAGCCGAGTTTTTCTTCCTTGCGCCCATACGCAATCCCCGCCGCATCCGCCAGTACCGCGAACGCGCTGATGCCGCGCGCGCCGTCCTCGCCGGTGCGCGCCATCACCACCAGCAGGTCGGTCGCGCCCGCGCCGGAGATGAAGGCTTTGCTGCCGGTCAGCAGGTAATCGTCGCCGTCGCGCACGGCGCGGGTTTTCAGAGAGGCCGCATCGGAACCTGCGCCCGGTTCGGTCAGGCAGTACGAGGCCAGCTTCGCGCCGCTGGCCAGCGCCGCGCCCCACGTGTCGCGTAGGGCGGGGCGGGCGTGCGCGGTCAGCATCCACGTCGCCATGTTGTGGATGCTGACGAAGGCGGCGGTGGACGGATCGACCGCCGCCAGTTCCTCGAACACGATGGCGGCGTCCAGCCGGGTCAGCCCGCTGCCGCCGGCGGCTTCATCGACGTACAGCCCGCAGAAGCCGAGTTCGCCGGCCTTGGCGATGGCTTCGCGCGGGAAGATGCCTTCGGCGTCCCAGTGCGCCGCATGCGGGGCCAGCTCGGCCTGTGCGAAATCGCGCGCGGCTTCGCGGAACGCCTGCTGGTCTTCGCTCAACGCCGGCCATGCCGACGCCTGCATGTCCATGACGGCGGCCATCACTTCAAACTGATCGTGGTGTTGACGCCGTGGCTGGCGGTGTCGTCGTCGAACCAGCGTGCCGTCACGGTCTTGGTCTGGGTGTAGAACGCGACCACCTGCTTGCCGTAGGGGCCAAGGTCGCCGAGCTTGGACGCGCGCGAGCCGGTGAACGAGAACAGCGGCACCGGCACCGGGATCGGCAGGTTGATGCCGACCTGTCCCACGTCGATGTCCTCTTGGAACTTGCGCGCCGCCGCGCCGGACTGGGTGAAGATCGCGGTGCCGTTGCCGTTCGGGTTGGCGTTGACCAGCGCGATGGCCTCGTCCAGCGTCTTGGCTTCGAGGATCACCAGCACCGGGCCGAAGATTTCCTCGTCGTAGATGCGCATGCCGGGCTTCACGCCGGAGAAGATGGTCGGGCCGACGAAATTGCCTTGCTCGAAGCCGGGGACGGCGGGGTTGCGGCCGTCGAGTTCCAGCGTCGCGCCCTGTTCGATGCCGGAGGCGATCAGCGCCTCGACGCGCGCACGCGCGGCGCAGGAAATCACCGGGCCGACGTCGGTGCCCGCTTCGGTGCCGGCGTTGACCTTGAGCGTTTTCGCCTTGGCGACCAGATCGGGAATCCATGCCTTCGCCGCGCCCACCAGCACGGCGGTGGACGCGGCCATGCAGCGTTGCCCCGCCGCGCCGAACGCCGCGCCGGCCATCGCGTTGAGCGTCTGCTCCTTGTTGGCGTCGGGCAGCACCACCGCGTGGTTCTTCGCGCCCATCATGCACTGCGCGCGCTTGCCCGCCAGCGATGCGCGGTTGTAAACGTGCGTGCCGACCTTGGTGGAACCGACGAACGACACCGCCTTGATGTCGGGATGGTCGCAAAGGGCGTTGACCACGTCCTCGCCGCCGTGGACGACGTTGAGCACGCCCTTGGGAATGCCGGCTTCCAGCGCCAATTCCACCAGCCGCATCGTCACCATCGGGTCTTGCTCGGACGGCTTGAGCACGAAGGTATTGCCGGTGGCGATCGCCATCGGGAACATCCACAGCGGGATCATCGCCGGGAAGTTGAACGGGGTGATGCCGGCGCACACGCCCAGCGGTTGCAGCAGTGTGTAGGTATCGACGCCGCCGGCCACGTTGTTGGCGAGTTCGCCCAGTTGCAGATTGCCGATGGACGCCGCGTGTTCGACCACTTCCAGCCCGCGGAACACGTCGCCCTCGGCGTCGGGCAGGGTCTTGCCCTGTTCGGCGGTGAGGATCGCCGCCAGTTCGCCCATGTGCTCGCGGATCAATTGCTGATACTTGAGGAAGATGCGCGCGCGGGTGCCGATGGGCGTCTTGCGCCACGTCTTGAACGCTTCGCGCGCCGAGGCGATGGCGGCTTCGACTTCATCGGCGGTGGCGAACGGCACCCGCGCCAGTACGGCCTGCGTGGCCGGGTTGACCACATCGCGCCAGTGGGTGGTGTTCGATTCGACGAATTCGCCGTCGATCAACAGCTTGACGGTCGCGGCATTGGCCGCAACGCGGTGCATCTCGTTCATTGTCCATCTCTCCGTGCCGCACACCCGCGAAGGGAGCGTTGCAGGAGCGGGACAGGGCGGATTGCGCGCGCACGGACGCCGCGATCAGCTCGTCCGGTTGCCCGCCGCAACACCCGAGGAGGACGCCAAGGCGTCCACTACTGGCCGGTCTCCGGGCTTGCGAGCGATGCGGTTTGCATCCCCCCGACGCCTTCCCGCGCGGACGCAGTGGCTGTGTGTCGGGCTTTCTCGCCTACCGTTGCGGGGGCAGCGCCGGCGTCTGACCGGCTTCCCGTTTCACCCTGCGCACCGGTTGGCGGCAGGACACCTGTAGCCGGCCGAGTGTAGGCGGCGGGGGCGGCGACGGACAAGCTGCACCGCCGCAGGGCCGGTGCGTATGCGCCGCACTTGATCCAGATCAATTCAATATCTAGTTGTTTCGTGGATCAATAGCACAACATATTGTGTTTATGGAGCGGGACAATGGAAGCGAGCAGAACGGCGGCGGCGGTTCCCGGACGCCATTGGATCGACCCGGTGGCCTCGGTCGAGGAGTACCTGACCCGCGCCGACTGGCGGGTCAACGCCAACGCCAATCAGGGCTATTCGCTGGGCGGGCTGATCCTGAACGCGGCGGGCAAGGTGACCGCCAACTACTGGCTGGAAAAGGTCTATCCGCCGGAAATCGCCCGCGCCCACCGCGAGGCCGATCTGCACATCCACGATCTGGACATGCTGGCCGGCTACTGCGCCGGCTGGTCGCTGCGCACGCTGCTGTACGAAGGCTTCAACGGCGTGCCGAACAAGGTCGAGGCCGGCCCGCCCAAGCATCTGTCCTCGGCGGTGGGGCAGATCGTCAACTTCCTCGGCACTTTGCAGAACGAGTGGGCGGGCGCGCAGGCGTTTTCCTCGTTCGACACCTACATGGCACCGTTCGTGCGCAAGGACGGGCTGTCCTACGACGAGGTGCGCCAGTGCATTCAGGAGTTGATCTTCAACCTCAACGTGCCTTCGCGCTGGGGCACGCAGACGCCGTTCACCAATCTCACCTTCGACTGGGTCTGCCCGGACGACCTGAAGCACCAGACGCCGTTCATCGGCGGCGAGGAGATGCCGTTCGCCTACGGCGAATTGCAGGCCGAGATGGACATGATCAACCGCGCCTACATCGAAGTGATGAGCGCGGGCGATGCGCGCGGGCGGGTGTTCACCTTCCCGATCCCGACCTACAACATCACCGCCGATTTCCCGTGGGAATCGGAGAACGCGCAGCGCCTGTTCGAGATGACCGCCAAGTACGGCCTGCCGTACTTCCAGAACTTCATCAATTCCGAACTCGACCCGGGCATGATCCGTTCGATGTGCTGCCGCTTGCAGCTCGACCTGCGCGAGTTGCTCAAGCGCGGCAACGGCCTGTTCGGCAGCGCCGAGCAGACCGGCAGCCTCGGCGTGGTGACGGTCAATTGCGCGCGCCTGGGCTATCTGCATCGCGGCGACGAAGCCGCGCTGTTCGCGCGCCTGGATGAACTGCTGGAACTGGGCCGGCGCAGTCTGGAGATCAAGCGCGAGGTGGTGCAGCGGCACATCGACGACGGGTTGTATCCGTACACCAAGCGTTATCTCGGCACGCTGCGCAACCACTTCTCTACGCTGGGGGTGAACGGCATCAACGAGATGATCCGCAACTTCACCGGCGATGCGCACGACCTCACCAGCGAGTGGGGCCACGCCTTCGCGCTGCGCCTGCTCGACCACGTGCGCGCGCGAATGGTGGCGTTCCAGGAGCAGGCCGGCCATCTCTACAACCTCGAAGCCACGCCGGCCGAGGGCACCACCTATCGCTTTGCGAAAGAGGATCGGCGGCGCTGGCCGGACATCCTGCAGGCCGGCAGCGCGGACAAGCCGTACTACACCAATTCCTCGCAGCTGCCGGTGGGCTTCACCGACGATCCGTTCGAGGCGCTGGAACGGCAGGAGGCGTTGCAATCGCGCTACACCGGCGGCACCGTGCTGCATCTGTACATGGGCGAGCGCATTTCCAGCGGCGACGCCTGCCGCGAACTGGTGCGGCGCGCGCTGAGCCGCTTCCGCCTGCCGTACATCACGATCACGCCCACTTTCTCGATCTGCCCGGTACACGGCTATCTGGCGGGCGAGCACGCATTCTGCCCGCGCTGCGACGAGCGGCTGCTGGCGGAACAACGGGCGGCCGCCGCGCCGCCTTCCAACGTCGATGTCGCATCTTTCGAGGAGCTCTCCGCATGAACAATCCGGCCGTTCTTTCTTCCCCAACCGCCGCGCCGCTGCGCGACGAAGACCGCCAGCGCTGCGAAGTGTGGACGCGGGTGATGGGCTACCACCGCCCGGTGTCCAGCTTCAACATCGGCAAGCAGGGCGAACACGCGCAGCGGCAGTTCTTCCGCGAAGCGCCGGTGCGCCGTGCCGCATGATCCGCGTCGGCGGAATGACGCCGTTGACCAGCATCGACTTTCCCGGTCGGCTGGCGGCGGTGTTGTTCCTGCAAGGCTGCCCATGGCGCTGCGGCTATTGCCACAACCCGGAATTGCTGCCGGCGCGGGCGGAAGTTGGGATTGCGTGGGAACGGGTCGAAGCGTTCCTGCGACGCCGGCAGGGCTTGCTGGATGCGGTGGTGTTTTCCGGCGGCGAGCCGACTGCGCAGGCCGCGCTGCCGCAGGCCATCGCGCGGGTGAGGGCGATGGGCTATCGCATCGGCCTACATACCGGCGGTATGTATCCGGCGCGGCTGCGCTTGGTCTTGCCGTTGCTGGACTGGATCGGGCTGGACGTCAAAGCGCCCGAGGACTATCACGATGCGGTGACGGGCCGTCGCGACAGCGCGCGGCCGACGTTCGAGGCGCTGGATGCGGTGCTGGACAGCGGCGTTGCCTATGAGTGCCGCACCACGTGGCATCCGACGCTGTATCCGGCGCAGGCGCTGTATCGCTTGGCCGATGGGCTTTCGGCGCGAGGCGTGAAGCATTGGGCCTTGCAGGAATGCCGCGACGAAGGGCGCGCGCGCATTGCCGGGGATGAGGTGGATTTGGAACGGTTGTGCGCGGGCTTCAAGAGTTTTTGTTTCCGGCGCGGATGATGTTCCTTCTCCCTACGGGAGAAGGTGCCCCGAAGGGGCGGATGAGGGTGCGGCGGAGCTGATTGCATCGCATGTGCCGAACCCTCACCCCAACCCCTCTCCCAATGGGAGAGGGGCTTTAAAGCAGCTTTCCTTACGCGGAAACCTTGGCCCGCATCTCGCGCGCGGCTTCCACCAACGCCGTCAACGCCGCGCGGGTTTCCGGCCAGCCACGGGTTTTCAGACCGCAATCGGGGTTGACCCAAAGCTGCTGCGGCGCAAGCACCGCCGTCGCCTTCTCCAGCAGCTCCACCATCTCGCGCTTGTTCGGCACGCGCGGCGAGTGGATGTCATAGACGCCGGGGCCGATCTCGTTCGGATAGCGGAACTGCACGAACGCATCCAGCAGTTCCATCCGCGAACGTGAGGTCTCGATGGAGATCACGTCGGCGTCCATCGCCGCCACCGCCTCGATGATGTCGTTGAACTCCGAATAGCACATATGGGTATGAATCTGGGTATCGTCGCGCACGGCGCTGGCGCTGATGCGGAAGGATTCCACCGCCCAATCCAGATAGTGCTTCCAGTCCGCGCGACGCAGCGGCAGGCCTTCGCGCAGCGCCGGTTCGTCGATCTGGACGATGCCGATGCCGGCGGCTTCCAGATCGCGCACTTCGTCGCGCAGGGCCAGCGCGATCTGCCGGCAGGTGCGCGAGCGCTCCTGATCGTCGCGCACGAACGACCACTGCAGGATCGTCACTGGGCCAGTCAGCATGCCCTTCATCGGCAGCTTGGTCAGCGATTGCGCGTACTGCGACCAGCGCACCGTCATCGGCGCGGGGCGCGACACGTCGCCCCAGATCACCGGCGGCTTCACGCAGCGGCTGCCGTAGCTCTGCACCCAGCCGTTCTTGGTGAAGGCGAAGCCGTCTAGCAGTTCGCCGAAGTATTCCACCATGTCGTTGCGCTCGAACTCGCCGTGGACGAGCACGTCGATGCCGATCTCCTCCTGGAAGCGCACGCACTTGGCGGTTTCAGCTTCGAGGAAGGCTTCGTAATCGGTGTCGGAGAGCTTGCCGGATTTGTTGGCGGCGCGGGCTTCGCGCACGTCCAGCGTCTGCGGGAAGGAGCCGATCGTGGTGGTGGGGAACAGCGGCAGCTTGAAGCGCGCCTGTTGCGCGTCGCGGCGGGCGGGGAAGGCACTGATGCGCTGCGCGTCGCTGGCGGTCAGCGCGTCGAGGCGCGCGGCCACTTCGGCGCGATGCACGCGCGCGGATTGCTTGCGCAAGACGATGCGCGCGCGCGCATCGGCGAGGCCCGCTTCGGCATCGGGCTTGCCGGCCAGCGCGTCGGCCAGCAGGCGTAGTTCGCCGACCTTCTGCTTGGCGAACGACAGCCACGAGTGCAGTTCCGCATCCAGCGATTTTTCGTGGTCGAGATCGACCGGCACGTGCAGCAGCGAGCACGACGGGGCTAGCCATAGCTTGTCGTTGCCGACGCGGTCGCGGGCGTGGCGCGCCAGCACCAGCGCGTTGTCGAGATTGCTGCGCCAGATGTTGCGGCCATCGATCAAGCCTGCCGACAGCACGCGCCCGTCCGGCAGCGCATTCAGCACGGCGTCGAGTTGATCCAGCCCGCGCACCAGATCGACGTGCAGGCCATCGACCGGCAGCGATGCCGCCAGCGGCAGGTTGTCGCCGAGCGCGCCGAAGTAGGTGGCGAGCAGCAATTTCGGGCGCTTGCGTGCTGCCAGCGTCGCATAAGCGTGCTGGAAGGCGGCGCGGGTGGCGTCGTCCAAGTCCTGCACCAGCACGGGTTCGTCCAGTTGCACCCACGCCGCGCCGGCATCGGCCAGCCTGCCAAGCAGCTCGGTATAGACCGGCAGCAGGCGGTCGAGCAGCGCCAAGGCGTCGCTGCCATCGGTGGTCTTCGCCAGTCTGAGGAAGCTCACCGGGCCGAGCAGCACCGGCCGCGCGTCGAAGTCTAGCGCCTTCGCTTCGAGGTATTCGGCCAACGGCTTGTCGCCGCGCAGGCGGAATTGCTGGCCGGCGTCGAGTTCGGGGACGAGGTAGTGGTAGTTGGTGTCGAACCACTTGGTCATCTCCAGTGCGCGCAGGTCGAGGCCATCGCGCTGGTGGCCGCGCGCCATCGCGAAGTAGCCGGCCAGCGGATCGGCGTCGGCAAGCTGGCGATAGCGCTGCGGAATGGCGTCGAACAGGAAGGCGGTGTCCAGCACGTGGTCGTACAGGCTGAAGTCGTTGCAGGGCGCGACGTCGGCGCCGGCGTCGCGTTGCAGCGTCCAGTGGCGTCGGCGCAGGTCGCGGGCGGTGGCCTGCAGCGAGGCGGCGTCGATTTCGCCGCGCCAGTGCGCTTCCAGCGCGCGCTTGAGCTCGCGCTTCGCGCCGATGCGGGGGAAGCCCAGGGTGGTCGTGGTGGTGCTCATTGGTGGTTGTCCTCATGCGGTGGCGGATGAGGAACGAAGGAGGGCGCGCGCCGCCGTCCCGGGCCGGGCAGGCGGACGAACCGGTGACCTTCGCCCCCTCGGGCGAACCGGCGCTGCAAAGGCCACGGACAGGCGCACGCGGCGCAGGGCGTCGCGTGCATCCGATCCGCTTCCCCTCGAAGCGTCAGGTCGGGCGGCCGCGCGCTGGTGGCGCGCGACCGGTCGGGGCAGGTCTTCGGGCTCGTGGGCTGGAGCGAGGAGTGAGTGGGGAGGAGTGAGCGGTGAGGGAAGCGCGAACACGCTCCTACTCACTTTTCACTTCTCTTGGCTCACTCCTCGCTTTTTCCTGGCCGTCGCTTCCCAGGACTTGAGGCCCCAGTGCCGATGACGGTTCGTTCCCACCTACCGCTGCGGGGCAGCGCCGGCCTTGCATGCGCGAGCATGCGCACCGGACTTCCCTTTTAATTCATCGCTATATCTGGATATAGCGATGAAGCCGCGACGAGCGCACGATACGGCCGCCCGGCGGCGGCGTCAAGCGGGCCCGCGCCGCGCGCCATGGCGGAGCTTTCGCAGGCGCGCGGTTACCATGTCCCGATGAAGGAACGACTGCCTGACTGGTTGCAGCCGTGGCTCGCCGAACTGGCGACCGTGCTGGAAGTGACATTGATCCTGCTGGTGGCGTGGGCGCTGCGCTGGCTGGTGCGCCGGCTGGTGTCCCGGCTGGCCGCGCGCTACGAGCTGCCGCCGATGGTGGTGATGGGCGCGCGCCGCGTCTCCACCTTCGTGATCGGGATGGCCGCGGTGCTGGCGTCGTTGCAGCGCTTCGGCGTGTCGGCGGGGGTGCTGTGGGGCGCGTTCACCGGCTTCGCCACGGTGGCGGCGGTGGCGTTCTTCGCCGCGTGGAGCGTGCTGACCAACATCTTCTGCTCGTTCCTGATCCTGATCACCCGGCCGTTCCGCCTGCTCGACCACATCGAGCTGCTGGAGAACGGCGAGAAGCCGGGCCTGCGCGGGCAGGTGGTGGACGTCAACCTGATCTACGTGACCCTGCTGGAGCGCCATCCCGGCGGCCACCAGAGCCAGCTGCGCGTGCCCAACAGCCAGTTCTTCCAGCGCGCGGTGCGGCGCTGGCCCGGCGAACCGCCAGTGCTCGGCGCGCATGCGGACGAGGAGCGATCCACGCGATCAATGTCGATGCAGGGCGGCAGCGCCACGGCCGCCGAGCCCGAGTAGAGCGCGGCGCTCAGGCCGCCACGGTCACCCGGTTGCGGCCGCCGCGCTTGGCCTCCAGCAGGGCGGCATCCGCGCGCGCCACCGCGTCTTCCGGGCGTTCGTCCTGCCGGTAGGCGGTCAGGCCGATGCTGGCGCTGATCCGGTACTCCTCGGAGAGGCAGTCGAAGCGCAGCCCGTGCAGGAGCTCGGTCAGCCGCTGCATGGTGGCTTCGGCGTCCTCCAGCGAGATGGCCGGCAGCAGGAGCAGGAATTCCTCGCCGCCCCAGCGACCGCACAGGTCGTATTCGCGCAGCGAATCGCGGGTCGCGCAGGCCACGGTGCGCAGGACCTCGTCGCCGGCGTCGTGGCCGAAGGTGTCGTTGACCTGCTTGAAGTGGTCGATGTCCAGCAGACCGATGCACAGCGGCGTTTCCAGCCGCTTGCTGCGCGCCGCCTCCTGCTTGAGGCGGTCGTTGAGCAGGCGCCGGTTGGGCAGGCTGGTCAGGGCGTCGTGGGTGGACGCCTGCTGCAGCGCGCTGTTCAGCTCGTGCATCATGTCCTGGTAGCGGTCGGAGATGCGGGTCATCTTCTCCAGCTGCCGCAGCTGCTTCTCGAACCGCTCGGTGCGGGTGCGCTCGTGCACGCGCTCGGAGAACTGCACGCGGTCGGACAGCCGGGCGATGCGGTCCAGCCGCTGCGCCTGGGTCAGGTACAGCTCCCACAGCGCGGCCAGCGCGGAATGCAGCGGATGGCCGGCATAGGTGGAATCGGCCAGCAAGGCCTCGACCATCGCGTCGATGTCGACCCGCACGCCGTTCACGGCGCGCTGTCCGCGTCCGTGCCGGCGAGGATCTGGAACGGGAAGGTGCAGTCCTCAGCGAATTCCTCCGCCAGTTCGCGCACGCGCTCGTTGCGCTGGTCGTAGATCCACTGCACGGACACCGCGCGGCCTTCGCCGTGCGCGGTTTCCAGCAGGTCGAAGATGTCGATCATGGCGCGGATGCTGCTGGTGTTGAGGTAGAGCAGGCGCAGCTCCAGCCGCAGCGGCGCGTCGCCGCCGGCGAGGTAGCGCTCCACCCAGTCGATTACCGGGCCGAACAGGTCGAACGCGTTTTCGGGATAGGAATCCCCGCTCAGGCGCAGGACGCCCGCGGCCGTGTCGGCGTGGATGGCGGGGGAAGACTGGGTGGGGTCGATGCGGATGTCGTTCATGGGGGAATTCGGCTGCATTCGTCAGATCAGGGCGGTCAGGCTGAAGAACGCCTTGCCGTCGGGACGCTCGAACAGCGACGCTTGCAGCGTCTGGCTGGACTTGCGGGCGATGTCGATCAGGCCCAGGCCGGCGCCGCTGGACGCGCCGGGCGTGCGCGGCGCGCGCAGCTGCTCCTTGTAGAGCGCCTTCAGGCCGGCCTTGTCGAGCTTGCCGAGCGCGTCGATGCGCGCCATCAGCGCCTGCGCGTCGGCGGTTTCCAGCAGGTTGCCGGCGGACACCAGGTGGTGGCCCTGTTCGTCCTGCGCGATCACCACGGTGGCGGTGGCGTCGGCCTCGCCGTAGCCCATGCGGGTGGCGTAGTGGCGGATGTTCTGGGTCATCTCGATGTAGACCGAGAACACGTCCATCGCCGCGCCCGGCTGCACCTGGTTGACCTCCAGGTAGTTGCGCAGGGCGTTGCCGATTTCCTCGATCAGCGAACGCGACATCGGGCCGTTGAAGCAGAGCATGATCCGGCGCGCGTTGCAGAACTCGCGCAGGGAATACAGGTCGGGCGATTGCATGCGTTCTCCAATCGTCAATCGGGCGTCAATCGAGGCGGAACGATAGCACCGTGATGTCGTCACGCTGCGGGTAGTCGCCCTGGTAGCCGGCCAGCGCCGCGGCGAGCGCCGCGGCCTGTTCCGACAGCGGCCGGTGCGCGTTGGCCTGCAGCAGCTGGCGGAAGCGCCCGCTGCCGAACCCGAAGCCCTGTTCGCCGCCGGCCTGGTCGAGCAGGCCATCGGTGACCAGGCAGTAGGTGGTGCCGGCGTGCAGCGGCATGCGGACGTTGGCGTAGTCGCCACGGCGGCGATCGCCGAGCGGGCGGCGTGAGCCGGGCACGTGCTCGACCGTGTCGCCGTCGCTGTGGAACAGGCCGATGGCCGCGCCCGCGAACAGCAGTTCGCCGTCGATGCGGTCGACGTACACCAGGCCGGCGTCGGTATTGGTGGCGACGGCGCGCGCCAGCTGCGCATCGGCCAGCAGCTCGCGCAGGGTGGCGTCGGCCTGGCGCAGGATGCCGGCCGGATCGCGCAGCCCGGCCAGGCCCAACGCATGATCGATGGCCGAGCGCGCCAGCATCGTCATCAGCGCGCCCGGCACGCCGTGGCCAGCGCAGTCCATCACCCCGAGCAGGAAGCCGCGTTCGTCGGCGCGGAACACGTAGAAGTCGCCGCCGACCACGTCGCGCGGCTTCCACAGCACGTGGTGGTTTTCGCCCAGCACCTGCGCCAGCTCGCGGTCGGGCAGGATGGTGCGCTGGATCAGGCTGGCGTAGTCGATCGAATCGTCGATCTTCTTGTGCGCTTGTACCACCTGCGCGTGACTGGCCTCCAGCGCGGCGGTGCGCTCGCGCACCTTGTCCTCCAGCTCGCTGGTGTGCGCGCGCACCTGCGCGGCCATGCTGGCGAAGGCGCGGCTCAGCGCGCCGATCTCGTCCTTGCCGGCCGCCGGCAGGTCCGCTTCGTAATGTCCCTGCGCGATCGCTTCCGCCGACCGCTGCAGCGCGCGCAGCGGACGCAGCATCAGCCGCTCGATCGAATAGCCGACGCCGGCCAGCAGCACCACCAGCACGGCGGCCATGCCCAGCCCCAGGTACAGCAGCCAGGGGCCGCCGATGATCTGCGCTTCCTGCAGGTCCACCAGCGTGACCACGTGCCAGTGCAGCTCCGGGATGAAGCTCACCGCCAGCAGCCGGTGCGCCCGCCCTTGCCGCACTTCCTGCAGCAGGGCGACGTCGGGCTGGGCGCGGCTGCGCTGGAGCAGGGCGGACAGCGCGGCGGGATCGGTGCCCGGTAGCAAGCCAGCCAGAGTCTGGTCCGCGCCTGCGCGTTTCTGCGCGAGGTTCAGCGCCACCCGGCGCTGGTCCGGGTGCGCCTGGATGGCGCCTTCGGCGTCGACGATCATCGGCACCACGCCGGGCTCGGCGCGGTTGATGAGCGCGTGCAGAAAGCCCGACAGGTCCACGCCGCTGCCGGCGATGCCGAGCTTCTGCCTGCCGTCTTGCGCCACCACGTTGATCCACACCCGCGTCTGCCGCAGCTTGGCGTCGTAGTTGACGTTGATGTTGTACGGCTGGCCGGAGCGCAGGGTGGCGAAGAACCAGCCGTCCTCCGGGTCGTCGGCGTGCAGGTGGTAGCGCGGCAGCTCGCTTGTCGGCTTGCCGGCCTCGTTGAAGTAGTAGCCGAGGTCGAGCGCGCTGATGACGAAGTAGGTGCCGCTGCTCAGCGCCTGCTGGTAGCCGCGGGCTTCCTCGAAGAAGGCGGCGCGGTTGGCGGCGCTGGGGTCGCGCAGCATCCGCCACAGCAGCGGCGAATCCGCCAGCCGCTGCGACAGCGCCAGCTCCCGGCTGAGCGGGGCGAGGATGCGCTCGCGGTTGAGCAATGTGTAATCGCGCGCGTACGCCTGGCCGAAATGGCTGCGCGCGGCGGCGGCGAGCTTGCTGCCGATCAGCAGCGCCGGCAGCAGCGCCAGCAGGCAGGCGACCAGCAGCGCCAGCAAGGATTTACCGCGAAGTCCCAACCCCTTGCTGGCCATGTGATTCCCTGCGCTGTCGGCGCCGATTTTGCCACATCAGCCGCGGCGCAACCCCTTGAGCGCATCGGCCATCGCGCTGTTGAACGGCGCTTTCTGCTGCTGCGGCGCGGCCGGCTTCGGCCCGCGCGGTGGGTTGCCGTCGCGGCGGGCGGGGCGCTCGTCGCGTCGCGCGTCGGTGCGCGCTTCGCCGCGCGCTTCCCCAACGGGATCGTCCAGGCGTCGGGTCAGCGCGATGCGCTTGCGCGCCACGTCCACTTCCAGCACCTTCACCTTGACGATGTCGCCGGCCTTCACCACTTCGCGCGGGTCCTTCACGTAGCGGTCGGACAGCGCGGAGATGTGGACCAGCCCGTCCTGGTGCACGCCGATATCCACGAACGCGCCGAACGCGGCCACGTTGCTGACCACGCCTTCCAGCACCATGCCGGGACGCAGGTCCTTGATGTCCTCCACGCCGTCGGCGAACTGCGCGGCCTTGAATTCCGGGCGCGGGTCGCGGCCGGGTTTTTCCAGTTCCTTCAGGATGTCGCGCACGGTGGGTTCGCCGAAGCGGTCGTCGGTGAACTGCGACGGCTTCAGCGAGCGCAGGAAGGCGCTGTCGCCGATGATCTGCTTCACCTGCTTGCCGCCGGCGGCCAGGATGCGTTCCACCACCGGATAGGCTTCCGGGTGCACCGAGGACGCGTCCAGCGGCTGCTCGCCGTCCATGATGCGCAGGAAGCCCGCGCACTGCTCGAAGGTCTTGTCGCCCAGACGCGGCACCTTCAGCAACGCCTTGCGCGAGGGGAACGCGCCGTGCTGGTCGCGGTACGTGACGATGTTCTCGGCCACGGTCGCCGACAGGCCGGACACGCGCGCCAGCAGCGCGCCGGAGGCGGTGTTCACGTCCACGCCGACCGCGTTCACGCAGTCCTCCACCTTCGCGTCCAGCGCGCGGGCGAGGCGGTATTGATCGACGTCGTGCTGGTACTGGCCAACACCAATTGCCTTCGGTTCGATCTTCACCAACTCGGCCAGCGGATCCTGCAACCGGCGCGCGATGGACACCGCGCCGCGCAGCGACACGTCGAGATTCGGGAACTCCTTCGCCGCCAGTTCCGACGCCGAATACACCGACGCGCCGGCCTCGCTGACCACGATCTTCTGCACCTTCAGCTCGGGGACGAGCTTGAGCAGGTCGCCGGCCAGCTTGTCGGTTTCGCGCGACGCGGTGCCGTTGCCGATGGCGACGAGCTGCACGCCGTGCGCGACGCACAGCTTCTTAAGCGCCGCCAGCGATTGATCCCACTGCCGGCGCGGTTCGTGCGGATAGATGGTGTCGGTGGCGACCAGCTTGCCGGTGGCATCGACCACCGCCACCTTCACGCCGGTGCGCAGGCCGGGATCCAAGCCCAGCACCGCCTTCGGGCCGGCGGGCGCGGCCAGCAGCAGGTCCTTGAGGTTGTCGCCGAACACGGCGATGGCTTCGCCTTCGGCCTTCTCGCGCGCCTGGTTGAACAGGTCGAGCAGCAGGTGCATGTGGATCTTGGCGCGCCATGCAAGGCGTACCGCGTTGCGCAGCCATGCGTCGGCGGCGCGCCCGCGCACGTCGATGCCGGCGTGCAGGGCGATGCGGCCCTCGGCGTACTGATGGCCGGCCTCGGCATCCGCGCCCGGATCGAGGTCGAGCTGCAGGAACTCCTCGCGCCGCCCGCGCAGCAGCGCCAGCATGCGGTGCGAAGGAATCCTTGCCAGCGGCTCGGCGTGGTCGAAGTAGTCGCGGAACTTCTCGCCGGCGGCTTCCTTGCCTTCCACCACCTTCGAGCGGATCAGGCCCTCGCGCGCCAGCCACTCGCGCAGTTCGCCCAGCAGCGCGGCGTCCTCGCCCCAGCGCTCGATCAGGATCGCGCGCGCGCCCTCCAGCGCGGCCTTGGCATCGACAACGCCCTTGTCGGCATCGACGAAGCTGGCGGCGAATTCTTCCGGCACCAGGGTCGGATCGGCGACCAGCCCGTCGGCCAGCGGCTCCAGCCCGGCCTCGCGCGCGATCTGCGCGCGGGTGCGGCGCTTCTGTTTGTAGGGCAGGTACAAATCTTCCAGCCGCGATTTGCTGTCGGCGGCTTCGATGTCGGCGCGCAGTTCGGCGGTGAGCTTGCCCTGCTCCTCGATGCTGGACAGGATCGCCGCGCGGCGATCCTCCATCTCGCGCAGATAGGTCAGCCGCGTTTCCAGGTTGCGCAGCTGGGTGTCGTCCAGCCCGCCGGTCACTTCCTTGCGGTAGCGGGCGATGAAGGGCACGGTCGCGCCTTCGTCCAGCAGGCCGACGGCGGCCTGCACCTGCGGCGTCTGCGCGCCGATCTCCTCGGCGATGGTGGAAGCGATCTTGCGCGCGAGCGCGGCGGACAGTTGGGTCATCGAAACGGATTCTGGCACTTGGAGTCCGCCATTTTCGCGGTGTCGGCCGCCTGCGTCACTCTTGACAGGCAGGGATTCCCGCCGGTCCGGGAACGTGTCAGGCGGCGCGTCCGTACTCGTGCAGCACCTGCCACGGATTCGAATCGCGCTGCTCGATGAGCGCGATGGTGCGGAAGGTCGCGGTGAGGCCCGCAACCTCGGTCAGATCGGGTGTGGCGCCGGTCGCGTGACGCGGATGCAGCAGCGTGAGGTGCGCGCCGTGGGTCGGGGCCGACGGCCCGAGCAGGAACCTGCGCAGATCCTGGTATTGCTCCGCGCCATGCGTCGGGCGCAGCAGGATGCAGCCATCGGGCAGCACCTGCGGCGCGCCGAAGCGCAAGGTAAGGGAGAACGCGCCGAGGTCCGAAAGGCGCCGTTCGAGCGTCGGCCAATCGGCCAGTTCGTCGTCCCGGCACAGCGTCACGTGCGCGGGAATCAGGGCGTGCTGGCGCGGATCGAGCCGTTGCCGGATGGGTTCGACCAAGGCGCGCTGTTCCGGCGGCAGGAACAGCGTGAGCTGGCGTCTCATCGGTTTATCGATTGCGCCCACGCCATTCCACGAACAGGCCCAGCGCCACGCCCATCGCCGCCATCCAGGCGATGTAGTGCATCGGCGCCGCCGGGTTGTCCTTCATCGCCAGACTGAGCAGCACCGGCGTCAGCCCGCCGGCGATGGCGTAGGCCACGTTGTAGGAGAACGACAGCCCGGAAAAGCGCACCCGCGCCGGGAAGCCGCCCAGCGCGATTGCCGGGATCATCGCGGTCAGGCCCACCGCGCTTCCGGCGATGGCGTAGTGCCATTGCGAATACTCGCCGGCCTGCGCCTCGCGATAGAACCACCAGAACGCGACGCCCAGCAGCAGGCTCCACAGCGCCAGCACGCGGCCCGCGCCGAAGCGGTCGGCCAGTGTGCCGGCGACGAGGTTGGCCGCCATCGCCGCCAGCACCGCCAGTGCGTTGCCGGCCAGCGCGGCGTCGCGGCTCACGCCCATGCCTTGCAGGAAGGTCGGCATCATCAGGATCGTCACCACCACCGCGGCGGTGAGCAGCCAGGTCAGCAGCATGCCCAGCGCGACCGCGCCGGCGTGGTCGCGCACCACCGCCTTCAGCGGCAGCTCGGCCGACAGCGCGCGGCGCTGCTGCAGTTCGGCGAACACCGGCGTTTCGTGCAACTGCCGGCGCAGGATCATCGCCAGCAGCCCGAACATGCCGCCGACCACGAACGGCACGCGCCAGCCCCATGCCATCAACTGCGCCTCGTCGAACGCGGCGTTGATCGCGCGTGCCACCAGCGAGCCCAGCAGGATGCCGGCCAGCAGGCCCAGCGACAGCGAGCCGCAGGCGAGGTTGCGATGCCGCGGTGAAACGTGCTCGCTGACGAACACCCACGCGCCCGGCGCCTCGCCGCCGATCGCCGCGCCCTGCATGATCCGCAGCACCAGCAGCAGGATCGGCGCCAGCACGCCGGCCTGCGCGTAGGTCGGCAGCAGGCCCATCAGCAGAGTCGGAATCGCCATCAGCAGAATGCTCAGCATGAACATCCGCTTGCGCCCGGACAGGTCGCCGAAGTGCGCCATCAGCACGCCGCCCAAGGGGCGCGCGAGATAGCCGGCTGCGAAGATGCCGAAGGTCTGCACCAGCTTCAGCCACTGCGGCATGTCGGCGGGAAAGAACAGCGCCCCCATGACGGTGGCGAAGAACACGAACACCACGAAGTCGTAGAACTCCAGCGCGCCGCCGAGCGAAGCCAGCGCGAGGGTCTTGAGCTGTTGGCGGGACAGGCCGGGGGCGTGGGCGGTGTCGGTCATCCGCCCAGAGTATGCCAAGCCGCGTGCCCGGCGAAGTGCGAACGGGCACGCAGACCGGCGGCGGACGCCGTGCAACACTCCGACGCTGATCCAGTCGGAGGGGAAGGGCGATGCGGATGCGGACGATGGTGCGCGCGACGGGGTTGGCGGTGGCGCTGGCGATGGCCGGGAGCGCGTTGGCGCAGACCGCGCCGATGACGCCGGACATCACCGGCAAGAAGTTCAACGCGCCGGAGCCGCAGCGCGATTTCGTCAAGCGCGTCGAGATGATCCCGATGCGCGACGGCGTCAAGCTCTACACGGTCATCGTGATCCCGAAGGGCGCGCACGACGCGCCGATCCTGCTGACCCGCACGCCCTACAACGCGGCCAAGCGCGCCAACCGGATGCCCAACGCGGAGCGCATGGTCGATGCGCTGCCGCAGGGCGACAGCGTGTTCGCCGAGGACGGCTATATCCGCGTGTTCCAGGACGTGCGCGGCAAGTACGGCTCGGAAGGCGACTACGTGATGACCCGACCGCCGCGCGGGCCGCTCAACAAGACCGGCATCGACCACGGCACCGACGCTTGGGACACCATCGACTGGCTGGTCAAGCATCTGCCGGAGAGCAACGGCCGGGTCGGCATGCTGGGTTCGTCCTATGAGGGCTTCACCGTGGTGATGGCGCTGCTGGATCCGCATCCGGCACTGAAGGTGGCCGCGCCGGAAAGCCCGATGGTCGACGGCTGGATCGGCGACGACTGGTTCCAGAATGGCGCCTATCGGCAGATCAATCTTGGCTACCTCACCGGCCAGACCACCGTGCGCGGCGAGGGCGCGAAGATCGAGCGCGCCAGCGGCGACGACTACACCAGCTTCCTGCGCGCCGGTTCGGTCGGCGACTACGCGCGCGCCGCCGGGCTGGAGCAACTGCCGGCCTGGCGCAAGCTCACCGAGCACCCGGCCTACGACGCCTACTGGCAGCAGCAGGCGCTGGACAAGCTGCTGGCGAAGCTGCCCGCGATCACCGTGCCCACGATGTGGGAGCAGGGTCTGTGGGACCAGGAGGACATGTACGGCGGCAACCACGCCTGGATCGCGTGGGAAACCAAGGACGCCGACAACAGTCGCAACCATCTGGTGATTGGCCCGTGGCGGCACAGCCAGGCCAATTACGACGGCAGCAGTCTGGGCGACTTGAAGTTCGACGGCGACACCGCGCTGCAATGGCGGCGCGACGTGCTCAAGCCGTTCTTCGACCAGTACCTCAAACCCGGCGCGCCGGTGGTTAAGACGCCGCCGGTGTGGATCTACAACGCGGGCAGAAACCGCTGGGACACCTATGCCACGTGGCCGCAGAGCTGCGCGCAGGGCTGCCCGCACGCGTCTGCGCCGCTGTACCTGCACGCTGATGGAACGCTGGGCGGCACGCCCGTCGCGGGCGGCGCGCAGTACGCCGAATACGCGTCCGATCCCGCCAAGCCGGTGCCGTTCGTGCCGCGCCCGGTGGACATGGGCGATCGCACGACGTGGACGACCTGGCTGGTCAAGGACCAGCGCTTCGTCGACGGCCGCACCGACGTGCTGACCTATGCCAGCGCGCCGCTGACCGCGCCGCTGTCGCTGGCCGGCGTGCCCATCGCGCATCTGTTCGCCTCGACCTCGGGCAGCGACAGCGACTGGGTGGTCAAGCTGATCGACGTCTATCCCGACCAGTATCCGGACGATCCGAAGATGGCCGGCTACCAGCTGCCGATCGCGCTGACGATCTTCCGTGGCCGCTACCGCGAAGGCTTCGACAAGCCGCAGGCGTTGCAGGTCGACGCACCGCTGGCCTACACCTTCGATCTGCCGAACGTGAATCACGTGCTGAAGCCCGGCCATCGCCTGATGGTGCAGATCCAGTCCAGCCTGTTCCCGTTGTACGACCGCAATCCGCAGACCTTTGTCGACAATATTTTCTTCGCCAAGCCTGGCGACTACCGCAGGGCGACCCAACGGATCTGGGCGACGCCGCAGCAGGCCAGTTTCATCGAGTTGCCGGTGGCGGCGGGGGCGTTGCCGTAAAGCTTTCCCTCTCCCCATCGCAGATGGAAAGAGGGTGGCGACTGCGGGCGCAGGAGCGCCCGCGAACAGCGAAGCTGACCCGAAGGGCGAACGCCATGAATGGCGTGAGTTAGCCGGGTGAGGGGCGCTTTCCGCCCGAAACAGCAAGCCTCTCATCCGCCTTCGGCACCTTCTCCCGCGAGCGGGGAGAAGGAATGGAATCGCGTTTCATGGCGCTGCGTTGCTTACGAACAGATCGTCCTGTTCCGGACTGCCGTCCGGCTCTGCGAAGCCGGATAGCCCCACGCCGACCAGCCGGTAGCGCGTCGTTTCCGGCAGGGCCACGCGCTGGCGCAGATCGCAGGCGGTCTGCGCCAGCGTCGCTTCGTCGGTCGGCGGCTCCGCCGCGGTCAGGCTGCGGGTGAGGATGCGGAAGTCGCTGGTCTTCAGCTTCAGCACCACGGTGCGGGCGATGCGGTCGGGATGCTGCGCGCGTTCGCGCAAATAGCCGGCCCAGGTGGACGCGGCCAGGCGGCGGATGTGCGGCTCCAGATCTTCCAGCGGCAGATCGGTAGCGAAGGTGTCCTCGCTGGAAATCTGCAATGTCGGGCGTTCGGTCTGCACCTCGCGTGCGTCGATGCCCAGCGAGAGTTCGTGCAGCCGCCGTCCCCAGCGGCCGAAGCGCGCCTCCAGCGGCTCCGCGCCGAACGTGCGCAGGTCCGCGCAGCTGGCGATGCCGAGTTCGGCCAGCTTCGCTTCCATCACCTTGCCCACGCCGGGCAGGCGGCCCACCGGCAGCGGCGCGAGGAAGGCATCGACCATCGCTGGCTTGAGCACGAATTGCCCGTCCGGCTTGTTCCAGTCGCTGGCGATCTTGGCGAGGAACTTGTTGGGCGCGATGCCGGCGGAGGCGGTGAGCCGGGTTTCCGCGCGGATCGCGTCGCGGATCTCGCTGGCGATGGCGGTGGCGCTGCCGAGGTCGCGCTTCGGCGCGGTGACGTCCAGGTACGCTTCGTCCAGCGACAGCGGTTCGATCAGGTCGGTATAGCGCTCGAAGATCCCGCGCACCTGCTTCGACACCGCCTTGTAGCGGACGAAGTCCGGCGGCACGAACACCGCCTGCGGGCATAGCCGCTCCGCGCGCACCGCCGGCATCGCCGAGCGCACGCCGAATTTGCGCGCCTCGTAGCTGGCCGCGCAGACCACCGAACGCGTGCCGCGCCACGCCACCACCACCGGCTGGCCGCGCAGCGAAGGATCGTCGCGCTGCTCCACCGACGCGTAGAACGCGTCCATGTCGACGTGGATGATCTTGCGCTGCAGTACTTCGCTCACCCGGTGATTTTATTCTGGCGCAGGCACGGCCTCAGCGCCAGAACGGGATCACCTCGTAGGCCTCATTGCCGTTGCTCTTCTCCGCGGCCATCGCGCGTGCGATCCGGAGTTCGTGCCGGCCCGGCGCCAATCCGCGGACGTCGATCATCGCCAGCAGGGCAGGGCGGTCGGTACGCGCGTCGCTGGCGATTTCATAGCGCAGCCCGGCGACCGGTTTTCCGTCCAGCAGGACGGCATGCAGGGCTTGCAGGCAGGCCAGCAGGGCCGCATCGCCGGATTGCCGACCAGTGGGGCAGGCGCGTTGCAGCGCCGGTGCGTCCTGCCGTGGCGCATACGGCACGACCAGCTGCACGTAAGCGTCTTCGACGGTCATGGACTGGATGAACGGGACGAGCGGGTCACGTGCAGGGTTGCGCCGGTCGTCGTAGTGCGCGGCTGCCACGGCAGGAGACGCCGCAGCGGGGAACAGTCCGTAATTGCCGAATGGCTTGTCGCTGAGCATGTTCCCGTACGTGACCATGACCGATCCGGCCGTGGCGAACATGATCAGGAAGATCAGGATGCCGACCCGCCGGTCGCCGCCGTTACTCGCCAGCAGCGCCCTGATCCGGTTGTTGCCCGCTCTCACGCCGGCCTTCGCGTACAGGCGCAGTATCGCGGTGACGGCCTTGTGCCAGCGTCCGTCGGGTTGCCATTCCGCACCGAACCGGCGATCCAGCAGCATGGCGAGCACGTAGGGCAGCAGGAACGCCAGGAACACCGCGCCGAACAGCAGCAGCCCGAGGTCTTCCTGGCCCAGGGACGATGCGAGGGCCGTCGCCGCGCCCGTCAGCAGCGTCACCGGCAGTGTGACGATCACCAGGACCAGCGCGAGCATGATGCCGCTGGCGAACACCGTGGTGGCGAGGTTGTCGGCCCGCTCGATCACCACTTCGGTCGATTCCTGATGCTCGCGTTCGACCTCGCGCTGCAAGGGGCCCATCCGCAGCCTGTCCCAGCGCACGTCCCCCGGATAGATCGAATGGATGCCGACCAGCGCGATCCAGCGGGCGCGCAGCAGCAGGTGGATCACGAACGTTGCGGCCAGGATCAGCGCCACGCTCTTGTTGTAGATGTATCCCAGCTTGGCGATCTGCGACCAGGTCTGGTCCAGACGAGGCATCAGCGCGAACAGCGCATCGTCCAGCCAGCCCGGCAGCTGCAGCATGGCGAACACCGCCACGCCGGAAATCAGCAACTCCGCCTCCCAGGTGGGCGTGGTGTGGCGGGGAAGCTGGCGGGCACCGCCGGGCGGCGTAGAGGTGTAATCGGTCATGGGATGCAAGCCTAAGCGAAGCGCTGAGCGGGCGATACGCGGCGTTGCCGCGCCCGCGTCGCGGTCATGGCGGACGCTAGTGCGCGGCGCGCGGCGTCAGGCTGGACTCGATCAAGTCCACCTCGCGCACCAGCCGCCGCATCAGGTCGTCTTCGATGGCGTGGGTGCGGCACAGGCGGTACAGCTCGTCGCGTTCGGCGGCCAGCGCCTTCAGGCGCAGCGAGCGTTCGGCGGCGGCGAGGCGGCGGATGTCGGTCAGCTTTTCGCCGCTGGGGTCGCCGTAGTCCAACCGGCGCTGGTAGACGTCCAGCACACGCAGGCCGGCTTCGGAGCGCAGCGCCTGGTTGGCGGCGTCGGCAGGAGTGTCGGCCAGCGCCTGCTCGATGCGGCGGATCGCGGCTTCGGTAGCGGCCACGCGCGCATGCGCTTCGTCGTGTCGGCTGCCGCTGATTTCCAGCGCCGGATCGCCCGCGATCAGTCCGCGCGCCAGCAGCGGCAGGGCGACGCTGGCGATCAGCAGGGACAGCACGATCACGCCCATCGCGATCAGGATGACCGCGTCGCGCGCGGGGAAGGCGTCGCCGTCCGGCAGCAGCAGCGGCAGGGTCAGGATGCCGGCCAGGGTGATCGCGCCGCGCACGCCGGCGGCGGAGGCGACCGCCCGCAGCCGCAGCGAGGGCATGGTGCGCGCCTCGCCCTTGAACCGCGCATAGGTCACGCCGGCGAAGGCGGCGATCGACACCCAGGCGAAGCGCAGCACGCCCAGCGCCAGGGTGATGACGGCCATGTAGCCCAGCAAATGCCAGGGCGTGTGCGTGCCGACCTGCGCCGCCACGTCCGGCAGCTGCCGCAGCATGCGCGGCAGCTGGTCGCCCAGCAGCACGAAGATGATGCCGTTCAGCGCCGCCTGCACGGTGTCCCAGACCGCCGCGCGCTGCATGCGCGTGGCCGGCAGCGGACGGTCGGAGAGTTCGCCGTAGTGCATCGCGATGCCGGCCACCGCCGCCGCGAGGATGCCAGAGACGTGCAGGTGTTCGGCGGCGAGGTAGGCGGCGAACGGGATCAGCAGGCTGACCAGGATCTGCGGAGCGGGCTCCTCGCCCGCGCGCCGCACCAGGAAGCGGTTGAGCCGGCCGATGGCCCAGGTGACGGCCACGCCGGTCAGCACGCCGCCGCCGGCCACCAGCATGAAGTGCCACGAAGCGCTGGTGGGCGAGAACTGTCCGGTCATCACCGCCGTCACCGCGAAGGTGAAGCAGACCAGGCCGGTGGCGTCGTTGAGCAGCGATTCGCCTTCCAGGATGTGCATCAGCCGCGAGGGCACCGGCGCGTTGGCGGTCATCGCGCTCACCGCCACCGGGTCGGTGGGCGAGAGGATCGCCGCCAGCGCGAACGCCACCGCCAGCGGTACCGCAGGCAGCAGCCAGTGGATGAAGTAGCCCATGCCGGCCACGGTGAACACCACCAGGCCGATGGCGAGGGTGAGGATGGCGCGCCAGTCGTGCAGGAACGCGCCCTTCGGGATGCGCCAGCCGTCGAGGAACAGCAGCGGCGGGATGAACAGCAGCAGGAACAGATAGGGCTCGAACGTCACCTCGAAGCCGAAGAACTGCGACAGCACTGCGCCGATGGCGATTTGCAGCAGCGGAAGTGGCACCCGGATCGGCAGCAGCCGCACCACGAAGGTGCTGACCACCACGGCCAGCAGGAACACGAGCGCCATCGTCACCACCGGCATCGGCGAACTCTCCAGGTATCGGCAAGGGATGCCTCAACCTTGCCGTACAAGCCGTGTCAGCGGCAACCTGTTTTTGTTGCGACGCACTTTTTTCTTCGTCATTCCCGCGAAATCGGGAATGACGCATGACGGCGTGATGGTCAGGTCAGCCCGAATGCGTAGTACAGCCCGATCACCACGAACACCGCCAGCGTCTTGATGCAGGTGACCGCGAAGATGTCCTTGTAGGCCTGCCGGTGCGTCAACCCGGTGACCGCCAGCAACGTGATGACCGCGCCGTTGTGCGGCAGCGTGTCCATGCCGCCCGAAGCCATCGCCGCCACGCGGTGCAGCACGTCCATCGGGATGCCGGCGGCGTGCGCATTGGCGATGAAGGTGTCGGCCATCGCCGCAAGGGCAATGCTCATTCCGCCGGAAGCCGAGCCGGTGATGCCGGCCAGCGCGGTGACGGTGACCGCTTCGTTGACCAGCGGATTCGGGATCGAGCCCAGGGCGTTCGCGACCACCAGAAAGCCGGGCAGGGCGGCGATCACCGCACCGAAGCCGTATTCCGATGCCGTGTTCATGCCCGCCAGCAGCGCGCCGGAAATCGCCGACTTGCTGCCCTCGGCGAAGCTGGCCTTGACCGGCTTCCACGCGAACAGCAGCACGCAGGCGATGCCGGCCAGCAGCGCGCCTTCCACCGCCCAGATCGCGGCGACCTTCGCCACTTCCTGCACCACCGGCGCCGGATTGCCGATCACCGCCGGCACGAAGCTGGCGCTGTCGCCGTAATGCGCGGGAATCCACAGCGTCAGCAGCTTGTTGACCACGCCGACCAGCAGCAGCGGCAGGATCGCGACCAGCGGATGCGCCAGCCGGCCGCCGGCGAAGGCCACCGGCTCGTTGACCAGCGTGGCCGCATCGCCGTAGCCATCGCCGTTGCGCGCGGCCACGCGCCGCCGCCAATCGAGGTAGAGCAGGCCCACGATCAGGATGAACACGCCGCCCAGCGTGCCCAGCACCGGCGCGGCCCAGGTGTTGGTGCCGAAGAAAGTGGTGGGAATGATGTTCTGGATCTGCGGCGTGCCAGGCAGCGCATCCATCGTGAAGGTGAACGCGCCCAGCGCGATCGTGCCGGGGATCAGCCGCTTGGGGATGTTCGACTGGCGGAACAGCTCGGCCGCGAACGGATACACCGCGAACACCACCACGAACAGCGACACCCCGCCGTAGGTCAGCAGCGCGCAGACCAGCACGATGGACAGCATCGCCCGCTGCGCGCCGACCATCCGGATGGTGGCCTGCACGATGGCCTTGGAGAACCCCGACAGTTCGATCACCTTGCCGAACACCGCGCCGAGCAGGAACACCGGGAAGTACAGCTTGAGGAAGCCGACCATCTTGTCCATGAACAGGCCGGTGAACATCGGCGCCACCAGCTGCGGATCGGTCAGCAGCACCGCGCCCAGCGCCGCCACCGGCGCGAACAGGATCACGCTGTAGCCGCGGTAGGCCACCAGCATCAGGAAGCACAGCACGGCCAACACGATCAGAAACGACATGCCCATCCCCGGCGGCGGAATCAGGGCTGCGAGTGTCGGCGCGGCGGCAGGGGCGGCCCATTGTCCGAACGTCCAATGCCGCCGCGAGGCGTTGCCGCTTACCTTGCCGGCCATTGGTGGTAATCGTGCCGCCTGCAGCACCCGGAGGGGGACAGATGAAACGCAAGCAATTGAGCAAGGCGATCCATGGCGCGCTGGCCGTTTCGCTGCTGGTCGGCGCGGGCTCCGCGGCCGCGCAGGACGCGCCGGCGGCGAAGCCGGGCGAGCAGGAGGCGAAGACGCTGGACGCCGTCACCGTGACCGCGCGCCGCCGCGCCGAATCCATCCTGGACGTGCCGGTCGCCGTCTCCGCGTTCGGCGAGGACGAACTGAAGGACATGCAGGCCAGCGGCATCGACGGCCTGCAGGGCGCGGTGCCGAACGCCAACATCGTGCAGGGCCGCGGTTCGGCGAACAGCGTCAACGCGTTCATCCGCGGCATCGGCCAGCCCGACGCGCTGCAGACCTTCGACCCGGGCGTGGGCCTGTACGTCGACGACGTGTACTACTCGCGCATCAACGGCGCGCTGTTCTCGCTGTTCGACGTCTCCCAGGTGGAAGTGCTGCGCGGCCCGCAGGGCACGCTGTACGGCAAGAACTCCACCGGCGGCGCGATCAAGGTCAGCACCAAGAACCCGTTCGACCACGAGGGCGGCGCCGCCGAACTGACCCTGGGCGATTACGGGCGCCGGGAAGGCAGCTTCTACTACAGCGGCAAGTTCAGCGAGACCGTCGCCGCCAGTATTGCGGGTGCCAAGATCGTCAACGATGGCTACGTGGAGAACCGCGCCGGCGGCCACAATTTCAACGACGACGACACCGAGGCGCTGCGCGTGAAGCTGGCGTTCAAGCTGTCGGACGCCTTCAGCGCCACGCTCGCCCTCGACCACACCAAACAGGACGCCGCGCTGTCGATGGGCCGGCCGATGGCGCCCCTGATCCAGACCAGCATCGCGCCGGCCGGCGTTAAGGTGCTGCAGCCGGGCGAAACCGGCGACTGGGACCACGCCGCCGAAACCTCGTTCTCGCCGGACAAGGGGCAGACGCTGAAGCACGATGGTGCTTCGCTGGCGATGGACTGGGACCTCAGCGAGCAGTGGCGACTCAAGAGCGTCACCGCCTACCGCAAGCTGAAGACCGAGTCCTACATCGACATCGACGCCTCGAAGTACGAGCTGGGCGACGTGCTGGTGGCGCTGGACCAGGACCAGAAGAGTCAGGAGTTCCAGCTGCACTACGACAACGGCAGCACCCTGCACCTGACCTTCGGCGCGTACTGGCTGAAGGAGCACGTGACCTCGTACCAGGAAGCGTACGCGGACGACCTGTTTACCTTCCTCGGCAGTCCGATCGCCTTCCTGCGCACGATCGGCGACGACCTGACCACCACCAGCACGGCCGCGTTCGCGCACGCCAACTGGGAGTTCGCGCCGACCTGGACGCTGGCCGCCGGCGTGCGCTGGACCAAGGACAAGAAGGACTACGAGCGCACCACCAGCACCTTCTGGGGCCCGGCGCTGGCCGCGCTCAACGGCACTGTGCCGTTCCCGAAGACCTCCGCGTCGTGGACGGCGACGACGCCGTCGGTCAGCCTGCAGAAGAAGTTCAGCGACCACCTGATGGGCTACGTGTCGGCCAACCGCGGCTACAAGTCCGGCGGCTTCAACGGCCGCGCCAACACCGCCTACGACGTGCTGCACGCGAAGTACGACCCGGAATTCGTGTGGACCTACGAAGCCGGCCTGAAGGCGCAGTCCGCCGACGGCCGCCGGCGCGGCGGCATCACCGCCTTCGTCAGCGACTACAAGGATTTCCAGGCGCGCGTGTCGCAGGACGTGGGCACCTTCCCGGTGCTCAACGCGGCGGAGCTGGACATCAAGGGCATCGAGCTGGAGGGCAGCACGCTGGTCGGCAGCGCCACCACGATCACCGCGCAGTTCAGCTGGCTGGATGCGCAGTACAAGCGCTTCGAGGACTTCCGCCTCGACCCGGGCTACGCCGGCTACGACCTCAACGTGAACCACGACCACGTGCCGTTCTCGCCGAAGGTCACCGCGCGCGTGGCCGTGCAGCACGGCTTCGATCTGGCCAACGGCTCGCGGCTGGCGATCGGCGGCGACCTGTCGTATCGCGGCACCACCTGGCTGTCGGTCGACAACCGCGACGTGCTGAAGCAGGACTACTACAGCGTGGTCGGCGTGTACGGCGTGTGGGATTCGCCGCAGTACACGTGGCAGGTGCGCGCCGGCATCCGCAACCTGACCGACGAGAGCTACATGGTCGAAGGCCAGGAGTTCGCCAGCGTCGGCAACATCCAGACCGCGTACTACGGCCTGCCGCGCAACGTGTACCTGTCGGTGCGCTACAACTTCTGACCGGCGGTTCCCGATCCGGCGGGACGGCGACGGCGGGCCTCGGCCCGCCGTCGCGCTATCCTCGCCGCGAATGCCCTGCGATGACCCGCTTACCCGCACATGCCTGAAGGCGGCGCCATGCTGAGCGTCGCCGCAGTCGTGGCCGCCGCGCTGCTGTGGCTGGGCCTGCTGTTCGGCACCGGCCTGTACGCCGAGCGCCATCCGGACGTGTTCGCGAAGCATTGGCGGCACGTCTACGCGCTGTCGCTGGCGGTGCACTGCACCTCGTGGACGTTCTACGGCACCGTCACCCAGGCCGCGCGCTACGGCTGGCCGCTGCCGCCGACCTTCGTCGGCGCGATCCTGTTCTACGCGCTGGCGATGGCGTTCATGGCGCGGCTGGTGCGGCTGGCGCGCGAGAGCAACGCCACCTCGCTGGCCGACCTGATCGCCACCCGGCTCGGCAAGGACGCGTGGCTGGCGGCGACGGTGACGCTGGTCGCGGTGCTGGGGCTGATCCCGTACATCGCGCTGCAACTGCAGGCGATCACCATGAGCCTGGCCACCGTCACCACTGGCATCGGCACCGCGGACGACGGCGCGCCGCCGCTGTGGCGCGACGGCGCGCTGTACGTGGCGCTGGCGATGGCGCTGTTCGCGATCCTGTTCGGCACCCGTCGGGTCAGCGCCGCCGAGCACAACCGCGGCCTGGTGCTGGCGCTGGCGTTCGAATCGCTGTTCAAGCTGGTGGCGATGCTGGCGCTGGGCGCGTTCGTCTGGTTCGGCGTGCGCGGCCTGCCGGAGCTGCCGAAGGCCGCGGCGTCGATGCCGGCGGCGGGTGGTTTCATGCCGCTGGTGATCCTGGGCGCGCTGGCGATGTTCGTGATGCCGCACCAGTTCCACGTCGGCGTGGTGGAATGCCGCGACGAGGCCGACGTGCGCACCGCGCGCTGGCAGTTCCCGCTGTACCTGCTGCTGATCGCGCTGCCGACGCTGGCGCTGGCGCGCGCCGGCGCCGCGCTGCTGGGCGATGCGGTGCCGACCGACATGTACGCGCTGGCGCTGCCGCTGGCGCAGGACCATCGCGGCGTGGCGCTGCTGGTGTTCCTCGGCGGCCTCAGCGCGGCCACCGGCATGGTGATCGTCAGCACGCTGACGCTGAGCCTGATGATCGGCAACCACTGGTTCGCGCCCGGCCTGCTGCGCGGCGCGTGGGCGCGCGGGATCGGCGACGACGAGGGCGATGGCGAGCGCGGCGACCATCGCGGCGACCTGCTGCTGCTGCGCCGCGCCGGCATCGTCGCGCTGATGCTGCTGGGCTGGGCGTACAGCCGGCTGGTCAGCGGCAACGAGGCGCTGGCCGACGTCGGCGCGGTGTCGTTCTCGGCGCTGGCGACGCTGGTGCCGGCGCTGGGCTTCGCGGTGTGGCGGACGCAGACGCCGGCGTTCGCGGCCACCGGCGGCGTGCTGGCCGGCTTCGCCGCGTGGTCGTGGGTGATGCTGGTGCCGACGCTGGTGGCGACGACGGGCGGCGATCCCGCTTGGCTGCGCGACGGCCCGTTCGGCCTGGCCTGGCTGGCGCCCGACGCGGCGTTCGGCTTGACCGGCTGGAGCAGGCTGGGCCGCGCGGTGGGCGTGAGCCTGTTCGTCGGCACCGCCGCCACGTTGCTGCTGGCCGCGTTGCGCGGCGCGCCGCATCGAAGGCAGGCGCGCGGGGCCGACCTCGCCACCTTGCGCAATGCCGGCCGGCGTTTCCTGCCGGCGGCGCGCGTGGACGAACTGCTGCGCCACGCACCGGCCACGGGCCCGGTGCCGACGCGGATCGAATCGCGGCTGGAGCACGAACTGGCCGCCGTGCTCGGCAGCGCTTCGGCGCGGCTGCTGCTGGACGCCGCGCGCCGCGATCTTGCCGAGGATGCCGACCGGCGCGGCGCCGACCTCGACACCGTCGCCGCCATCGTCGGCGAAGCCTCGCAGGACCTGCGCTTCAACCAGCGCGTGCTGGAGGCGGCGCTGGAGAACATGAGCCAGGGCATCAGCGTGGTCGATGCCGAGCTGCGGCTGGTGGCGTGGAACCGCCGTTATGAGGAACTGTTCGGCTATCCACCGGGGATGCTGCGGGTCGGCATGCCGATCGCCGAGGCCTCGCGCTGGGCGCTGCGCGAAGTGGCCGGCATCGACCCGGCGCGCGCCGCCGCCGCGCTGGAGCGCCGCCTAGCGCACATGCGCACGGGCACGCCGCACCTGTCCGAACGCGTGTTCCGCGGCGGCAGGAGCATCGAGGACATCATCGTCGAAATCCGCGGCAACCCGATGCCGGGCGGCGGCTTCGTCGCGACGTTCACCGACGTCACCGCGTTCCGCGAGGCGGAGAGCGGGTTGAAGCGCATCAACGAAACGCTGGAGCAGCGCGTGGCCGAGCGCACCGCGCTGCTGGAAGCGGCCAAGCACGAGGCCGAGCACGCCAACGACGCCAAGAGCCGCTTCCTCGCCGCCATCGGCCACGACCTGCTGCAGCCGCTGCACGCCGCGCACCTGTTCGCCGACACCCTGCAACAGCGCGGCGACGGCGAGCAGCGGGAGCTTGCGCGGCACATCGGCGCCGCGCTGGATTCCACCACCGACCTGCTGACCACGCTGCTGGACATGTCGCGGCTGGAAGCCGGCGGGCTGGTGCCGGAGCCGCGCGATTTCCCGCTGGCCGACGTGCTCGATCCGCTGGTGGCGCAGTTCCGCGTGCTGGCGCGGCAGCGCGGCCTGCGCCTGCGCTTCGTGCCGACCCGCGCTTGGGTGCGCAGCGATCCGCAGCTGCTGCGGCGCGTGCTGCAGAACTTTCTCGCCAACGCGCTGCGCTACACCGAGCGCGGCAGCGTGCTGCTGGGCGCAAGGCGGGCGGGGAACGCGCTGCGCATCGAAGTGCACGACACCGGCCCCGGCATCGAAGCGGAGCGGCGCGATGAGATCTTCGAGGAGTTCCGCCGCGGCGACGGCGCGCCGGGGCAGGGGCTCGGGCTGGGCCTGGCCATCGCCCGCCGCATCGCGCAATTGCTGGACGCTTCGATCCGGCTGCACAGCGTGCCCGCGCGCGGCAGCGCGTTCGCCATCGACGTGCCGCGCGCGGCGACGGCGCAGCCGCATCGGACTTCGCGGCGCGGGCTGGCGGGGCTGCGCGTGCTGGTGGTCGACAACGAAGCGCAGGCGCGCGACGCGCTGGCCGGCGTGCTGCGCGGCTGGGAATGCGAGGCGGTGGCGGTGGGCGAGGGCGAAGCCGCCGCGGCGGTGTTGGCGTTCGCGCCGTGCGACCTGTGGATCTTCGACTACCACCTCGACGGCGGCGACGACGGCGTGTCGCTGCACGCACGACTCGCGGCGGAGTTCCCCGCCGCGCCCTGCCTGATCCTCAGCGCCGACCAGACCGGCGCCGTGCGCAGCGCCGCGCAGGAAGCCGGGCTGCCGCTGCTGATGAAGCCGCTGCGCCCGCTGGCGCTGAAATCGATGCTGGACCGGATGCTGGCGGCGCGCGGCTCGGAGTTTTCCTAGCCGCTTCTGCGGGAAAGCCCGCTTGGCCGCGCTGCGTCCGGACGGTACCTTGTAGCCATCGGATCGGGGGAGCCGCCAATGTCCATCAGGGTGTTCATCGTCGACGACCACGCGCTGGTGCGCGCGGGATTCCGCCTGATCCTGGGCGGGGAGGCCGACATCGACGTGATCGGCGAAGCCGACAGCGCGGAAGTGGCGCTGCCGCAGATCCGCAAGCTGAAGCCCGACGTGGTGCTGTGCGACCTGCACCTGCCGGGCCTGAGCGGGCTGGAGCTGACCGAGCGCATCGTCCGCGGCGACTACGGTACCCGGGTCATCGCGGTGTCCGTTCTCGAAGACGGGCCGATGCCGCGCCGGCTGCTGGAAGCGGGCGCGTTCGGCTACGTCGGCAAGGCCTGCGACGCGGCCGAACTGCTGCGCGCGGTGCGCGACGTGGCGCGCGGCAGGAAATACCTGGCGAGCTCGATCGCGCAGGGGCTGGCGCTGGCGGGACTGCAGGGCGAAACCGCCTCGCCGTTCGACACGCTCACCCCGCGCGAGTTGGAAGTGGCGTTGCTGCTCAATCAAGGCCTGCGCCAGGAAGCCATCGCCAGGCAGCTGAGCCTGAGCGCCAAGACCGTGAACACCCACAAGACGCGGCTGTTCGAGAAGCTGGGCATCCACGACAACATCGCGCTGGCGCGGCTGGTCAGCCAGTACGGGCTGGTCGATCCCGCGCACGCGTTGCACTGACGGGTTTGCCTGGCGCGGCATACCGCTTCGTAACGGCCTGAGCACGCTTCCAGGAGCGGGGCAACCGGATCGGATTGAGCCGGTTGCCTGACGTTGATCGAAACGAAAACAGCGCCGGAGGTCCGGCGCTGTCTCGTATCGTCGCATCGTTGCAGGCGCCGATCAGGCGTGGCGCTGCGCCTCTTCGTCGTTGCCGGCTTCGCCCTTCGCGTCGACGTCGGCGACGTTCTGCGCGGTGGGCTCGGCTTCCGGCGCGGTTTCGAACAGACCGCGCGGCGGCTCGGGCTGCGGAGCGGGCGCCGCCGGGGCCTGGGCGACTTCCGCCCGCGGCGCGGCTTCCTGCACCGCGGCCACGGCCGGGGTTTCCACCGCGACGGGCGCGTCGGCCTTCGCTTCGACCGCAGCCGGTGCTTCGGCCACGGCTTCGACGGCGGCGACTTCCACCGATGCGGTCGCGGTGGCGGCATCGACCGGCGGCAGGGACTCGGACGGCGCTTCGGCCACCGCGTTCGCCGGTTCGGCTTCGATGACCAGCGGCGCCGCGTCGGCCGCGGAGGTTTCCACGATCTCCGCAGGTGCGGCCGCGGCGATGGTCGCTGCTGCCGGTTGTTGCGGCGTCACCGCGCTGGCCTTGGCCTCATCGCGCGCCGGAGCGGCGACGATGGCCGGAGCCGGAGCAACGGCGGGCTTCACCGGTTCGGACGCGGCCGGTGCGGCGGTCGCCGCCGGCGTTTCGATGTCGTCGAAATCGAACTCCGGCTGGCTGGCGTCGGTGCCCAACACTTCGTCCAGCGCCTCGTCGTGATCCAGCGCCAGGTCGTCGGCGCCACCGGCGGCTTCGCCGTTGCCGCGACGGCGGCGGCGACCGCCGCGACGGCCGCGACGGCGCTTGCCGCCGCCTTCGCCCAAGGCTTCGTCGCCGCTGCCGGACGTGTTTTCGTTGGCGTTGCCGGCATCAACCTGTGCGGCCGCGACGGCATCGGCTTCGAGCGGCGCGGCCGGGACGGCGGGCGCAACCGGAGCAGCGGCCACGGCCGGCTGCGGCGCGGTCACCGCGGTGGCTGCGGCATTCGCGGCAACGGCGGCCAGCGCCGCGGCGTCCGCGGCAGCCGGCTGGCTGGCCTCGGCCGGGCGGTCCTGCTTCGGCGGCCGGGGCTGCTTCTGCTGCTGGGCCTGCTGCTGCGGCTTGTCCTGCTTCTGCTCCTGCGGCTTCTGCGCGTTCGGCTGCCGCTCCTGCTGCGGCTGCCGTTCCTGCTTGGGCGGCTGTTGCTGCGCCTGCTTCTGCTGCTGCGGTTGTTGCTGCTTCTGTTTCTGTTTCTGCGATTCGCCACGGTTGTCGCGTTGGCGGTTGTCGTCGCGACGGCCTTCGTCGCGGCGGTTGTCGCGACCGCCACGCCCATCGCGTTCGTTGCGGCGGTTGCCGCGCTCGTCGCGACGGCCGTTGCCTTCATTGCGCGCCGGCGCCGGGGCGGGCGCGGCGGCAGGGGCGCCGCCGAACAGGCCGCGCAGCCAGCCCATCACGCCGCCGCCGTTGGCAGCAGGCGCGGGCTGCGGCTTCGCGAAGGTGGGCGCTGCCGGCTGCGGCTGCGCCGGTTCCTGCGGGGCGGGCTTTGGCTCGCGCAGCGGCGCGGGCTGGGTCGGCTGCACCTTGGTGACGGCCGGCGGCGGGATGTTGAGCTGGGCCTTGGTCAGCGCGATCGTGTTCAGCTTGCGCGGGGTGCCGCGCTGGTAGCTGGGCCTGGCGGTTTCCTCGCCCATCTCGTTGTCGCGGATGCGCGTCACTTCGTAATGCGGCGAATGCAGCTGTTCGTCGGCGACGATCACGATGGGCGCGTCGTGGCGCTGCTCGATCTCGCGCAGCGCGCCGCGCTTCTCGTTGAGCAGGAAGTTGGCGATCTCCACCGGGGCCTGCACCAGCACCTGCCCGGTGTTGTCCTTCATCGCGTGCTCCTCGGCGACGCGGATGATCGACAGCGACAGCGATTCGATGCTGCGCATGCGGCCGTGGCCTTCGCAGCGCGGGCAGACGATCTGGCTGGCCTCGCCCAGCGACGGGCGCAGGCGCTGGCGGCTCATCTCCATCAGGCCGAAGCGGCTGATGCGGCCGAGCTGCACGCGCGCGCGGTCGTACTTCAGCGCGTTCTGCAGCTTGTTCTCGACGTCGCGCTGGTGCTTGTTCGACGACATGTCGATGAAGTCGATCACCACCAGACCGCCCAGGTCGCGCAGGCGCAACTGGCGCGCGACTTCTTCCGCCGCTTCCAGATTGGTGTTGAACGCGGTTTCCTCGATGTCGCCGCCCTTGGTGGCGCGCGCCGAGTTCACGTCGATGGCGGTCAGCGCCTCGGTCTGGTCGATCACCAGCGCGCCGCCGGAGGGCAGGCGCACGGTGCGCTCATACGCGCTCTCGATCTGCGATTCGATCTGGAAGCGGTTGAACAGCGGGGTGTCGTCGGTGTAGTGCTTGAGCTTGCGCTTGTTGTGCGGCATCACCTGTTCGACGAACTCCAGCGCCTCGGCGTACATCTCCGGGGTGTCGACGAGGATTTCGCCGATATCGCTGCGCATGTAGTCGCGCAGGGCGCGCACGATCAGGCGCGACTCCTGGTAGATCAGGAACGGGGCCGGCTTGGACAGCGCGGCCTCGGCGATCGCGCGCCAGATCGACAGCAGGTAGTCCAGGTCCCACTGCAGTTCTTCCGCGTCGCGGCCCACGCCGGCGGTGCGGATGATGACGCCCATGTCGTCGGGGATGTTCAGCGCGTCCATCGCGCGCTTCAGCTCGGCGCGGTCGTCGCCCTCGATCCGGCGCGAGACGCCGCCGGCGGTCGGCGAGTTCGGCATCAGCACCATGTAGCGGCCGGCCAGCGAGATGAACGTGGTCAGGGCTGCGCCCTTGTTGCCGCGTTCCTCCTTGTCCACCTGCACCACGACTTCCTGGCCCTCGCGCAGAAGCTCCTTGATGCCGGCCTTGTGGTGATCCACGCCGGCCTGGAAGTAGTCGCGGGAGATTTCCTTCAGCGGCAGGAAGCCGTGGCGCTCGGCGCCGTATTCGACGAAGGCCGCTTCCAGCGAAGGTTCGATCCGGGTGATGCGGCCCTTGTAGATGTTGGACTTCTTGTTGTCCCGGGCCGGCTGTTCGATGTCGATGTCGTACAGGTTCTGGCCATCGACGATGGCGACCCGCAGTTCTTCCGCCTGCGTGGCGTTGATAAGCATTCGCTTCATTGTGCGTTCCTTGTGCGCCTCCACACCCGGTATGGGTGCCGCACGGAACGCCATGGGGCGTTTCGCTTCTGGATACCGCCTAGCGCGCGGTCGCGCTGGGCGCAGACCGTGCCGCTTTCGAGTTTTCCAGCGCTGCCACACCACGGCGAACCGCGGGAGCGCTTTTTCCTTGTAATGGTGTTGCTGGGCCGGCGACCGCCGCCACATGACCTGAACAGACTGAACAGATGACGGGCGCGTCGCACGGGGCGTTGTTCAACGGGCGGAGTCACGGCGCGGGGCCGGCGACGGGCGGGTTTGCCGCGCAGCCGTTAACATGTCCGCCCCGAGGGCGGTGGCAACGTCACTGCGGCGGGGCTCGCCAGGCAGGCCGGCTTTCGGCCGGATGGGCGGTAAAACGCCCGACACTTCCTGCGAAATCAAACCCTTGCATCGCCCCCCGAGTGTAGCAGATCAGCTCCCGATGACACAGCCGGACTCCCCCCCAGCAGCGGTGCGCGCACCGTGCGTATTGCCGAAGACCGCGATGGCCAGCGGTTGGACAACTTCCTGATGGGGTATTTGAAGGGAGCGCCACGCAGCCTGATCTACAAATTGATACGCAGCGGGCAGGTGCGGATCAACGGCGGGCGGGCCAAGGCCGAGCGCAAGCTGGAAGCGGGGGATGAGGTCAGAATCCCGCCTGTTCGCATCGAATTGCCACAAGATGCCGGGCGTTTGCCGCCAAAAGGCATGCTGGACGCGCTCGAAGCGGCGATCGTGTTCGAGGATGCCCGCCTGTTGGCGATCAACAAGCCCTCCGGCGTCGCCAGCCACGGCGGCAGCGGAATCAGCTTCGGCGCGATCGAGACCATGCGCGCGCTGCGCCCCCGCGATAGTCTGGAACTGGTTCATCGACTGGATCGGGATACCTCGGGCCTGCTGGTGTTCGCGAAAAAGCGCTCGGCCCTGACCGAACTGCAGCGATTGCTGCGGGAAGATCATGGATCAGGCATCGAAAAACGCTATCTGGCCCTGCTGCTGGGACGGATGCCGGACGGCACGATGAGCGTGGACGCGCCGCTGCACGTCGGCCTGCGCCAGGGCGGCGAGCGCCACGTCCAGGTCAACGCCATCGGCAAGCCGTCGATCAGCCATTTCCGCGCGCTGGAGCGCCGCGGCGGGCAGAGCTACTGCGAAATCCGCATCGAAACCGGTCGCACCCACCAGATCCGCGTCCACGCCCAGCACATCGGCCATCCGGTGGCGGGGGACGACAAGTACGGCGATGAGGCGGCCAACAGGCGCCTGCGCGAACAGGTGGGGCTGAAGCGGCTGTTCCTGCACGCCTCCACGCTGGAGTTCGCGCTGGACGGCGGCAAGGCGCCGTATTCCCTCAACGCGCCGCTGGCGCCGGAGCTGGTCGAGGTGCTGAACCGGTTGGGGTAGGTGCGGGATCGAGCCGGTTGCCTACGGCAGCCGCTCGATATTCCTAACTCGCCAGCAGGTCGGCCTTCGCCGCACAGATGAAGTCGTTCTCGCTGAGCCCCCCCACGTCGTGGGTGGAGAAGCGCACCACGCAGCGGTCGTAGTGCACCGACAGGTCGGGGTGGTGGTTCTCGGCATTGGCGACGTGCGCCAGCGCGTTCACGAACGACATCGTCCGGTAGTAGTCGGGAAAGGTGAAGGTCTTGCCCAGTGCGTGACCGTCCTCGACCAGGTCCCAGCCCGGCACCTGCGGCAGCAGTTCGCGGATGCGGGCGTCGCCGAGGCGGTGCTCGTGGCCGTGGCGGACGCTGCAGTGCGCTTGCGCGAGGGGAATGAGATCGGCCATGGCGGGCTCTCCGTGCGGGGGCTGAACCGGGTCGCGGGCGCTGCGCGCTGGCGACGCCGCGTGGCTAGAATAGTCGCATGATCCAGATTTCCGAAGCCGCGCAGGCGCATTTCCGCAAGCTGATCGAACGCGAGGCGATTCCGGGGCTCGGCGTTCGCCTGTCGGCGCAGCATCCGGGCACGCCGCGCGCCGACGTGCGCCTGGAGTTCGCCGAAGGCGACGAGTTGAGCGGCGACGAGTGGGCGGTCGATTGCGACGGCTTCACCCTGTGGCTGGACGCCGCCAGCGTCCCCTTCCTCGAGGGCGCGGACATCGATTACGCGACGATGGCCACCGGCGGCCAGCTGCAGATCCGCGCGCCCAGGATCAAGGGCTTCGCGCCGGACGCGGCCGCGTCGCTGCCCGAGCGCGTGCAGTGGGTGATCGACAACGAGATAAATCCGCAGCTGGCGATGCACAAGGGCCACGTCACCCTGACCGAGGTGACGGCGGACGGCATCGTGGTGCTGAACTTCGGCGGCGGCTGCCACGGCTGCAGCATGGTGGACATCACCCTGAAGCAGGGCGTCGAGAAGACCCTGCTGGAGAAGGTGCCGGGCCTCAAAGGTGTGCGCGACGTCACCGACCACGCCAGCGGCAGCGCCCCCTACATGCCGTCGCGCGGCGCGGCCTGACCGACCGGGGCGCGCGTGACGACGGCCGCTGACGTCATCGCCGCGCTCAACCAGCGGCGTCTGCTCAAGCTCGGAAAGCCGGAAGCGGCGGGGGAAATGCCCGCCGGCTGGCAGCGCTGGTTCGACGCGATGCCGCAGGCCGACGCGGGCGCGGCGCGGGCGCGCATCGAGGCGTGGGTGCAGCCGCTCGCGCGCGGCCTTACGTATTCGGCGCAGTCGAAGGCCACCCGCCTGGGGCTGCCGTTCTTCCATTTGCAGCGGCTGGGCCGGCCGGCGGACCCGCGCGACGAGCGCGCGCTGCGGATCGGCGTGGGCGCGGTCGACATCGTGCTGCACGTGCTGCTGGCGGCGCTGCTGCTGTGGCTGATGTATCTGCGCTTCATGGAGCTGTCGAAGCAGGGCGACGAAGAAGACGGATCCGTGGTGCAGGTCGAGTTCATCGGCCGCGGCAATGCCGCGACCGGCGGCGGCGCGCTGGCGAACGCGGGCGCGCAGTCCGCGCAGGCCTCGGCATCGCCCGCGCGCAATCCCGCGCCGACGCCCGCCCCGCAGGCTACGGAAACCCCCGCGCCCGCCGATGCGCCGCCGGCCATCGAGCAGGTGGCGACGCCGGCGCCGCAGGCCATCGACGCCAGCCGCGAAATCCCGCCGCTGGAGCGCACGCCGCCGGCGCCGCCGCAAGCCCGGCAGGTGTTGCAGGTCAGCGAAGTGCCGCAGCCGCAACCGGACGGCTTCAAGCTACCGCCGCCGCGCGAACGCAGCGTCGTCCTGCCGCAGGCGCAATTGCGCGAGGTGCAGCCGCGGCAGCAGGTCGAGACGATCTCCACTCTCGAAACGCAGCCGATCCGCACGCTGCAGCCGACCCAGCGGCAGGTACAGCTGCGCGCGCCGGAGCTGAAGGAGCAGGTGCGCGAGATCGAGGTGTTCACGCCCGACGCCAGCGCGCTGGCCCGCGAACGCGCCGTGCCGGCGGCCAGCGACCGCCAGGCGCAGGTGCAGGTGCCGCAGCTGCGAGGCCAGGTGCGCGAGATTCCGCTGAAAGCCGACGGCGGCGGTACGCCGGCGGCGCAGCCGGGCAATGGCGTCGCCGCCAGTGGCAAGGCGCCGACCGCGAGGAATGGCGCGGACAAGGCCGGCGCCACCGGCGCGGGACAGGCGCAGGCCGGCACCGGCCAGGGTGCGCGCGCCGCGCAGGCCGGCGGACGCGGCGTGACCGCGGCGGGCAGCGGTGCCGGGCCGGGCCTGAAGCCCGCGCCGGGCGGCTGGCCGGGCGCGGCGAAAAGCGATGACTGGGGCGCGTCGAAGCGCAACGTCGCGGGAACCGGCAACGGCAACGGTCGCGACGGCGACGGCAAGTCCGGCCTGTTCAACGGCGACGGCAGTGCGCGCCTGCCGGACGAATGGTCGGATCAGAACGGCGTCGACCTCGACCGCGCCGGCACCTGGCTGAAGCGGCCGGGACTGGAATACAAGGCCACCCGCTTCGACAAGTATTGGATTCCCCAGGGCACGCTGTTGCAGGAATGGGTGCGGCGCGGGATCAAGGAACTGTCGATCCCGATTCCCGGCACCGGCATCAAGCTGAAATGCGTGGTCTCGTTGCTGGCGCTTGGCGGCGGTTGCCTGCCGGTCGATCCGGACGTCAACGAACAGTCCTCGACCGGGCGCGCCGCGCCGGACGTACCGTTCAAGCCGGAACTGCAGGAAGACAACGGCAGCGTGCGCGCGCCGGAACCGGCGGCGAAGCCGGGTGGCTGACGCGTCGCGCGGGTCTTGCACGCATCGGCTTGAACGAAGAAACCAGGCCCGCCGGGAACAGGCTCGATGAATCCTGATGCATTGCGTACCGTTGGCCTGTTCGTCGCCACGGCCCTCGCGGAGATCGTCGGCTGCTATCTGCCCTGGCTCTGGCTCAAGCAAGGCCGCTCTGCCTGGCTTCTCGTTCCCGCCGCGGCGAGCCTCGCCGTCTTCGCATGGCTGCTGACGTTGCACCCGCAACCCGCCGGTCGCGTTTACGCGGCCTACGGCGGCGTCTATATCGGGGTTGCCCTGGTCTGGCTCTGGCGGGTCGACGGAATCAAGCCCACGCCCACGGATTGGCTCGGCGTCGGGCTTTGCTTCCTGGGCATGCTGGTCATCATGTTCGGCCCAAGGCAGGCCTGACGGTTCGTTCAAGCCGCCGCTTCGCGGCACGGCTTGATGCATGCGCCGGATGCGCGATCAGGACTGACGCGGATCGGGATTGCCGTTGCCGCACCTGCGCTCATTCCACGCTGTTCCGGCAGGCGGAATCTCGCTGGCGCGACAAGGACGACGTGCGTGAACCTATGCGCGCCCGCCCAGCGACTGCACCATCAGCGCGCGCAGTGCCGCGTCGTCACCCCCGCGCGGCGGCGCGACTTCGGCGAGCGAGAAGCCGCGCGCCAGCGCGTCGTCCTCGTCCAGCCCGTCGTATTCCACGAACTCGGCGTCCATCAGCGCGGCGCGCGCGGTGTCCACGCTGTCATAGGGCAGGGTGGCGCCGTCGCTGTCGAACACCTCGGCGGTGCCGGCGTCCAGTTCGCGCAGGCGCGCCCAGACCACGGTGCGGCCCAGCGTCGCCAGCCACCAGCTGTCCTGCGTCGATTGGTTCATGACAAGGCCTTTCCGATGATCCAGAGTACGCCGCCCATCGCGATGCCGCCGAGGATGACCAGCAGCGAGATCCGCGACGGCGTGGCCAGCCCCGACAGGTTGCGGTCCGGGGTGGTGCGATAGCCGGCGCGCAGCAGCCACCACAGCGCCGACGGCTTGAGGAATGCGCCTTCGCCGAGCTGCGCGTCGAGCTGCGGATGGCGGTCGCGCACGTGCACCAGCGTCAGCGGCCAGAAGATCACGAACGCGGTGGCGCCGGCGATCGCGGTGGCGAACGCGCTCAGCGCCAGGAACAGGACGAGGTCGGCGTCCATCAGAACTCCGCCGAACCCGGCGCGCGCGGGTAGGCGATGGCGTCGCGGATGTTGGCGAGGCCGCAGACGTAGACCACCAGCCGCTCGAAGCCCAGCCCGAAGCCGGCGTGCGGCACCGTGCCGTAGCGGCGGAAGTCGCGGTACCAGCCGTAATGCGCCGGGTCGAGGCCGAACTGCGCCATGCGCGCGTCCAGCACGTCCAGGCGCTCCTCGCGCTGGCTGCCGCCGATGATTTCGCCGATGCCGGGCGCCAGCACGTCCATCGCGGCGACGGTCCTGCCGTCGTCGTTGATGCGCATGTAGAACGCCTTGATCTGCTCGGGATAGTTCATGACCACCACCGGGCGGCCGACGTGTTCCTCGGTCAGCCAGCGCTCGTGCTCGGTCTGCAGGTCGAGGCCCCATTCGACCGGGAAGTCGAACTTCTTGCCGGACTTCTGCAGCAGCGAAATCGCGTCGGTGTAGTCGATGCGCTCGAACGGCGCGTTGAGGAAACCTTCCAGACGGGTGACCGCGTCCTTCTGCACGCGCTCGGCGATGAAGGCCATGTCGTCGGCGCGCTCGTCCAGCACCGCCTTGAACAGGTACTTGAGGAAATCCTCGGCGAGGTTGGCGTCGTCGTTGAGGTCGGCGAAGGCGATCTCCGGCTCGATCATCCAGAACTCGGCCAGATGGCGCGTGGTGTTGCTGTTCTCGGCGCGGAAGGTCGGGCCGAAGGTATAGACCTTGCTCAAGCTGAGGCAGTACGCCTCGACGTTGAGCTGGCCGGACACGGTGAGGAAGGTTTCCTTGCCGAAGAAGTCGCGGCTGAAGTCCACGTTGCCCTTGCCGTCGCGCGGCAGGTTCGCCATGTCCAGCGTGGAGACGCGGAACATCTGGCCCGCGCCTTCGGCGTCGCTGGTGGTGATGATCGGCGTGCTGATCCAGTAGAAGCCGCGCTCGTGGAAGAAGCGGTGCACCGCCTGCGCGAGGCAATGGCGAATGCGCGTCACCGCGCCGAACAGATTGGTGCGCGGGCGCAGGTGGGCGAATTCGCGCAGGTATTCCAGCGAGTGCTGCTTGGGCTGCATCGGATAGGTCAGCGGGTCTTCCACCCAGCCGACGACTTCGATACCGGAGGCCTGCACCTCGAAGCTCTGTCCCTGGCCCTGCGACTTCACCAGCGTGCCGGTGGCGATCACCGCGCAGCCGGTGGTCAGGTGCTTCACCTCCGATTCGTAGTTGGGCAGCGCATCGGTCGCGACCACCTGGATCGGCGCGAAGCAGGAACCGTCGCTGACGTTGACGAAGCTCAGTCCGGCCTTGGAGTCGCGGCGCGTGCGCACCCAGCCGCGCACGGAAACCTGGCCGCCTTCCGGCACGTGCCCGGCCAGCGCCTGGGCCACGGAGATCGTCGTCATCTTGAAATCCTGCGTTGCAAGCATGAAATAGAAGGGGAAGTTTACCGGAGCTACAATCCCCGCATGGCCGTCACCCTCTCCGATTCCGCCCGCGACCGCATCCGCGGCTACCTCGATGCCGACCCGAAGGCGTTGGGCCTGCGCTTCGGCGTGACCCGCAACGGCTGCTCCGGCTGGGGCTACAAGGTGGACATGGCGCGCGAGCAGGCCGCCGACGACGTGGTGTTCGACGCCGACGGCGTGCGCATCTACGTGGACGCCGTCAGCCTGCCGCAGGTGGACGGCACCCGCATCGACTTCGCCCAGCAGGGCCTGAACGCGCAGTTCACCTTCGACAACCCCAACGTCACCGGCGGCTGCGGCTGCGGTTCGAGCTTCACCACCGACGCCGGCAAATAGGGCCCGCAAGCCCGCGGTTTGCGCATAACCCCTTGATTCGCCATAATGGGCGGCTCCCGCTTGCGGGAGGCTCTTGCCCGAACGCGCCTGTCCGAACCTCGGCAGGTGGCCGAGGGCTGTCCGGCGGGCATCGCGCCTGCCGCCATCCACAAGGAAACCACCATGCGTCACTACGAAATCGTGTTCCTGGTCCATCCGGACCAGAGCGAGCAGGTCCCGGCGATGATCGAGCGCTACAAGAGCGCGATCGAAGCCGGCAACGGCAAGATCCACCGCCTGGAAGACTGGGGCCGCCGCCAGCTGGCCTACCCGATCCAGAACCTGGTGAAGGCGCACTACGTGCTGATGAACATCGAGGCCGAGCAGTCCGTGCTGGACGAGCTGGTCGACACGTTCCGCTTCAACGACGCGATCCTGCGCCATCTGGTCATGCGTCGCGACGACGCCGTGACCGAGCAGTCCCTGATCATGAAGAACAAGGACGAGAAGGGCGACAAGCCCGAGCGTCGCCGCCGCGACGACGACAGCGACAGTGCCGTGGGCACTGGCGACAACGAAAACGCCGAAGCCGCCTGAGGAGCACGTCCATGTCCAAGTTCTTCCGCCGCCGCAAGTTCTGCAAGTTCACCGCCGAAGGCGTGACCGAGATCGACTACAAGGATCTCAACACCCTGCGCCAGTACCTGACCGAGACCGGCAAGATCGTGCCGAGCCGCATCACCGGCACCAAGTCCAAGTACCAGCGCCAGCTCCAGAACGCCGTCAAGCGCGCGCGTTTCCTGGCGCTGATCCCGTACACGGACAACCACAACGTCTGATTCCTTCCGTCCATTCGGACAGCAACCGTTGCGGCGCAGCGCGCGCCGCTAACGAATACGGAGCAACACCATGCAACTGATCCTCCTGCAGAAGGTCACCAACCTCGGCAACCTCGGCGACAAGGTCGACGTGAAGCCGGGCTACGGCCGCAACTTCCTGGTCCCGCAGGGCAAGGCCGTGCCGGCCACCGCCGCCAACCTGGCCGAGTTCGAGGCCAAGCGCGCCGATTACGAAGCCAAGGCCGCCGCCACGCTTGACGCTGCCAGCGCCCGCCAGGCCAAGCTGACCGACGCCAGCGTGACCATCGCCGCCAACTCGTCCACCGAAGGCAAGCTGTACGGCTCGGTCGGCCCGCGCGAAATCGCGGAAGCCCTGACCAAGCAGCTGGGCGTCGAAGTGAACAAGTCGGAAGTGGTGATGGGCGAAGGCCCGCTGCGCCACACCGGCGAGTTCGAGGTGCACGTGCACCTGCACGCCGACGTCGACACCACCGTCAAGGTGGTGGTGGTGCCGGAAGCCGCCTGATCCATTCCAGGCAGCAACATCGCGACGGGCGCCGCAAGGCGCCCGTTTCGTTTTTGCGGGATGCCGGCCGGTCATTGGAGGCGGCGAGCCCGGCCCGGGTGCGGGACACGCCGCAAGTACGTCCATGTAGGCTAATCGGCGACATCCATGTCGCCGATTGTCCCGCGCCCGGGCCGGGCTCGCCGCCTCCAATGCCGTGGCGGTCGTCATCGCGGCTGGTGAGATTCCCACCGGTTATCCACACACTTATCTGCAACCGCCCGCGGCCATCCCCGACTACGATGACCGCTTCCATCCGACAACGACAAACGGCTTGTCACAACCGGCCGCGATTGAACATGCAAGGGGAGTCACGCAGCCGATGAGCGTCAAGCCGGGATTCCGCCCCGATTCCAGTTTCCAGACCCGCAACGAACAGCGCATCGAACAGCTGCGGGTGCCGCCGCAGTCGGTGGAAGCCGAGCAGGCGGTGCTGGGCGGGCTGATGCTGGACCCGAGCGCGTTCGATCGCGTCGCCGACCAGCTGGTGCACGAGGATTTCTATCGTCGCGACCACCAGCTGATCTACCGCGCCATCCGCGAACTGGTGGAAAAGAACCGGCCCTGCGACGCGGTGACGGTGGGCGAGTGGTTCGACTCGCAGGGTCTCGCCGAACAGGTGGCCGGCGGCGCGTATCTGGTCGAACTGGCAGCCAGCACGCCCAGCGCGGCCAACATCAAGGCCTACGCCGAGATCGTCCGCGACAAGGCGGTGCAACGCAAGCTGATCGACGTCGGCACCGCGATCGTCAACGACGGCTTCCAGCCGGAAGGCCGCGACTCCGGCGAACTGCTGGCCAAGGCCGAGCAGGAAGTGTTCGCCATCGCCGAGGGCCATTCGCGCGGTAAGCAGGACTTCGTGCCGGTGCGGCGCGCGCTGGCCGAGGCGTTCGAGGTGCTGCAGAAGCGCGCCGAGAACGGCAGCGGCGTCACCGGCCTGCCGACCGGCTACGTCGAGTTCGACCAGATGACCGCAGGCCTGCAGCCCACCGACCTGGTGATCCTCGCGGCGCGCCCGGCGATGGGCAAGACCACCTTCGCGCTCAACATCGCCGAGTACGGCGCGCTGAAGTCGAAGAAGGCGGTGGCGGTGTTCTCGATGGAAATGTCCGCCGCGCAGCTGGCGCTGCGCCTGATTTCCTCGCTGGGCCGGGTGAACGCCACGCGGCTGAAGACCGGCGACTTGGAGGACGAGGACTGGAGCCGCGTCACCGGCGCCATCGCGCAGATGAACGGGGTCAAGATCTTCATCGACGACACGCCCGGCCTGTCGCCCGAGGTGCTGCGCGCCAAGTCGCGCCGGCTCAAGCGCGAGAACGATCTCGGCCTGATCGTGATCGACTACCTGCAGCTGATGCAGGTGCCCGGCAACAGCGAGAACCGCGCCACCGAGATTTCCGAGATCAGCCGCTCGCTGAAGGGGCTGGCGAAGGAGCTGAACGTGCCGGTGATCGCGCTGTCGCAGCTCAACCGCTCGCTGGAATCGCGCACCGACAAGCGCCCGGTGATGGCCGATCTGCGCGAATCCGGCGCGATCGAGCAGGATGCGGACATGATCGTGTTCATCTACCGAGACGAGTACTACAACAAGGAAAACTCGCCGGACAAGGGCCTGGCCGAGATCATCATCGGCAAGCACCGAAACGGCCCCACCGGCAGCTTCAAGCTGAAGTTCTTCGGCGAGTACACGCGCTTCGACAACCTCGCCCACGACACCATCGGCAGTTTCGAATAAACCCATGCCGGACGTTGGCTAGGCAGCCGCGTCCGCGCGTGGTCGAATAGCGCCCATGAGCGATCTGATGAGTCAGCGTCCGACCCGCATCGTGGTCGACCTGGACGTGCTGGGCGGCAACCTGCGCGCGATCCGCGCGCACGTCGGCGTGCCGGTGATGGCCATCGTCAAGGCCAACGCCTACGGCCACGGGCTGGTGCCGGTGGCGCACCACCTGCAGGCGCAGGGCGTGGAGCAACTGGGCGTGGCCTTCGTCGAGGAGGGCATGGCGCTGCGCCGCGCCGGCATCACCGTGCCGATCCTGGTGCTGGGCGGCATCCTCGGCCGGCAGGTGGCGCAGCTGATCCAGCACGACCTGGAAATCACCGTGTCCTCGCTGGACAAGCTGCGCAAGGTCGAGGCCGCCGCCGAGCGGCTGGGCCGCAAGGCGGTGATCCACCTGAAGATCGACACCGGCATGGAACGCATCGGCGTGCACAGCTATTCCTGCGCGCCGATGATCGAGGCGGCGGTGGCCTCGCAATGGTGCGAGATCAAGGGCGTGTACTCGCACCTGGCCTGCGCCGACGATCCCGCATCAAAGATGACCGCGCAGCAGCTGGAGCGGTTCCTCGATGCTTGCGCGCATTTCGAGCGCATCGGCGCGCCGATGCCGATCCGCCACCTCGCCAATTCCGGCGGCGTGCTGCACTACCCGGAGACGTGGCTGGACATGGTGCGGCCCGGGATCATGCTCTACGGCGTGCTGCCCGATCCGGCGGCGCACCGCACGGTGGACGTGAAGCCGGCGCTGTCGCTGATCTCGCAGGTGGTCTATTTCAAGACCGTGCCGGCCGGGCATCCGGTCGGCTACGGCGCGACCTGGGCGCCGGAGCGCGACACCCACATCGTCACCGTGCCGATCGGCTACGGCGACGGCTATCCGCGCGCGCTGTCCAACTGCGGCGAAGTGCTGATCCGCGGCCGGCGCCGGCCGATCGTGGGGCGGCTGTGCATGGACCAGTTCATGGTCGATCTCGGCCCGGACGGCAGCGCCTACGTCGAGGACGACGTGGTGCTGATCGGCACCCAGGACGGCGAGACGATCAGCGTCGAGGACGTGGCCCGGCGCGCCGGGACCATCGGCTACGAAATCCTGACCCGGCTCAACGAGCGCGTGCCGCGCGAATACCGCAGCCGCTGACGCGCCGTCCGCGTTGACCGTCCGCAAGGCGGCGTGATTCACTCGCCGGACGCCCGGGGAGAGTCGAATGAGCACGTCGAAGCCGCGTCTGAAGCGTCCAGCGGAACCGCCCGGCAAACGGCGCGCCAGGCGCGAGCCGATGTCGCGCGTCGACACCGCCTGGCTGCGGATGGAGCGACCGACCAACCCGATGATGATCACCGGCGTGCTGATGTTCGCCGAGCCGATGCAGCTTGCGCAGCTGAAGAAGGTGATACAGCAGCGCTTCTTGTCCTATGCGCGGTTCCGGCAGAAGCCGGTGGACGGCGCGGCCGGCGCGCAGTGGGTGGAGGACGAGCATTTCGACCTCGACTGGCACGTGCGCCTGTCCGGGCTGCCGGGCCGGCCCGGCAAGGTGGCGGAAAAGCGCGCGCTGGAACGCTTCGTCAGCCAATTGGCGTCCAGCCCGCTCGATCCCACCAAGCCGCTGTGGCAGTTCCACCTGGTCGAGCGCTACCAGGGTGGTTCGGCGGTGGTGGCGCGCATCCACCACTGCTACGCCGACGGCATCGCGCTGGTGCAGGTGCTGCTGTCGCTGACCGACACCAGCCGCGAATCGTCCTCGGGCTCGCGCCTCGACAAGAGCTGGCTCAAGCACGAGGCCGCGCCGGTCGCGCGCCGCGTCGGCGCGATGGAGCGCTACATGAAGCTCGGCGGCAAGGCGCTGGAGCAGGGCATGGCGATGATGCAGGACCCGTCGCTGGCCACGCTGCTGGCGAAGGAGGGCGGCGACATCGCGCGCGAGCTGGTCTATGCGCTGTCGCTGCCGGACGATCCGCCCTCGCTGCTGCGTGGCCGCCTCGGCGTGAGCAAGCGCGTGGCCTGGGCCGAGCCGCTCGATCTGGAAGAAGTCAAAGCGGTGGGCCGCGCCTGCGATTGCACCGTCAACGATGTGCTGATGGCGGCCGCCGCCGGTGCGCTGCGCGGCTACATGCGCGAGCGCGGCGAAGCGCTGGAGGGCATGAGCCTGCGCGCCACCGTGCCGGTCAACCTGCGCCCGCTGGAACACGCGAAGAAGCTCGGCAACCACTTCGGTCTGGTCTTCCTCGACCTTCCGGTGGGCGAGGACAACCCGCTGCGCCGCCTGCGCCGCGTGGCCGACTGCATGAACCAGCTCAAGCAGTCGCGCCAGGCCATCGTCGCCTACGGCCTGCTGGCCGCGCTCGGCATCGCCCCGCAGCCGGTGCAGGAACTGGCGCTGGAGATGTTCAGTCGCAAGGCCAGCGCGGTGGCGACGAACGTGCCCGGTCCGCAGCAGCCGCTGTACATGGCCGGCTGCACGCTGCGCGACATCATGTTCTGGGTGCCGCAGACCGGCTCGATCGGGCTGGGCCTGTCGATCCTCAGCTATCGCGGCAAGGTGCACTTCGGGCTGATCGCCGACGCGCGCCTGATCCCCGACCCGGACGCGGTGGTGCGCCGCTTCGGCGAGGAGTTCGACAAGCTCTTGTACCTCACGATGATGGGCGGCTGGGACGCGCCGCTGGACGCCGAAGCGGCGGAGGCGCTGCTGCAAGACGCAACCGCGGCTTAACGGAACGGCGCCCGTTCACATTCAGGCCACGAACCGCCGCCTAGCCTCTGTCCGGCATCGCCACCCGCGCCATTCCAGACGAGGAGTTCCCGCATGAAACCCCAATTCAAGCTTGCGATCCTGGGCGTGTGCCTGGCCGCGTTCACCGCCGGCTGCGCCACCTACACCGGGCAGACCAACGACCCGAACGATCCCAACCGCACCAAGCGCGGCGCCCTGATCGGCGCGGCCATCGGTGCCGCCGCCGGCCTGCTCAGCGGCGACAGCGCGGTGGAGCGCCGCCAGCATGCGATGGTGGGCGCGGGCATCGGCGCGCTTGCGGGCGGCGCTGTCGGCGTCTACCAGGACCGGCAGGAAGCCGAGCTCCGCCGCGCCACCGCTGGCACCGGCGTGGACGTGAGCCGCGACGGCGACGTCATTAAGCTCAACCTGCCGGACGGCGTGACCTTCGACTTCAACAAGACCGACGTCAAGCCGCAGTTCTACCCGGCGCTGGGCACCATCGCCAGCACGCTGAAGCAGTACAACCAGACCATCGTCGAGGTCAGCGGCCACACCGACAGCATCGGCACCGACGCGGTCAACCAGCGCATCTCCGAGCAGCGCGCCAACTCGGTCGCCGGCTACCTGATCGGGCAGGGCGTGCAGCGCGAGCGCTTCGAGATCGTCGGCATGGGCAAGCGCTTCCCCATCGCCAGCAACGACACCGAATCGGGCCGCGCGCTGAACCGCCGCGTGGAAATCCGCCTGGTGCCGCTGGAGTCGTAAGCGGCTTCGCGGATCGCCGATCTGCCGGAACGGGCCGCACGCTGCGGCCCGTTTCCGTTTGCGGCATCTGAACGGCGGCGACCGCCGCGCTTGTGAACGCCGCCGCCGCCCCTATACTGGCGGGGTCGGCGACATCGACAACTTCCCGGGGGTGCACTGGCTTCGACGGGGGTCGCGAAATCGCACGGCGCATGCCGAGGGGGTAGCTTTCCTCGCTAATCCAGCTGCAAAACTCATAGTTGCCAACGACGACAACTACGCTCTGGCCGCTTAAGGCCTAGCCCCGAACCCACTTGTGCCTGTGCTCGTGGATGTAGGGTCATCATCACGGGATAGGTTCCGGCGGCGACCCGCCAACCGGCTCCGAAACTCAGCGGGTGTGGATGACGGCGTGCTTCGCACGGTGTGTTGCCGGCATCCGAGACCAAACACCGGGCTAAGCATGTAGTGCCGGGCATGGAGTGCCTTCGGACGGCGGTTCGATTCCGCCCACCTCCACCAATAACCCGTCCGTTCACGTTCGGACGACAGACAAGGGCCTGATTCCGCTGGATTTTCCATGGGGTCAGGCCCTTTTCTTTCCGCCATCGTCGCAAGTGATCGTTGCAATCCGGGGGCAGAGTCGGGGCATTGGCCGGGTTCGGTCAAGTCGTGTCCCCCAGATGCCCCCGGTGCGGCCAAGCTCGGTCGTTCACACGGCAAGAAGGTGACGAATGGCACATTCCATCGTATGAGCGGTTGCGTAAATACGAAACAGTCGTAACGTTTTATTGATGTTTGCCGTTATTGTAAATACAATGGATGTCCGCAGGGTGCAGACGTGAACTATGCATATCGTTTGTTCCGAAAAGACCAAAGCGAAGCTTCAGGCGAAGCACAACGTCTCAATGAAGGATGTTCGTGAGTGCTTCATGAATCGCACTGGCGAAGTGCTGGAAGACACGTCGGAGGACCATAAATCAGATCCGCCGACGACTTTTTTCGTTGCTCCCAACAATCACGGGCGGCTCTTGAAGGTCTGCTTCATCCTGCGTGACGGAACGATCTACCTGCGAACATGCTTCGAGCCAAGTGCAAAGGCGATTGCAACGTATCGCGAGCTTGGCAAACCAATCGATTTTTGACGGAGAGTCCCATGAATGAGTTGGATGAAAAGATCACCGAGCAGTGGGAAGCCGGTGAGCTGGGGACGAGTGCCGAGAGTGTGCGCGTTGCAAAAGGTGCAAGTGAAGCTTTGGATCAGGCGGCCAGCATGAAGCTGGTGACCATGCGCCTGCCGATCCCGTTGATTGACGCGCTGAAGGCTATTGCGAGCCATCACGGAATTGCCTATCAGCCGATGGTGCGTGATCTCCTTGTGCGCTTTGCTGAGTCAGAGTTCAAGGCCATCATGCGTGATCAAGCTGACAGGTTGTCGCGTATGGCGCAGGAAGATGCCACCGTGCCTGTGCAGTCGTTCATCGACAATGAGCGCGTGGCCGCTTGCGGCTAAGAAGAGCAAGATTCTGACGCAACACAAAGGCCGCCTCCGGGCGGCCTTTCCATGTTTGATCGCTCGGATGGCAGCACCGCTACTCATGCGCAAACTGGGGCGGGATGCTTTCAGGATCAGAATGACGTTGGTACGAGCTGCTTCCGGGATCTGGGGTCTTCTTTCCGTCAGAACCGCATCACCGCCTGCGCCCACAGCCTTGGGCTTCGATCCTTGTCGCTGAGCGCATCGCCGGTGCCGTCCTTCCAGGCGGCGAAGGCTTGCACGCTGTAGGGGCCGCGCATCCACGTCAGGCCTAGGCCGTAGCCGGCCAGGCGGCGGTGGTTGTCGCCCGCGCCTTTCCAGGTGTCGGTGTTGAGGTGGACGCAGCCTTCGTCGTAGAAGCCGAACGCCTCCAGAGGGCCGGCGATGGCGTGGTGCAGTTCCAGGCTGGCGACGTGGCCGCTGTCGCCGCTGGCTTCGCCCTGCGGGTAGGCGCGCACGCCGGAGGAGCCGCCCAGCAGCATCTTTTCGGACGAATCGAGGTTCTTCTCGGCCCACTGCGCGTTGGCGCTGAACGCCAGCAGCCAGTTGCCGGGCAGGCGCTGCTGGCGCTGGAGGTTGAACGTCCACTTGCCGAAGCCGCCGGCGCTGCGCGCGGTGAGGCGGTCGATCAGCGCGCTCAACGCATCCATGCCGAGTTCGCCGCGCGTATAGCCCAGGCCGAGGTTGGTGCTGGCGCCGCCGCCGAACGTGTCGGTGAAATTGCCGTAGAGGCTGAAGGTGGCGTTGCGCAGCGTCTTGCGGCTGCGCAGGCCGGTGGCGTCGATGTCGTCGTGCAGGTGCTTGTCGTCGTATTGCAGCGCGGCGTACCAGCTGGCGCGGCGGCCGCGCAGCAGCGGCTGTTGCACGTAGGCGCTGGCGACGGACGCCTGGCCGTGGGCGTCGAGCACGGAGAACGCCTTGCCCAGTTCGTAGTGCATCGACGAGTACGCCGCGCCCACGCGGGTGGCGAACGGCCCGAACGGCAGCTGATAGCCGAGGCGCGCGTAGCCGTAGTCGCTGGTGCCGGCCTGCATGCGCAGGCTGAGCTGGTCGCCGAGGCCGGCGGGGTTGTTCCAGTACAGGCTGGCGCCGAGGCGTTCCGCGCCGGCGTAGCGGTTGCCGAAGTTGTCCAGATCGAGGCTGCCGCTGAAGCGCGCGGCCGGCAGCAGGTCGACGATGAAGTCCGACGTGCCCACGCTTTCGCCGGGCCGCAAGGTGGATTTAACCTCCACGCCCGGAAGATCGGACAGGCGCAGCAGCGTGTCCTCGAAGCGCCGCTCGTTCACCGCATCGCCCGCGCGCAGGCGATGGAGCGGGGCGGTGGCGTTGCCGGCCAGGCCGGTCCTGTCGTCCAGCACCACCTCGCCGACGCGGCCTTCCAGCACCGCGATCGTGACCGTGCCGCCGCTGATGTCCTGCGGCGGCAGCCATGCGCGCGCCACCAGATAGCCGTGGTCGCGATAGTGGCGGGTGACGCGGGCGGCGAGGGCGTCCAGCGCGTCCAGGGTCATGGTGGGCGCGATGCCGTCGGCTACCAGCGCCTGCAGCTCGGCGTCCGCGAAGGCGGTGTTGCCGCTGAAGCGGATGCCGGCCACCGCCACGGTGTCGCTGCCGCCAGTGGCTGCCGTGTCCGTCTCCTCGATGCGGGTGCGCGGCGCTTCCGTGGTCGGCGCGCGCGGCGGCGCGTTTTCCTGCTGGAGGATCTGGCCGGCGGTGGGCGCGGTCTGCGCCATCGCCGCCAGCGGCGACAGGCACAGGCCCGCCAGCAGGCAGGTGGTGGTCTTCTTCACGGACATTTATCGGCAGTCTTTGGTCAGTTGGGCGGGAAGGTTCTGGCCGCATTGCAGGACGGCGATCTCTGGGAAGGCCGACGACGCGTGCGGCGTGCGGCGCGCCTCGTCCTGCGCGGATCGCGTGGCGCCGACGTAGCGCGCACCCTCCATGCCGACCGGCGTTCCCAGGATGCTGGCGACGGCGGTGGGCGCGCCGGCAAGGTCGAGCCGGTAGTTGCCGCTGTCGCCGCCGGACAGGGCGCTGCCTCGCAGCGTCACCGTCTTGTCCTGGCCGATGGCGGCATCGGAGAAGGCCGCGCGCCAGTCCGCCGCCAGCGCATCGCCGGCCACCACGCCGTCCAGCGCCAGCGCGTTGCGGCCGATGCTGGCGCCGTCGCTGCCGTCCCAGGGTTTGTCCTCGGCGTCGAAGCTGCCGCTGACGGTCAGCACTTTTTGCAGGATGGTGCTGGTGGTGTTGTCGGCATAGGTGATGGTGTAATTGCCGCCACCGTTGCCGTCGTCGAGGGTGACGCCTCCCACCGTGACGGTCTTGCCGGTGCCGGCGTTCTTGTCGGTGAAAGCGAAATCGCCGCCGCTGATCGAATCGCTGCCGAACAGCTGCCCGCCAAGGACGATGGCGTTGCCGGCGGCGTCCAGCGTGGCGTCGTAGGTCTTGGTCACGTCGTCGGTGCCGATGACGAGGCTGGCCTTGTCGATGGTCAGCGTGCCGTCCACGAAGGTCAGATCGTAATTGCCATCGCTGCCGCTGACGGTGTGCGCATACGTGCCGGCGTTGCGACCGCTGCCGCCGGCTTCGGTCAGGCCGGTCAATACGCTTT